>JAKFFN010000349.1:0-40523 GCA_036675025.1 Candidatus Sumerlaeales bacterium | reverse complement strand
GGCAACGGCCACCGTGAAGCCAGCCACACCGTTCTGGATTTCTATACGGAGTGGAAAAGCGTTTACGTGGATTACAGCGGGAAGCTTCAAAAGGCGCAGATTGATACCGACGAGCCAGATGGGAAATCGGGCACGCAGCAGCTTTAGCAAAAGAGAAAATACGAATTAATGAAACGGCTGGACCACCACCTGGTGATCCAGCCGTTTATCATTTAGCAAGGTTAAGGATCAGCTACAGAGCAGTAGTCGTTGCGTCCGTATTACTTTCTGGTGCAACTGCCGGTGCTTCAGTTGCCGCAGGCGATGCAGGCTCTGTAGTTTCCGGCGCAGTGGTTGCGGTTGCTGTGGTTCCATTTGATTCAACTTCGACAGCCGGCCCGGTGCCGTCTTCAGTACCGGTTGGGGGCTTGTACGCATCAAGGAACTTTACTGCGACAGTGGATGTGGTGTACAGCATGATGGTCCAGTTGGGTTTGGACCAGGTAAGCGTTGTGGAGTTTCCATCTACCGGGTTCTTGATGCTGATGGCCACCTCTGGAGCATTTGCTTTGCCGCGTCCCATGGTAAGGGGCCCCGCCTGTTGCCGGCGGAGATTCTGCGCCTCGTCTGTCGGAATGGCTACCGTATGGAGCAGGTGTTCTGCCGGATCAGCATACCGTGCGGTAATAATGCTGGTAGTATCGATGTTTTCCAACCCCGGGATTTGCGGTGCTTCTTCGTTAAGAGCCACCCTGGTGAAATCTCCGACTGCTTCAGGGAACATGGCCCCAGGGGAAACATCCAGCGGCGGATCAGCGAGTGCTGCCACATTATGGATGCCGATATTCTCTTTGAAAAACCGGTACCCCCAAATGCTTAATGCCGCTACTATGCCTATGGCAATTACACCAATTACCACGCAGCCGATACAACAGGGAGATGACTTGGATTTCACTATGGAACTTTGCGACATGGGTGTTAATCTCTCAGGGAAAATTGAACTTCAGTTTTTACAGTTGAGACGATACTGAAGGCGGTATGTCCAATGAAATAAACCAACCGTTTATACCACTCAAGAGAAGCGCGGAACAAAGTGCAGCTTTGGCATGTAGCACGCAGATGTGTAACGGGATGTCGGGGCCCGCGCACGCAGGATGTGGAAGGAGCTTCTTTTTGATCATGCGCAACGCCACACTATTCGCCATTGTTATGACGTTTGGTTTTACTTCAGCCGTATTAATGGCCCAGGATCCCGGTTCACCGATTAAGGTAGACGCTAAAGCCAGCGAAGCATCGCGCCAGCAGCAGACTTCAGCGTCGGCGGAAGCCGGCGAAGCTTTGAACCACGCGAGCAGTGCATCAATTAAGCGGCCTACCCTGGACGCCTTGCCCGAGGTGCTGGCTACCTGGAACGGCGGCGAATTAACCAGGGAAGAGGTTAGCTCCACGCTGGCGCACCGTCGTCCGGCTGAGTTTCAACACGTAAGTCCACACCAGTTTGCCACATTGCCTCGCAAGAGCAAAGAAGAAGTGGTTAAGCGGTTAGCCTGGGAGCAGGTTTTACTACAGAAGGCCCGTGAAGCCGGCATTAGTGAAACCACACCGGAAGTGGCCAAAGCAATCAGCAGCCAGGACCAGGCGCTTTTAAACCGCATCTACTACGAAAAAGAAATTGTACCCGCGCTTAACAACCTGACGGAGAAGGTCGCCAGGGAGTTTTATGACAAGAACCTGGACGAACGGTTCACTCAGCCTGCGCAGACCGTGATCCGGGCATTGCATGTTTCCACCTATGAAATGGTGACTGCGGAAGAAGGCGACACGCTTACAGAACTGGCCACCCAGATTTCAGGCAGCGCTGAGGCTGCGAAACGAATACTCCATGCGGTATCCCCTTTTTACCTGCGTCAGACTCCAGCGGAGCTGGATGACAAGGTATTGTCGTCGCCACTGACGGCCGGTGAGGTAGTGCTTGTTCCGCTAAATGAAGATGCAGTATCTTCAGCAACCCGGCTGGCTGAACGCCTTCGCGAAAAGCTGGTTGACGGGCGCACCATCGACGAGCTGGCAGCAGAAACGAAGGATGAAGATTTTGTAGTGTCTGCAACAGAACCTGTCAGGTTTTCCTCCGCCGCCGGGTTTTGGGATGAACTCACACGCACTGCTAACACCATGGAAGGAACCTCCATCAGCGAAGTCGTAAAGACTCCCATGGGGTTGAACATCCTGGTGATTGAGGATCGGACGACGACAAAAGTCGTAGACTTCGACGCAGTTAAAGGTCAGCTTGTAGAGAAGGTTACTACGGACGAAGAGCAACGCCGACAGACCGTGGAACAGACCCGTGAAGAAATCCTGGACCGACTATGGAAGAAGTATAACGTGCAGGTAAATCGTAACGCGATCAGCAGGGCAAATTACCAGGGCGCAGATGCTCTGACAACTGACACCGCGATTGTGCAGGTGGATGACTTTAAGTACACCCTTAATGATTTCTTGAGCGATATCCGGCTTACTGGCAAAGACTGGGGGCAACTCACCGAAGCCGAGCGCATGGAAGTTGTAAAGGTCGCTCCGGCCATTACCAATCACGTGATTGCCCGTGAAGCGCGCGACCTTAAGTTGACTAATGATCCCGAGTACAAGCAGGCGATTGATGGCATCATAGAATCAGAAATCGTAGCTGAGTATCGCCGACGCAATCTTGATCCAGGTAACGCGCGTGTAACAGATGCTGAGCTTCGCTCCTACTATAATGATCACCTTGATAAGTACACCAGTGCCGCTCAGGTAACGCTGCGCGAAATCAGCAAGCGCATCAATATGACGCTGCCCCCCGCAACCAAGGCGGAGGAGATTGAAAAGGCAAAGGCTTCGCTGTCAGAAATCCGAAGCCGGATCACTTCAGAGGAAGATTTCGCACAACTGGCGCGGCGGGAGAGCCAGGCGATCTCCACACGCAGCCGTGGTGGCCTTATCGGCACGGTAAATGACGATTTCCGTGGGGAAGCTTTTAAGAATCAACTGCGCCAGCTTAAGCCGGGCGAAATATCTGAACCATTTCTGTACGGAAGTGAAGTCATGATTGTGCGTCTGGACGATCGGACCGCGCCAACTGTTCAGCCATTTGAAGAAGTGCGTCGTCGAATTATGGTTGATTATGCACAGACAGAACCTGCTGCGCAGAAAAGCCGGGCCATGAATCGTTCCCTGGATGAGGCTGGTTTTAAGATCGCGTTTTGATGTAAACAGAGAATTACAAAACTACAAAGGGCACCGGTGAAGGGCGCCTTTTTTACATCCAGGAGCGACTCCTCCAAAACGGGGCTCCTAAACCAATCGGCCTTTGCCCCCCGCAGAGTAGCGGGTTGCGCGAGTGTCTGCGCAGCGGATGCAAAAACTCGAGATGAAGTTGACACTGCACATAACATATAAAAAGATATTGAAGTCCAGTTTTCCTGGAAATACTTCTACGCGCGCTACATAACGCTTCAAGCAGCAGGCTCTTCAGTTCAACAACTTCCTGCCTACGTCGGTTTTTGTCTGCTGATGCATAGAGGGAGTACTATGAGTCAAAGCTGTTCGGCAGCACCGAACCACAACTTCGGGGTAATGTGGAAGACGGTATCTGAAGACTGTAATCTTGCCTGCGATTATTGCTATTACAGCACGTGCGGGGGAAGACCGGGGCCAAGAATCAATCGCATCGATTCTACGCTTCTGGAGAAGTTTATCAAGGAATACATGGCGCTCTCAAAGGGCGCTGTTTCTTTTGCCTGGCAGGGCGGAGAACCTTTACTGGCCGGTTATGATTTTTTTGAGGAAGTCATTTGGCTCCAAACCAGGTACGCACCTCCAGGCACCCACATCGCTAACAGTGTGCAAACGAACGGAACCTTGATCACGGAAAAGTTCGCTGAGTTCTTTAAGAAGCACAATTTCCTGCTCGGCGTCAGCATCGACGGTCCCCGTCCGATTCACGACGCCCGCCGTGTAAACTTCCGCGGTGAAGGAAGCTTCGACAGGATAATGCAGAGAGTTGCTCTGCTGGAAAAGCATAAGGTGGACTTCAACGTATTGTCGGTCATCCACAAAGGAAACGTTGGGAAGGCCAGTGAACTCTTCGAGTTTTACAGGAAACACCACTTCCACTACGTCCAGTTTATACCGTGCATGAACTTTCAATCTCAGCGGGTAGATCAGCCCGGCACCTACGAAATAACAGCCCAGGAATTTGGAGACTTTCTGTGTGAGGCCTTTGACTACTGGTTTAACGATGGGAATCCCACCATATCAGTTCGCTTCTTCGACAGCCTGATGAACGTGTACCTTGATAGAGGTGCAGAGCTTTGTGCGCATGCAAAAAGTTGCGGCAGGACTTTAATCCTGGAGCAAAATGGCGATGCGTTTCCGTGCGATTTCTATATCCACTCAGACTGGAAACTGGGTAACGTTGGAAGTGACTCTTTAAAAGAAATCATGGCAAATCCGCTGTTTGACCGCTTCTCCAGTCTTAAGACGACGCTCCCTGACCGGTGCAAGTCGTGCCAGTGGCTAAAGCTTTGCTTTGGAGGCTGCCCACGCAATCGCAATTGGACTCCAGAACTGGATTTTTGTACGCCTGACTTTTTTTGCGAAAGTTACAAACGCATATATGCGTATGCTGATGCACGCATGGAGCAGCTTTCAGTCACCGTTAGAAGGAACCTATTTAATCAGAACGTCGCACGGATTCATGGTGGGCGTGAGCCGGGCCGGAACGAGACGTGTGCATGCGGAAGCGGAAAGAAATATAAAAACTGCTGCCTGCGGAGCAACTAGCTACGCAGGCAGCGAAAGCATAATTGTTTTTGTCTGGGGCTAAAGCGTGGCCATATCGATGACAAAGCGGTATTTCACATCGCTTTTCAGCATCCGTTCGTATGCTTCGTTTATTTTGTCGATTGGTATAATCTCAACGTCGGAAACGATATCATTTTGACCGCAGAAATCCAGCATCTCCTGCGTCTCCCGAATTCCGCCAATTAAAGAACCAGCAACACTTCGCCGCTGCATGATCAGCGGAAAGACGCCCAGCGGAAGCGGCTCGGCCGGGGCGCCTACCAGTACCATCGTGCCTTCTCGTTTCAAGAGGTTGATGTATGGGGTCAGATCGATTTTTGCAGAAACTGTGTTAAGAACAAAATCATATTTGCCAGCCTCTGCAGCCATGGCATTCTCATCTTTAGATATTACGACCTGTTCCGCTCCGAGTCGTTTGGCGTCTTCAGTCTTTCCGGGTGAGGTTGTAAAAAGAGTTACTTCTGCTCCGAAGGCATGAGCAAATTTGATTGCCATATGCCCCAAACCGCCAAGTCCGACAACAGCGACCTTTGAACCTTTACCGACCTTCCAGTGACGGAGCGGACTGTAGGTAGTGATGCCAGCGCAGAGCAGTGGGGCCGCCGCCGCAGGGTCAAGATTATTGGGGAGCTTAAGTATAAAGGCTTCGTCGGCGACGATGTTATTAGAGTAGCCACCCATAGTAAAGCCGGGACCCTTCGGATCGGGGCTTGCGTATGTAAGCGTGGCGCCGTTCAGACAATACTGCTCCAAGCCATCTTTGCAGCTAGGACACTCACGACAGGAATTGACCATACATCCAATAGCCGCCATGTCACCGGGTTTTACCCGCGCGACCTTCTCCCCCACCTTCACTACCCGCCCTACAATTTCATGGCCGGGAATCAATGGGTACTCGCTGTTCCCCCATTCGTTGCGTACCATGTGCAGGTCTGAGTGGCAGACGCCGCAGAAGAGAATTTCCATCTGTACATCTGTTGGATCAGGATCTCGTCGCTCGAAATCATGGGGCGCCAGGTCTGATTGAGGATCATAAGCAGCGTACCCTTTGGATTTTATCATGTCGGTTCTTTCCAGTGCAATCTCACAACAACAATAACTGCAGGCGCCCCGCTATATCAATTCAGAGGATGGGTTCTGCGCGTTGTCTATTGCCGGTATAGCCCAGTCTTATTGAGTGGCGGTTTCAGACGGTGAAGCGGTGTTGAGCATTTCCTTGCCTATATCCTGGATAAGCTCCGCATCCCGGCGTTCCCAGTCGCCCTCATATCCGAGAATGCGGCGCGCTATATATCCCGCGAAGTATATGGTCTCACTTTTCAGAAACTTTAATTTAGCTTCACGGGACTGAAATCGGCTGGTTTTTGTCGGCGACGCATAAGCTTCAATCCCGAGGTCGTCCGCCATTACCATGGCGCGCTTCATATGGAGCGGATCGCTGACAACGAGGACTGAATTTACATCAGCCTGTTCCATGACGGGAACAGTCTCGACCAGGTTTAACCACGTCTTGGTCGACTCCTCCTCTATCAGGATGTCCTCCTCAGCCACCCCTTCTTCCAAAGCCACAGCACGTGCTGCTGCTGCCTCGCTGACTTCGTCATACCTGTCTTTGCCGCCGGTGAAGATAAGCTTCTTCACCAGGCCGTTCTGGTAGAGCTCAATCCCGTGGCGGATGCGTTCCATGAACACAGGCGACGGATGGTCAGTGTACACTGCAGCTCCAAGTATCACTGCGGCATCAGCTTGTCTTGTTTCGTCGACTTCTGCCTGGTACCAGATAGATAGAGGAATGAGGGCTAACACCATGCCCAGCAGAATTAGAAAACCTAAAAGCGGGAGTACAAATCCAAATATGAGGCGCCAAAAAAACCGGCGCACGTACTGTAGCGGCCTAAACTTTGTCTCTCTATGTTTTGCCAACAAAGAACTCCGCCACTTGCTTAAAAATACGAGGAACTGCTGCCCCCATGCCGGGCACTTACATTGTTGCGTGCGTCCACCCGTCATTGAGGCTAAACATTTTAGGTGCCGGACAATTCTGGACCTGTACGAAAATAGAATTGAGTGTCAGTGAGCGCTTCAATTGACGTCAGTTATTGTGGTTATGGCTTAAATCACTCGCTGCATATTCGAACTGTCGTTTATCAGTTGCTGTTCCGCATTGCGGGATGATCATTTAATGGCTGGTGCATGCCAGGATTCTCTTTAAAAAGGTCACTGATGAAGAGCTATATGATCGCAGCACATATTGGTTTCGTGATACTAAATCTTCTGGCAGTTTCTCCGTTTAGTGCCCGAGCCGATATTGCAAAAGAATTTCTTCAGCCACCTGCAGCTGCGCGCCCATGGACCTACTGGTTCTGGATTAATGGTAATATTACGCGCGAAGGTATAACGGCCGATCTGGAAGCGATGGCGCGAGTCGGTATTGGTGGTGTCCTTATTATGGAAGTGGCCAATCCGCGCAATATGGCTCCTGAGGGTCCTGTGAAGTTTGCGAGCCCGGAATGGAAGGAACTGTTCCAGCACGTGCTAAACGAAGCCAGCCGCCTGGGGCTTCAGGTGAACATGAACAACGATGCCGGATGGTGCGGCAGCGGCGGGCCCTGGATTACACCTGAACTATCGATGAAGCAGATCGTTTCGACATCCGCAACTGTGACAGGTCCTTCCGACGTCAACACCGTGCTGGCCAAGCCGCAGACGCTTGAAGGATTTTACCGTGACATCACATTGTTGGCCGTCCCGGATGCATCGGAAACGACTGCTGGCGTATTACAGATTTCGGATCACATGACCTCCGAAGGGCAAGTAACGTGGGACGCACCGGCAGGAAAGTGGCAACTGGTGCGCATTGGTTACACATCCACTGGTCGCAAAAACAAACCTGCCCCGAAAAGCGGAGAGGGCCTGGAGGCTGACAAATTCGATCCAGCCGCCATCAGTGCACATTATGACGCATTTATTGGGGATTTGGCCGAGCGCAATAAGGAGCTATCGGGAACAACATTTGTAAGCACTCACATTGACAGTTGGGAAGTCGGGCACCAGACCTGGACGCAAGATATGGCGGACGAATTTCGCCGGCGACGCGGTTATGATGTTATGCCCTGGCTTCCTCTATTGTCAGGAATCGACATGGGTACAACAATAGCGGAACGATTTCGCCACGACTTTACCCTCACGTGTGCGGAGCTTAACGATGAAAACTATGCGGGCGCATTACGTAAGCTGGCGAACGAAAACGATCTAAAGCTTTCCATCGAAGCTTATGGGCAGGCGGGTTTTTTAAACCCGTTAACATACGGCGCTGAGGCAGACATTCCAGTATCTGAATTCTGGATCTCGCGTTGGGACGCATGGCACCTGCTTTCTCCGCGACTCATGGCATCAGTGGCTCACGTCTTTGGTAAGCCAATTACCGCTGCTGAAAGCTTTACCTCTATGCCAGACAAAGACCCATTCACAGAGCATCCATACTCTGTGAAGACAACGGGCGACTGGGCCATGGCCGAGGGAGTGAACCAGATGATTTTTCACCGGACCGTGCATGACCCGTGGACGCACCTGGTGCCGGGGATGAGCTTTGGCGGGTTTGGCTGGCATGTAGACCGCAATCAAACATGGTTTGAGCAGAGCGCCCCATTTATGACTTACATCGCACGTTGCCAGGCAATACTGCAGCAAGGAACGTTTGTCGCAGATGTCTGCCGGGTTGTGACCGACGGCGAAGTACGGGGAAATACTGCCGGGATGCGCCAGATTCCCAAGCAATATGAAACACTTCCCCCTGGCTATAACTACGATTACATTTCTGATAAAGCTTTGCTTAGTGAGATGAGTGTGAATGGAGGAAATCTTTTCACTCGTGGCGGGATGCAGTACCGGGCGCTGCAGCTTCCCCAATACACGACTATGACTGTGGAACTTGCGGAGAAGGTGGCCGAGCTTGTGGCGGCCGGGGCAACCGTAGTTGGGCCAAAGCCGGTTGAAACACCCGGGCTCACTGGCTACCCTGGTTGCGATGAGCAGTTGCGCCAGATTTCGGATAAGGCCTGGGATTCAAATAATGAACGGCATGTTATCAGCGACAGGACAGTTATTGATGTACTGACTGACATGAGACACGTTCCTGATTTTACGTACACTATTGATCCACCGGTCAGCAATGATTCCATTAAATCGATTACCGGGCGAAGCATTAAGCGCCCTCGGCAACCTGTGCCGCTAGAGATGCCGACGGAAGGCCTGAACTGGATTCACCGCCGGCTACCGGAGGGAGATTTTTACTTCGTAGCGAACCCGCAGTATCGAAATGTAACTGCATTGTGCAAGTTTCGCGTGAGTGATAAGTCACCCGAGCTTTGGTATCCGGACACAGGCGAAATCCGCACTCCTGCTATGTATCTGGCTGGTGATACTGTAGAAGTTCCAATCGATTTCGGTCCTGCGGAGTCGGTGTTTGTGGTCTTCCGTAAGCAGCCCGATAAGTCGACGCAGGTTGTGGAGCTTCGGCGCAATGGAGAGAAGGTTTTTCCGGCAGATTCCCCGTCGGAAATGCCGCGCCTGTCGGTAGTAAATGGGAAAGTGGAGTTGGAAAGCACACTCGCCGGACACTACGAGTTTAAATTCGCAGATGGCCAAACCGCAGCGACCGATGTTCACAAACCGGAAGATCCCATTCAAGTGACGGGACCGTGGAAGGTTGAGTTTCAGGCAGAGCGCGGTGCTCCCGCTGAAGCTGAATTCACAGAGTTGATGGACTGGTCAAAACACAACCAGGATGGCATAAAGTACTTCTCTGGCACGGCCACATATCGCAAGAGCTTTAACGTGGATATGGAGTCGTCACCCACCACCCGTTGGAACCTCGACCTTGGCGATGTGTTAATAATGGCAGAAGTAACTCTGAACGGCAAGGACCTGGGTGTGCTTTGGAAAAAGCCGTTTACAGTAGATGTGACAGATGCACTGCGCCCCGGCCAGAATGAGCTTGAGATCAAGGTGACTAATCTATGGCCAAACCGGATGATCGGCGATGAGCAGTACCCTGACGACTCGACCGAGGATGGCACCTGGTTGAAGGGTCCGTTAAAAGCCTGGCCAGCCTGGATCAAAGAAGGAACAGAAAGGCCTGACGCGCGGCGTATTACTTTCACAACCTTCAAATACTACCAGAAAGATTCGCCGCTGCTCCCATCGGGTCTTCTGGGTCCAGTAACGCTAAGGCCGGTACAGTCGCGCCTGGTCGATTAGATGGTCGCTTCGTTAGGCTGATAAAGGGGAGACAACTTTATAACTGGAAGAAACTGGGCGTTTAAACACGCAGTATCCTTTCCGGGCTTGGTTCTCTTGCGCCCGTGCAGTGCCAGTCCACGACTCCAAATTAACGTTAAGTTAAACGTTGACTCCACCGATATGTCTTCAGATACACGCATAGCATTTGGATAAGTTCCATTTCACGAGTGGATGACATTTAACATGTTCTCAGTCGCGAAAACCTCAGCCAAAGGAATGATATGTCTGTACACCCCTTTATGAAGTCGCTGGTAGCCACGCTGTTTTACGTTTCTGCTGTTGGCATCGGCTGCGCACAGCCTACCCCAGCGGCTGATACAAGCACAACTGCTCCAGTGCCCGTTCTGCCAGACTTCTTTCCGCTTATGGCATGGGATGACGTGGAGAACGAGGAAACTATTAAGAAGATGGCCGATTGCGGCATCAACTCGATTGCATTCGTTCCGCCTAACCTGTTGGATGCTTGTGAGAAACATGGAGTTAAGGCTATCATCTTCGACCAGAGAGTCACGCCGAACTGGGATCAGCAGTTTCAGTCAGAAAAAGCTAATGCCGTTCTGCCTGAGCTGATTGAAAAATATAACGATCACCCTGCCACCTACGGTTACCACATCAAGGATGAACCCGACGAGGGCCAGTTTGTGGAGCTGGGGAAATCGACTCGGCTCGTGCAGGAACTGGCTCCAGGCAAGTGGGCTTATATAAATCTGCCCCCGGGCATGGGCGACTGGTACGCAAATACGTATCTTCAGAATTTTGTCACCACATGCAGCGCGCCGATCATCTCTTATGATAACTACGCCATTGGCGAAACCGGCACGTTCTCCTATGGTTACTGGGCTAATATGTGGGATATCCGTACCGCGGCGCTGCGCAATAACGTGCCGTTTCACACGATTCTACTTACAGCTGCCCACTTCAATTACCGGGTACCTAATGATGCTGACCTGCGCCTCCAGATTTACGGGGCGCTGGCCTATGGAGCAAAGGGTATTGCCTACTATAAATTTCGCAGCCGGCCTCTCGCTGTGCTTGATGCACCGGATTTAGGGAATTTTCGCCAGGCGCCACTAGATGAATTTGACGAGAAGACGCCCATGTGGGACACACTGCGCAACATTAACCGGCAGCTCAGCAACCTGACGCCAACGCTTCTCAAACTACGCAGCGATGACGTGTACCATGTAGGCGAAGTGCCGGAACGCAACCACGAGATCACTAGTGGCAGCCTGGTAAAGGGTCTTACGGCTGGCAAAGGATTAATAATTGGTGATTTTACTCACGTTGAAGATGGCTCTCGATGGGTGATGATCGTGAACAAAGACTTGAAAGAATCCACGTTCTGCAGACCCGAGTTCCAGATTCCCGTGAAGTCAGTGCAGTACGTGTCTCCCATTACGGGAAAACTGGGCAAGTTCCCCGCGCCATGGTATGCGCTTGCGCCGGGGCAGGGTGTCTTGCTAAAGCTTGAGCTTGAATAGTAGTTTGCGGCCAGTGCGGGCAGGAATAGCAATTGTGATTGACTGCACGAGTTGCCGCCGCCCAGCGAATTAACGATAATTTAGGAGCTTCCCGGAAAAATGTCTGACGCAAAAAGAAAGCGATTTAACTTTTTATGAAAATTACGCTCCTGGACACCTTCGTTTTCGTCCTGTATATCGTGGGCTCGGTACTGTTTGCCATGTGGATGGGCTCTCGAAAAGGAGGTCAGTCTGCAGGAACCTTTTTTAAGGCCGACAAGCAACTGCCCTGGTACGTGGTGGGTGCCTCAATCATTTCAGCGGGCGTTTCATCTGAGCAGTTTATCGGAACGGTGGGTATCGCCTACCTTTACGGTATGGCATTGGCAAACTGGCAGTGGGGGGCGCCAATCGTATATACGATTCTGATTTTCGTTTTCCTGCCCTTCTATATGCGAGGTAATGTGACTACGATGCCGGAGTTCCTGGAGCGCCGCTTCAACACTGCGTGCCGTCGCATATACGCGCTGGTCAGCATAGTAAGTATGGTCTTTGTTTTATTGGGAGTTACAATGTTCGCCGGGGCCAAGGCTCTCAATGTTCTGTTTCCCGAAAGTATCTCGCTCGTTACCGGCATTATTATTCTCGCGGTTACCTCGGCGGCCTACTCTGTGTACGGCGGACTGCTTTCATCAGTATGGGCAGACTTCATACAGTACATCGTGCTGATGGTTGGCGGCATTATTGTGGGCATTTACAGCATCCACTACGCAGGAGGGATTACGAACCTTCTCGACGCGATGCCGGAAAAGGCAATCATGCTGTACGACGCAGAGCACCAGGTTATCCCCTGGTTCGGTTTGCTGGCACTGTTCTTCTCGGTCGGACTCTGGTATAACTGCGCCAACCAGGTTATAGTGCAAAGATTCCTCGGCTCCAGGTCAGAGTGGGACGCCCGCATGGGCGTCATTATGGCTGGCTTCTCCATGGCCATTTTTCCTCTCCTGGTGGTCATTCCCGGCATTGCAGCTTTCTACCTGTTCCACGACCAGATTGGAGACGGCGACAGGGCCTGGCCCTACCTGGTGAAATCAATGTTGCCATCGGGCCTGGTGGGAATCGTGCTGGCCGGGCTCGCTAGCAGTGTGCTTGGAACGCTGGCGGCTGTGGCAAATTCTGCCGCCACTATTTTTACATATGATATTTATCAGCCGCTCATCCGCAAACAGGCGCCGGAGAAGGAATTGTTCTTAACAGGCCGTGTGACGTCGGCACTGTTTTTCCTCGTCGGTGTGATAGTGGCCATTAGCCTTGTCGGGCGAACTACTCCTATTTTCGTGATGATTCAGACGGCTTTCTCGTATATGGCAGCACCAATTGCCGCAGTTTTTCTGGTGGGTATACTTTGGAAAGGCGCCACATCAAAGGCCGCGACCATCGCCATGGTGATCGGGTTTCTCTCCATTTATCCAGTTGTAATGTATCTTTTTGCCACTCCCCTCCTTAAGCCTTTCAATTCTTTCCCGCATCACACCTTCGCAGTGTTTCTCCTCACGATCATTCTCGTGGTGGTCTTATCGTTCTTCACTCCGCGCAAGTCAGAAGCCGAACTGAAAGGGGTGCTCTGGAACAAGTCGGCATTAACGATTCCTGAAGAGGAGCGAAAGCTGAACAAGGGCCTCCGCGATTTCCGGTTATGGTGGGCTTTGATGATCCTGGTCATTAGCGGCCTCTATATACTGACCTATTCCCGTGCGAACAAGACCGTCTGGCTGGAGGGTGAAAAGCTGCAGCACCAGGTAGATGGTGGAGGCAGCGCGCGGATACAGTCGCGTGACGAGATGAAAAACTTCACCATGTGGACTAACTCCTCACAGCTACTGTTCAAGCCTGTCTCCGATGGCGACATCGTGAGATTAACGGTGCCTGCCAAAGCTGCGGGACATTATAAGATTTCAGCGGTAGTGACTCGCGGCCCTGAATATGGCAGGTTTACTGCCAGCGTAAATGGCACAACTGCCACAATAACCCGAAAAATTACCGAAGCTACGCCAGACAACCCGTTCACCGTAAGTAGCCAGAGGGCTACTATCTATGATGCCAACACCAGCGGCACATCATCCCATTATGGAGCAGCCCCGGACCGCCACGTGGTTGACCGTCTTGAGTTGGGCACGTTTGATTTGATTCAGGGCCGTAATTCTTTAGCCTTTACGTCAGTGGGTATACCCGGAGCAAAACCGGGCGTAATTGGAGTAGACCAGGTCATAATTACACCGGTAGAGGAAGATTAGCAACATGTTGATTGGTTACGTTAGCGATGAACGATACGCTGCCATTGCTGATGCTATCGTTGAAATTGAACGGTCCGGGGAGGAACCAATTGTCGTACGTTCCGGGGTCTCTGGGGCTGTGTATGCTGATATCCAGGCCGGACGGTATAACGTCTGCATCAGTCGAGATGGTTACGGCGCAAAACGGACTTCCGTTGAAGTCACTGTTGAAAAGCCAGTTCAGTTTCGCTTACTGGCAGACGGGCTTATTGGGTACGTCTGGCCAAAGTGGTGTCGCAGCGGCGAGGTTGGGCAATTCAAAGTTCATTCCGTACAAGGGTACCGGCTCAGCCTGTGGCGATATGGCCTTAATAAGGAAGAGGTCAAGTTTATCGGCTGGCTGGATGAGCATTCGCCTCGCGCCACGATGCAAATTCTGCCTGACGCGGACTTTACGCAGTCGGGCGTTCGATGGAACGTTCACGGCTATGCCCCCAACTTCAGCGGACACAACATCAGCGCGCCTGATAAGAGCGGTCTTTACTACTTTCACGCAGAAACCGAGAGCGGTGCATTCTTCAGCTTTCCGTGGGTGGTGGCGCCCGCTATGCCACAGGCACAAATTGCGGTTCTTGCATCTACAAACACATGGAACGCCTATAACAACTTTGGCGGTCGCAGTAATTACATTAACAGTACGCAGTTGCCGCCGCTGCCGGCGGTTAATTCAAGACAGGATATCGGTCGCTACTCCTCAGAAGTCGGCAGTGTGTGGAAATATCCTAACGAGGAATACACTCCACTTTCCTTCGACAGACCGGAGCCGTACAACCACATACCCAGAGAGCGCCAGGTAGCGGATCCGATCCAGGGGCGGCAGGCTGGACACCTCGCGGAGGCTGAGTGGCGCCTCCTGGCATGGCTGGAACGTGAAGACTTTCCGTACGATTTGTATTCAGACCACCATCTCCATGCCGGCACGCTCGATCTCTCCGCTTACAAAGTGCTGATCATCAGCACCCATCCGGAATACTGGAGCCGGGAACAGTATCAGCGGGTAAAGGACTGGGTTGTTGCTGGCGGCAAGTTGCTATACCTGGGTGGGAACGGCATCGATTGCGAAATCGTGTTTAGCGACGATGGAAGTTCTATGCGTTGTCTTACTCACTACCCCGATCCTGTTCCCGGTCGCCATTTTACCGACGAGCAGACGGGGCAGTTTATTGAGAGCCGGTTCCAGATAACCACCGGGGAAAGCCCTGCGGCGCTGCTCGGTGTTGTCTTTGAAGAGGCAGGCATTGGCACCGGCGCACCGTATCAGGTTACTGATGACAGCCACTGGATTTTCCAGGGAACCGGCCTTGGCAATGGTGATTTGTTCGGCGTTAACAGCCTGCATGAACGCAGCCCAGGCGGTGCTTCCGGTCACGAAACAGACAAACGCAGCCCATCCACGCCAAAGGGCGCTGAGAGTGTCGCGCGCGGCTTAAACCCGGACAATGGCGGAGCAGAACTGGTGATCGTGCCGTATGAAAGCGGCGGCGCAGTTTTCTCGGCTGGTTCCATAACCTGGACCAGTTCTATTATGGTTGATGACCACATCAGTAAAATTACCAGGAACGTGCTAACGCGCTACCTGAGTTAGCACGCCAGCAGCAATCCCAACAGAAGGACTGAGACAATGAGCAAAAAAGAAATCGTTACGTCTGAAGTGCATGCGCCTTTCGGCAACTACTCCGCCGCGGTGCAGAAGGGAAACATGCTGTTCATCTCTGGCTTCGGCCCGTTCGACGCGAATCAAAAGCTGGTGGGTGCAGGCGATATTGAGGCGCAAACCCACCTGACTATGCAAAATATAAAGAAGACAGCAGAGGTCGCGGGATTTACCATGGCAGACGTCGTGAGGTCTACCGTGTACCTTGCCGACATCAAGCACTGGGCTGTGTTTAACGAAATCTATGGCCAGTACTTTGAA
Source organism: Candidatus Sumerlaeales bacterium (assembly GCA_036675025.1). Classification (GTDB taxonomy): domain Bacteria; phylum Sumerlaeota; class Sumerlaeia; order Sumerlaeales; family Sumerlaeaceae; genus JAKFFN01. Next base: position 24,693 of record JAKFFN010000349.1, on the reverse strand, counting down.
CGGCCTTACCCGGCGCGCTGCGTGGTCGAGTGCAAGTTAAACGGTTTCCTTGTGGAGATCGAGTGCACGGCCATTAAAGACTAGTTTTCTCACCGTCCTTGCAGAACATCTTCTGACCGAAACGCCTGATTGAAAGGTTGCTCCCTGTGAAACGAATACTCTTTGTTGCCATTGCTCTACTTTCCGCATCGCTGTCAGGTGCGGCTATAACTACCAGTGTAGCTTGTGCGGTTGAGCCGAATGTTGAGATCGCAAAAACGTGGTGGCAGCCGCAACGAAACGTTTGGACGCCGATCGGCTGGAAAGATCACCAATTTCGCTATAACGTCGTCTATAACGGGACTGTAATAGTAGCGCCGCAGGGCGGGTATGAACGCGACTATCGCCGCCCTTACAGCACGCATACACTGCAATTAAGTTTCACTCCGGGGACCGAAAGCGCGACACCTCCGCTTCCCAAAGTAACTACCAAGGTTTATCATCTGGATGGAGGGCATGGTCAGCAGGGCTGGGATGAATCAAAAAATGCGCCGGTGCTGTGGACAGAATGGCCGCGGCAGGATGGCGTCATCATCAAGCAGGAGATTTTCTCCCACGTAAAAGGCGGCAAGCCGGTGGAGACCGCGGTGGAGCCGCACTACGCCTGGATTCGGTTGTCAGTTTCTCATGTGGATCCACGCCGGGCACCCGACAGCTATTATGTAACCACACAATTCAGCAGGCAGTATATCCAGAATTCGTATCCCTTTGGACTGGACGACTCCGTAACCCTGGTAGCCATACCAGAGGCAGCCCCCTTGCCAGATCCCTTGAAGTGGCAAGCTGCTTCGGATCCCGAGGGATTTCACCAGGTTACGATGAAAGATGGCCTGGTGAGAGCTGTTGTAGTTCCGGGTACGTCGAGCGAAATTCGCTTTAGTGATGCTGAAACATCGGGTTTATACAACCTGGCTTTCAAGCTGCCCGCAAAGGTGGGCGCCTACGCGGATATTCTCGTTCCGTTTATCCCGGAAGAACCTGCGTCCATAGCGGAAGAAGTCGCGCTGGGCAGAGAGGCGGCGCTGGTCGAAGCCGAAGCATTCTGGAGCCAGAAACCTGAAACCGCCGCCAACATCCATACGCCGGAGCCATACATTAATGAGGCGCTGCGCCGGAACATCCAGTTTGCGGAGCTGATTGCCGAACGAAACCCGATCGACAAAGCTTATACATTTCTCAGTGGCTCCTTCGGTTACGATGCCCTGTGGAGCACTCCTACTTCAATGGTCAGCCATATGTTCCTTGATTTGCTGGGGTACCACGAGACTGTTGATCGGCACATAGACCTGCTGCGCGTTTACCAGGGCACAGTACGTCCACCCGGAGAATCATACACTGCGCACCCGGGCTACCTTGCTACGCCGGCCTACCTGAAAACCTTCGATTGGCTGGCGGATCATGGCGCAAATATGGAAGCAGCAGCCCGACACGCACTTCTTACCGGGGATACAGCGTTTATAGATAAATGGACGACGCCAATGGTAGCCGCCTGCGAGTTTCTCCAGGAATCGTGTGCAAAGCAGGTGAATGGTGCAATACCCGGCCTTTTACCACCGGCCGCCGCCACTGATACGTCAGTGCCTTCTGTGGCGGTGTGGAACCAGGCGTGGAATTTCAAAGGCCTCGTAAGTGCCGTTAAAATGCTTAAATCAATCAATCATCCACGGGCTGCTGAGTTTGAGCAATTCGCGAATCAGTTTCGCTCACGCTTTGAGGACGTATTCCGCGAGAAAGTGGCCACAGCCGAGAAATGGACGGCACCGGACGGTACATCACACCCGATACTACCAACTAACCTCCTGCCGGCGCCGGCACAGCACATTTTTGATGACGCCTTTCTGCTGGATGGTGGCCCGCTGGTACTGCCTTTTGCTGGCCTTTTGGATGCAAAGGATCCGTTGATGACATCCTTTGCGGACTTCTTCCGAGTCGGTCCAAATGTTCGGCTCTGGGGTCCGCGGTCCAGTCCTATTGCCCGTGCCATCCTTCAGCATGAGATATCCACCTGCGAACCTTGCTATAGCTGGAACATAGTTAATTCGGCAAAAGCGGGCGACCGAGAGCGTTTCCTGGAAGGCATGTATAGCCTGTTCACCGGCGCCATTTCCAACCAGACCTACATAAATGGCGAGCATCGCAATGCCATGTATGGCACCGTCTTCGTGGCGCCGCTGATGACATGGTGCGTAAGGCAATCAGTCGTCGACGATGAACAGGCAGATGGTGAACTCCACCTGTTGAGGCTCGTTCCGCTGGCATGGCTGTCTACGAAAGAAGATACGGTTTTTGAGAACATGCCCACGATTTACGGGCCCGTAGACCTGCGGTTTCGCATGAGTGAAGGTCCTGACGCCGCCCTGCAGGTGTTATTTAAGGGACACTGGCGTGGCAAGGCGCCAAAAGTAGTGCTGCATCGTCCACCTCTCGAAAAGCTTGCAGGTATTACGGTGAACGGCAAAAGCATGGGGCTGTCGGACCAGTTGGAGTTGCCGCAACCTTAATACATATCCTGGCCCAAGTAGCCTTACCAGGTTTTGAAATCTCGTATAAAGGCAGACACTTCTTCGATGATGCCGTCGTAGAAGAGTCTGCCTTTTTCTTCAGAAGCTAGCTCTGGATGTCCGACGGTGCCGGTTTGCGAAAGTTCGTGAAAATCTTCTACCATATAGAAAGGGGTTCCGCGCTGCATGTCGTACAGCCTGTAAGGCGGTTGTTGCCGGGGCCCGTCGTTCTTGATTTTATCACGGCGCACAAGCTCGTTTGCCAGTAGCATCATTAGCGAGGTCTCCATTTCGCAGGCATGACCCATGCCGCCGATATCGGATTCCCGGACCCGTGCAAGTGTGGAAGCAGCCAGGTTCCAATATGAAGCCAGGACAACCTTCACATCTGCGTTGTCTGCATGACGGGATTTCACTTCCCTCAGCGCATAGCGCACAGGCACATCATTACCGCCGTGGCCATTAAGTAGCAGGATCCTAGTGGCGCCAGATTTAATTAAGGAATCGCAGATATCAATAATGACCGCCTGGTAGACTGGCTGGGTTAGACTTATAGTTCCGGCATACGCGAGGTGGTGGGTGGAGTGCCCACACCAGAGTGTGGGCAACAGGAGAATGTCATCCGGCATTACTTCGTGCAGTCCCTGCGCTACACCTTCAACCAGGGCTGTATCCGTAATAAGAGGAAGGTGGTGTCCATGTTGCTCCAGGGAACCTAAGGGCACTAAAACAACTTTATTTTTAATAGCACCATCAGCGGCTTCAGGCCACGTTAATGATTGTAAATGCATATAAAACTCTTGTACCTTTGGATGTGGGGCCGAGCGCGGAATGATTGCGGGTACTTCAACTTCGTAATATGAGCGTTAATTTGCGGTTCCCTCGCTACAGCTATCGTTAATCTTTTTAAATCTGCCTTTTCTCTGAAAACCTTATGCAGCAATGTTGAACGGCTTTGTCAATAACGGATAAAAATTCCTGTCGTTTTGCAGTTGACATAGGATCAAGATCCATATGAATTTAAGCTTAATTTAGATGTGGTACGCGGTCTGTACGCCCCCACATTAGCCATCACCTGAAAGTTACACTAAAGACCCCAGATGTTTAACCTCGCAGGAAAAACCGCCATTGTTACCGGTGCCAGCAGCGGCATCGGCCGCGCCATTGCCCAAACGTATGCTAAAGCGGGAGCAACCGTGTATATGTGTGGCCTTGAAGCGGAACTGGGGAATGCGGTTGCAGCAGAGATTCAAACCTCCGGCGGCTCTGCCCACTACTTCGCCGTTGATATTAGCGATGCTGATGCAACCCGCGAATTGGTTGAATCTGCCGGCATCGCTACTGGTCGCATTGATATTCTTTGCAACAATGCTTCTTACACCACCGGGCAACAGCATGACGTGATTGGCGCATCAGATGAAGAATGGCAACGGAATATTGCCGTTGGCATTATGGGTATGCATTATTGCACGCAAGCGGCACTGCCGTGGATGATCAAGGGCGGCGGTGGCTCCATAATAGTTATTTCGTCTATCCAGGCCCTAGCGGCTTGTGCATCTTCTGCGCCGTATACCACAGTTAAGGCAGCGCAACTAGGTTTCGTTCTCAGCGCAGCCTGCGATTACGGGAAGCATAACATCAGGGTTAACGCTATCTGCCCTGGCCCGATCCAGGTCGACTATTCTCCCAAGCCGGGCACACCCGGCTACCAGTACCAGGTAGATCAGACGTTGCTGGGCAGGGTTGGTCAGCCGACTGAGATTGCCCATGCGGCACTTTACCTCGCGTCTGACGAAGCATCATTTGTAACGGGAATTACCATGCCTGTAGACGGCGGGTGGACCGCCAAATGATTCCGCTGCCTGCACCCATACACCATCATCACAGATTGCAGCAAAGTAGAACTATCCTTTCGCAAAAATTTAGCGTGCTTTCCTCTCATGAATTTCATCCCGTTAAAGCTGAGGGCCGCCTGATCCACTCTGAATGTTTTAGGAGCCGCACCAATGAGAATTAAAGATGTTCGCCTCTATCCCGTCAGCTTCGCGGTTAAACCGGAATTTGTAATCCAGACGACCCTGGGTGTCCATTCCAGTTCCCACTACGTCATGCTGGCGATTGAGTGCAGCGATGGCACTATTGGATGGGGTGAAGCGACGGTTGTTCCTATCTGGAGCGGTGAGACACAGGGAAGTGCTATGGCCGCCCTTAAAGAGATCATTGTGCCGGTGTTGCTCGGCCGCGACCCATTTGACGTAGATCAGATTATGGGAGATGTGGATAAGGTTCTCGTTGGCAATTCGTTTACCAAGGCGGCTGTCGAAATGGCTCTTCTGGATGCCATCGGAAAGCATCTCAACATCCCGCTCTACAAGTTTCTTGGCGGCGCATCCAATCCCCTGCGGTTCCCCATCAAGTTCAGCATTGGAACCCGGGAGCCGGAGGACGCTGCCAGGATAGCGCTGGAAAAAGTAAACGAAGGATTCCAGGCGATAAAAGTTAAAGTAGGCACAAGCCTGGAGAAGGACCTGCTTCGAGTGCGATTGGTTCGTGAGGCTATCGGCCCCGATATCCTGCTGAACCTTGACGTCAATGGCGGATGGAGTGCTAAAGAGGCAATCCGCAACATTCCGAAATTCTATCAGTACGATGTGGAGTATATAGAACAGCCCACTCCACGAGAAGACATCGACGCCCTGGCCGAAGTAAGGAACCGCGTAAGCGTGCCCATCATGGCAGACGAAAGTGTATTTACGCTCGACCAGGCGTACCAGGTAATTCGTAAAAAAGCCGCAGACGTGATAAGCATTTATCCGGGCAAGAATGGCGGCATTTTGAAATCTAGGCTCATCAGTCAGATGGCCGCATCTGCCGGTATTGCCTGCCATATCGGCTCTAACCTTGAATGGGACATTGCCACAAGCGCAATGTGTCAGCTTGCCGCCTGCAGTTGCAATGTTACTCTATCCAGCTATCCGCCTGATGTGCTTGGCCCGCTGTACTACAAGGAAAGGCTTTCAAAACCAGTTGAATTCTCCGGCGGACAAGTAACGGTTCCAGCAGGTCCCGGTCTTGGTCTCGTCATTGATGAATCAGAAATCGCATCACTGAGCCGGAAGGAGCAGCCTGTACCTGAAATGCTCCTGGCCAGCGGAGGCCAGTAAGTATGGGGCTGAATATGCCCTGCGACTGCATGGGCCGCACAGGCGCGCGGTATGGAACAGATAAAGCCGCGTGAGTGGGAGCATTGCATGAAAGACAAACTGATAACCGCCAACAAACCTGTACGCTTGAAAGATGTTGCTGAAGTTGTCGGCGTCAGCATTAACACGGTTTCTTGCGTACTTAACCCGCGCAACCCGGGCAACGTAAAGGTAAGCGCCGCAACACGTACGGCTATTATGAAAGCGGCCCGACGACTTGGTTATCGCCGCAATACGGCCGCTGCCCGACTTGTTGGCTGCAAAACCAACACTATCGGCATACTGATGAACAGCCTTACCCACCCGCTTACAGCGCCTATTGTTGACGCCTTTGAAGAGCAGGCAGTGGCTCTTGGCTACCAGTGCTTCATTGGCTGCACCAGGGCGCGTGGCCTTCGCAAACTTGAATTCGTGGAACAGTTTCTTTCGCACGGTGTTGACGGCCTGCTGCTTACTACCATCTGGAATGATCCTGAGGTTGAGCATGCTCTCAAGATCGCCATAGATACGAATATGCCGCTGGTGTTCATTGACTACATGTGGGAAGCTCGCCCGGCACCTCTTATCTGTGGAAACCACTTCCAGGGCGGACAGTTGCTTGCCCAGCACCTTCTTGAAGTCGGGCATCGCCGGATGGCGTTTCTCTGCGATGAAGCACAAAAAGACCTGCGTTCGATTAACGATCGCATACGTGGCGTACAGTCGGTGCTCGACGAATCTGGTCATTCAGACGCCAATCTTAATCTTCTCTGGTCATCGACTCACCGCAGCCGCGATTTTGCCCGCGTTGTTCGCGACCGGCTTCAGCAGCCAGACCCGCCCACTGTTATTTTGTGCGCTGGTGACCTGACGGCAATCGAGTTGATGGTTGGCCTGCGACCTCTCGGGTACGAGGTGCCTCGAGACATCTGCATAACGGGGTATGACGATCTGCTTGCACCATACATCGCGGCCAACCTGCACCTGGACGGCGAAGCACTGCCATGGGGCCTGCCTCTCACTACGGTCCGGCAACCTCTTACACGTATCGGCGCTACTGCCGCTCAGTTACTGGTAGAACAGATTGAAGGTAAGTTTGACGGTAACAGATTAGAGCACCTGCTGGACGTGGAGCTTGTGACCGGTTCAACCAGCATACCCGCAGCTACTCGTCCCGCGAAACTCTAGCAGGGACCTTGCTGGATGCCCCGGTTTTCCTGCCAATCTCCTATAGGTGGAAGTCACTATGATTGTAGATATACATACTCATTTTTTTGACCGGGAAAAGCACTGGGGTCCCCAGGCGCTGGCGGACTGCGAACGCTGCAACATTGACCCGGTTCTCTGGCAGTTTACCGCAGAAGACCACCTGCGGGAATCTGAAGAGGCTGATTACGCCGTGGTTTTCGGCCTTCGTGGCGCAAAAACCGGATGGCATATTCCCAATGAAGTAGTTGCCCAACATGTTGAGAAGGCGCCGCACCGGCTCATTTTCTTTACGTCTATTGATCCCACTGAACCAGATTTCATGGATCAGCTTGTTCATACGCACCAGGATCTGAATGCGCGCGGTGTTAAAATCTCGCCCATCTACCAGGGTGTGCACCCGCACGATCCGCGCTATTACCAGATCTTTGACTACTGCCAAAAACATGGGATGCCGATAATGACCCACATGGCCACCACATTCAGCAGTGGTGTGCCGCTGGAATGGGCTCGGCCGGCTCATATGGATAAAGTCGCCATCGATTTTCCGGATCTGCCTATCGTAATGGCCCATCTTGGTCACCCGTGGGAGGGTGAGGCAATTGCAGCTATCAGAAAACAGCCAAACCTGTATTCAGACCTATCGGCGCTTTACTACCGGCCATGGCAGTTTTATAATAGCATGCGCCTGGCAGTAGAATACAAGGCGACAGGAAAAATCCTGTTTGGCTCAGATTATCCCGCTACCACAACCGGGGGCACTATAGAAGCCCTGCGCGACATGAACCACGTGCTTGGCAACAGCGGCCTGCCACCCGTACCTGGTGAAATACTGGAGTCGATAATCCACCGCGACTCATTAAGCCTGTTAAACATTCCTCGTCCTGCCCGGCCGGCGGGAACGAGTCATCAACCCCTGGAGGTAAAATAATTTGAAGACGGATACGGAGCTATTTGCCTGGATGCGGGAGAACCTGTACGTTCCAGTAGTGTGCGACGTACTCGATACATTCGGGTACAGGAACCAGGCAATGCACCAACGCATGCGCCCGCTTGACCCGGAGAACTGCATCATCATCGGACGGGCGCGTACCTTCCGGTGGATGGAGACGGATTACGCGGTTGAGGAGGATCCGTATGGACTTGAAATTGACGCAATGGATTCGCTTCAGCCAAACGATGTGGCGGTTCATTCTACTGACCACGGGTGCACCAATGCACCGTGGGGAGAACTTATGAGCACGGTCGCCAAAATGCGCGGAGCTACTGGTGCCATAGTCGACAGCATGATTCGTGATTGCCTGCGCATTCGCGAACTGAAGTTTCCCGTGTTCTATCATGGCATTCGGCCGCTGGACAGCGTTGGCCGTGGACGCGTGATGGCCTATGACGTGCCGATTCGCTGCGGCGACGTTCTTGTGCGGCCGGGAGAAATCGTGTATGCTGATTATGATGGTATTGTCGTTATTCCAAAAGAAGTAGAGCAGAAGGTCCTGGAGCTAGCTGCCGAGAAGGCTGGCAAGGAAAGCCAGTCGCGGCAGGAGCTGTTTGCAGGCAAGAGCTTACGCGAGGTGTACGACAAATACGGTGTCCTCTAAGAAAGAGAACTAGCTCCAATCCCCAATAAAAAGCCGCGGTTCCGTAACTACCGGAACCGCGGCTATTGTTTTAACCGATAGTTACCTTAATACACAGACCACTCGTTCACTGCTGCTGGAGCCGTTTCATTAATTTCGTCTGCGCCAATGTCAGCCAACAGCGCTGATACAGGAAGCGGACGAGGATTGCCGTCTTTGTCAAAAACTGTTGGCGGTACAGTGAGAACTGCCTCTGCTACAACATCCTCGTGCGCCCGAAGAAGTGAGCCAAAAACGTCGGTAAGGTTTGCTTCCGTAGCGGTATTACCAATATAAAAATGCTTGGTAGCTTCAAATGCCGGCCTACCGAAAGGATACAGTTCGACCCCAGCGGGAACATGGTAAGCATTGGCATCACCAGTCAGCGTTACAGATCCTACTGCTGGGTCATTAACACCTATGCCATAGTTGCTCAGCATCGAGTCTAACAGACAGTTCGTAAAGTTGTAGGTGGCCGGTTGTCCGCCAAAAGTAAAAAAAGCGCCAAAAGCGTTCGCACTGCGAAATGTACAATGGCGGAACGTTGAATTAGGGCTTTGATTTGGCGGCAGTTCAGGGTGATTGATCCTGCTGGCTTCACCTGCCGCACCACCAGGAACGTTCAACGCATCAAAGACAGTGTTGGTTGCCGTTACCGGACCAATAGTGTTGTTCTCATTCTGGTAATGCACAGTACCAAGTGTGCTGGTAGGCCATGCGAGCGGTACACCACCTCGCACGGTGCACTGGTTTAAGGTAAGCGTGCGGGGTTCGGCAATTTCAACGTATCCCTCTGCAGCGCCCATACGCGAAGCAAAAGAACTGAACCAATTCATGTTATTATTGATCCCTTGGGAAAATACAGGAGGCAGATCAGTAGGTTTCCCAATGGCCAGACAGCGCGTAAGAATGTAATCGCGCGCAGCACGTCCAGTTTGTAAACCGATATGGCCGATCATAGTACATGATGTCATTGTCACTGTCGCAGTGGTGATGTTGCTTTCTACGGCAGCGGTAGCACCCGGGCCATAAGCTCCTCCACCAGCAGGGTTTGCATTAAAAATGCAGTTGTCTGCAGTAATGCTGGTACCGATTATCAGAGGTGTGCCCTGTCCCGTTGTACTGACGTTTAAGCCGGTCAGCGTGATCAACGCGGTACCGGTTGTCGGCAGCAAATCAAGACCTGAAGTGATTGTGGGGGTAAAACCGGTTCCTGCTTGAATCGAAAGAGGATGGTTTATCAGTTTACCGCGCAGGGATGCTCCGAGTATCGGGCCCGGTGTCTGAATCTCGATTACGGTCTCGGCTCCATTGTTTGCGAAGTCCAAAGCGGCCTGCAAAGTTTCAAACGGAGAAGCATTGTCCACGTCTTCCCCCGGCACTCCATTTACAACGACAACTGCTTCTGCTGAGCCAAGACTGACGGCGGCACATGCTGCTAAAAATAATCTTTTATACATAGAGACATCCTCTGGTTTAGTGACGAACGGAGTGGTTGTCTGAGTTTAGCCGTTTCAGGCATGCCGCGTACTCCGAACAGGATGTATAACTGAACAATCGCAGGTGAAGATGCAAGCATAATTTAACGATAATTGCAGATCGTCATCTTGGAGCGCGAAGATTGATTTTGTACCTGACACCAGGCTCGTGCGACCGCATTATGACAGTCAGGAGAATCCTGCCTTTCCACCCCGGCGGAGCATACTGAGCCGGGTCCAGCAGCGCAGTGTGGCCGGAGACTGGCACGATCTCGTCTGCCGCACGCATTGTACCCCAAGGCAGGCTCACGGACATACCGCTCCCCCACCTGTAAGCGACGCTTTTGGTGTAGTGGTTTGCCTGCATGTAATCCAACCGTAGCTCTACAGTTGCAGATGCTAACCCGGTGCTATTGCTGCCCTGCTCCAATACCGCCTCGAACTTTTCAAGACCTGGCTCAAGCAGAACTGCAATTTGCTCGGTAGCGGAGGTCTCGCGCCCGCTCCCCAGTCTAAACGTTAATGTTTTTTCGTTGAAATCGGCATAGCTCGTAGAGTAGCGGTCTGGGAAATGCCTAAAAGCACGTACCAGGGTCATGGACAAAGGCTTGTCTTCAACTTTAATGGGTGCTCGTGCATTTACCGCCTCCAGGTAAACTACACCAAAGGGTGGCAAAGCTCCGTTCCAGCGCTGGCTGGTTCTCGTCAGTCGGTGACTTTCTACCAAAGGCAACAGTTCATTGGTTTCGTTGTCTCCCCAGCTCCCATGATCGGCGTCAATGCGGTACACCTTGAGGACATTAGTTTCCTGGGGAAGGCCTTGCAATTGAACTGACAATTCCTGCGTATGCGTTGTGGTATTCCACAGCAGCATTGCTGCCCGACTGCCGTCTGACGATGCGAAGCCTTCCACCTCATGCTCGCCGTCAATATTAAGTGAGACCCGGTCTTCGGGCATTTCCTGATAAAGCTTATAGGCATTAAAGACCGCCTTTCTGTGCCCACTGCGACTGATCATGCCTGACCAGTTTCCTCCGCCGGTATCCTGGAACTGCGCCCAGTGGACCATGGTCAGGTCTGGCTGCGTGAGAAAGTAGTGGAAATCCGACAGCATGGCAGAAGCCAGCTGATGCCTTTCCTGTTTGCCACCGCGAGGATAGTCGATTTTGAAGCTGTTGTATTCGTTAAGGTGCATCTCGGTAGTAGCGAACTCCGGATAAACTGCGAGCTTTGCCCTCATCTCATTTATCACGCCGGCCACGGTTGAAGAATTGTAAGGAACCGTGGGGTAAAAATGAAAAGAAAAGAAATCGAGTGGCAGTGACCGCGTGTGCACATGCTCCAGGAACGGAGTCACCCATGCGTCTGTGAATGCTATAGCAGGTCCGCCCACAACAGCATCAGGATCGCCATTGCGAATCCCTCTAACGCCGCTTTCATATAACTGCAGGTAGTCGTTGATGTTGCCGCTGAAGAAGTCACGATTATCCGGCTCGTTATAGATCTCGTGGTAGCCAACCCTGTGTTCGGCAGGGCCGGACGCCGCATGCGCAGCGTACGTCTTTAATATGTCGCCCCAGGCGCTGTAACTGGTGGGCGTGCTTCGCTGATCGCCGGGTACGGATTGCAGCGGAGCCGGCACATAGCAGTAAGCCCAGTAGGGTGCCACACCACATCCGTTCAACAGCGTAGCCATCTGGTCCATTTCGCTGAAGTTATAAGAGAGGGATGTGCTGGTGCCGGAAATTACTGCAGGCTTCCACCTGGATCCACCCCACCAAAGGTCAACCCGCAGCGCCACAGGCCTCACCTCGCGGTAAAGGTGAAGATCACGCTTATAATGCTCCAGCGGAACAAACCCCGAGTTATAAACGGCAAACTTACTTTTGCTGAGGGGGTAGTCTGCTCCTAGTGAAAAGTCCGCTGATATTATCACCGGTTCCGCGGGTAGGACGCCAGCAAGAAGTGCCAGCAGTCCCCCCGCGTATCGGCGCAACATTACTTATTGGCTTCCAGTACTACCGGTGCTCCGGCTGCCTGAGTTTCTCCATTTACGGTGATTACTTGCAGCCCCGGAACCGGGGGCGTATGAAGTACGACTTCTGCCGGAGCATTTCTCCATTTGGGAGAGAAGGTAAGTTCCAGTGTCTTGCCGTCCGGACTGAGCCGCCACCGCATGCTCACGGGACCATATTCGGTCGGCATGTTCTCGAACACCGTATCCTCGGCGGAAGTTACCCAGGAGGTTGGGCACATCCGCAGCAGGTGCAGCTTACCTTCTTCCAGCTGATCGTCAACCACCGCCTGGCGCATGCACCACGTCATGAGAGGCGCAACAAACACTGTGCCGTACATGTTGTTCCGGTGCTCACAGTTGATGTATGTTTGCGGAGAAATGGCACCGGTAAACAGCGCGTACATGCCTTCGAGAAACTTTTCCCTGTCTCCCGTCAGCCAGGAGTTGACGATGTTCCAGCTGTAGCAGGGTTCGCAGCTGGAAATTTCATGCATTAGTATCGCCCGTGAAATGGAACTGGAGCGGGGTCCCCACAGCTTGACAGGCGGGCCCACCCGAAAATAGTCGCCAAAGGACACCATACGTGGGTCCGCGGCATTGAATAGTCCAGACCAGGGCAACACAAGCGGCCCCGTATCGAGAAGAAACGCGTCATCATAGATGTGCCGTTCCGGGGGTGCCAGCAGGAAATCCGGCAATATGGGATGTTCCTGCCCTTGCGGATCCTTCCACGTTGGTTGATCCTTTATTTTCTCTTCAAAGGCAACATTGAACGCAGTTTTAAAATCCGTGACGACTTTTTCAAACTCTGCAGCCCGCGGGTGCTGCAGCTTCTTGAGGAGTTTTACTGAAGTATCCAGGCCCTTATATGACCATGCCTGCGTCCAAATTGCCTGTACAGACACTAGCGAGTCGGTCGCAATTGCCGGCGGCATAATTCCTTTGGCACCTGGATGATTTGATCGAGCTGCGTTCTTTTGAATGAACTCGCAGGCCTTGATGATCGGTTCCAGCCAGTGGTTTATAAAATCCTGGTCGCCGGTGAGTAAGGCGTGTCGGCTTAGAATCTCCATGATAGCGCCATGGTCACCAAGCCAGTCAATAGACGTCAGCGATTTCGGCGAGCTGAAGTAACCCGGGTCCAGTTCATAAGTATCGCCAGGCGGCTTAACTGTGCCCTGGTTTTTTTTGTAGAGCTCAATGTGCCGCTCAACAACGTCATGGTAACCAAGCAGGTCCAGGAACATGTGGCTAATCATAGAGGTGGGGGTGCTCCAGAGCGCATCGTATCCGTAGGCGCCGGAAAGGAAAGAATACTCGCCGTTCTCCGGGTTGAGTTCGGCCACGATTTCAGCAAACTGGATATTGCGCCTTAAAGCCTGGTTGATGTAGTTTTCCGGCGTATGGATGGTCGCGGCGGTTTCAGGACGGCGACTCCAGTATGCGTTTGCCTGCTGCAGCGCACCATCATAGGTGAGAGCAACTTCTTTAGAAAAGGCATCGTCATCCACTGGCAGCATCGGAACAAGCATATCAACATAGGCTGCTTCCTGCACCGGGAACTCGACCTGCAGAACGAACGACTTGCCGTCTTCATGCTTATGCAATGTTGTGGTGCCCTGGCCACCGGGCAAAACCTGCAGCCGCACCTTTCCATCCTGCCGCAGTTCAAATCCCTCGGCTCCGCCATTTGCCGCCGGCATTGTTGTTGATGTGTACTCAGCGTCGTCGAGCACAGCCAGTTCCGGCACCGCTTCCAGGTATGCGATCTCATCAAGGGTTGCTGCGCCGGACTGCAGATACCAGATCTTGCTCAATTGGATCGCGAAGCTGAACTTCTCCGGGTGTTCCAATGGATCGACGTGATCAACAGACAACCGCACCCATGCGTAAAGTGGTTCCATGGCAGTGGTTACGTCATCACCGCCCTCAACGTGGGCAAACATTTCCGTCTTAAGTACAAGTCCCTCTTCAAGGGGGTAGCGGTTATACAAGACCGGTGCTTCTTGATCTTCCAGCCATCCCTGGTCACCCAATCCACCATCTACCCGGTAGAGACGTGTGCGCTGAGTTGGCATTGGCGGGATCTTTCCATTAGCGGAAGGATGAAAGGTTAATTGGAAATCCTGGCCCTTGTACTTTAACGTGTGAGGCTTTGGCAGCACACCAAGGGGCGCGCACAGGAGCGTCCCATTATAAGGAACGGTGAAGCGCAGCAAATGATCCTTCCATCCAAGCGGAGTCCAGACTCCCCGCTGCGGGATCCACCACCCCAATGCGGATTCTGCATTGGGTTCAGCCAGACATTTTTGATGTTCCGGAACTTCATTGCCAGGTGGTACATAGGGCACATGAGACGACGGCTGACCGTGCACGGGAACGGTAATGCATGCTGCAACTGAGGTAATCGCGATCCAGGATGAAAGTCGCATAAACGCCACCTGCCTGTCAGGAGCGATACAGATCTGCTCCAGCCTTTCAATTTATCGTTAATTTGACCAAGCTGCCCGGATTTCAATTTTCAAGGTGAATTTGGATGTTGAGTTAAGCAGTTCGTGAATCATCGAATAACCACTTAGGGCGGGCAGGCTAAATTCCAGACACAAACGGGCCAATCCTGCTTTGCCCAACTGACAATCACAACTGGAGCAGACCTTGCGTCTCGGAACGGTAATCATGGCTGCAGTTCTTACTGTAAAAACTTTCAGCGCCTCTGGCGGTGACCCTAACGCCTGGCTTGAGGAGATCTCGGGAGCGAAGGCCCTGGAGTGGGTGCGGGCGCATAACAGCAGAACCGAATCTAGACTCCAGGGCGATTCGAATTTTAAGTCCTTTGAGGCCAAAACACGTAAAATTTTATTGTCGGACGACCGCCTGCCTGTGCCGGACCTCCAGGGCGAGTTCGTTTACAACTTCTGGCAGGACAAAGATCATGTGCGTGGCATTTTCAGGCGAACCGCCGTAGAATCTTTCCGAACGGAAAAGCCGGCCTGGGAAACAGTAATTGATCTGGATCAACTGGCGCGGGAAGAAAATGAGAACTGGGTGTGGCATGGCGTATACCATTGCCCCACCACTTCATCCAGCCTTGTTCGCCTGTCTCGCGGAGGCACCGATGCCGACGTTGTCCGCGAATTTAATCTTTTCGAAAAGCAATTCGTAACGGATGGCTTCTATCTGCCTGAGGCAAAGAGTGATGTATCATGGCTTGGTCCGGATATACTGCTTGTGGGCACCGACTACGGGGATGGTAGCCTCACAAAATCCGGCTACCCGCGCATCGTCAAGAGGTGGCACCGCGGCACAGATCTTGACGAAGCGAAGCAACTGCTGGAAGGTCAACCTGATGACGTTTCCGTTGGTTCTTCAACCTTCGAGCATGATGGGAAAACCTATAGCTTTATCAGCCGATCCCTGGACTTCTATAACACCGAGTACCACGCAGTAGATGCCGATGGCACTCTGAAGAAGATGCCTGTTCCCACGCACGCACAACTGGAGGGCGTTTTTGCAGAGGAAGCTTTGTTTAGCTTACAGAAGGATTGGCAGCGCGGAAAGACTATCTATAAACAGGGCAGTCTGATTTCGGTTCCTCTCGGCAGCATGGACGAGGCTCCTGCCGTGGTGTACGAACCAGGGCCCAAAGAAACGCTGCGGGAGGTGGATATCTCGCGGTCGAGAATCATCCTGACCACGCTTAACAATGTGCGCAGTAGAATCTATACTGTGAAGAAAGACGGTCGAACCTATCACCGCGAAACGGTTACTCTTCCACAGAATGGCACAGCCTCTGTGTTATCGTCTGACCCCTCACTGGATCTTTTCTACGTGCGGTATGAAGACTACCTAGTACCGCAGACCCTATATGAAGCCAGTGTGGGAACCGATAATTGCCGGCTAGTTGAAGTAAAGAAACTCCCACCCCAGTTTTCAGTTGAGGGACTGGAGGTGGATCAGTGGGCCGCCAAAAGCAGCGACGGTACGGAAATCCCCTACTTTATTATCAAGCCAAAAGACCTTCCGCTTGACGGCACAACGCCTACCATTCTCTACGGCTACGGCGGATTCCAGGTTTCTTTGACACCAGGCTATGCCGCTGTTGCCGGCAAGCTTTGGCTGGAACAGGGCCACGTGTACGTGGTGGCCAACATCCGCGGCGGCGGTGAGTTTGGACCCGCCTGGCACCAGGCAGCGCTTAAGGGTAACCGGCAGCGTGCCTTTGATGATTTCCAGGCTGTGGCGAAGGACCTCATTGCCAGGAAGGTTACGAGCCCTGAGCATCTCGGTATCGTGGGTGGCAGCAACGGCGGACTGCTGATGGGCGTCATGTTTACGCAGGCGCCCGAACTCTTTAAAGCGGTTGTTTGCCAGGTGCCTCTGCTGGACATGCTGCGCTTCCACAAACTACTGGCCGGCCACAGCTGGACCGGGGAATATGGCAATCCGGATATAGAACAGGATGCTGCGAGCCTAGCCAAATTCTCTCCCTATCATAATGTGAGGACTGGCCAGAAATACCCCCATATTTTCTTTGTTACGTCTAGCAAAGATGACCGCGTCCACCCCGGTCACGCTCGCAAGATGGCAGCACTACTTGAGGAATACGGTTACCCTTTTGACTACTATGAGAACATCGAAGGTGGTCACGGCGCCGCAGCCAATATAGAGCAGCGGATTTACAGGACAACCCTGGAGTACGTCTACCTGACGGAGATGCTTACTGTCCAAACCGCTGACGATGCAGTGCCCTGACCGGCACCTCGCGTGCGTGGAGACGTTTGCTTCAGTGCGCTCCAGCTTGGCGCGTATTCTGCGTAATTGGCTGCCAATACGGATAGAGGAAATACGATGAGATTACTTAGACAAATGGGAGCGATGTGGCTACTGCGGCGGTACCCTGCCTTTGCCGTGGCGAGCATGGCTTATGGATTATATAAGCGTCGCAAACAGTTCCGGCGCCACAACCGCTAGCGTTTCAAGAGCGTAACATTCTGCGCTTAGTGGTGCCTTAGGTAAAGCACAGCAGCAAATATTACAACTGGGTTTGCCGCGCATTGAAGAACGACTTGACAAACACTCGGAGCTTCTAATTAACGTTAATTACAATAACGTGCGAAGGAGCGCTTCGAATGCATCTGCACTGTCGGTTGGGGCTCACATTGATGTCCTGTGCCATGCTTCTTACAGCCACCGCTGCCATGGCTGAACCTGTGAAGTTGTCGCTATCGAATCCGAAAGGTGACGTATCCTTATGGATGGAAAGCAGCCTCAAGCGAATCTTCCCAAAAAGCCCGCCGGGTGACACTGCTACACGCACCCTGGATGCCGCGAGAAATCAGAAACTTTCATTTCAAATTGGAATCAATAACCAAGCGCTACACCCGGCCACGGCAGAGGTTAAGACAACAGCTCCAGAAGGGATTGGCGTTCAAATCAGACGCGTCGGTTACGTGCCGATGCATCACATGACGCCCGGAACGCGCCCCGAGGAACTCGACGGTGTGGACTACCTGCCAGGCCTGGTGCCAGACCCTCTTTTTCCAGAGCAGAAAGTACAGGTCGGCCCGCTGGAAAGCCAATCATTCTGGGTAACGGTAGACGTGGCTACGACCGCAACGCCAGGCACTTACAATATCCCCTTTGATGTGCTGTTTGTACACGATAAGACAAGCACAACCCTCACTGCTGAAGTAAACGTTCATGAATTCACGATCAACAAACGGAAAGACTTTCCGGTTACGCATTGGTGGCGGCCTTCTTCCATCTATAACCACTACGAGGTGGAACCGTGGAGTGACGAATGGTTTACTATTACCGAGAAGTACATTCGAGACATGGTCGAGCATGGTTCCAACGTAGTACTGGTGAACACACTGGAGGTACGGCGTGAGGTGTTCCGCCAGCCAAACCAGATGCTGACAATTACCAAGGATGGCGACAAGTACAACTTCGACTATTCGGTGGTGCGAAAGTTTGTGCACATGGCCAAAGATGCCGGGATGGAATACTTTGAGTGGCCGCACCTGTGGATCTATTGGGGCGTGAAAAACCCGATGGTAGTGTACAAAAAGACAGACAAGGGTTATGAACTCTATTTCCCGCTGGATAGCGACGGGTTTGCACCGGAGTACATAGACTTCCTTAAGCAGTACCTGGACAGCCTGCATGCTTTCCTGAAGGAGGAGGGCCTGCTGGAGAAGAGCTTCTTCCACCTGAGCGATGAACCAAGCCACGGGGAGCACTACGAGCGATATAAGAAGGCTCGTGGAATCCTGAAGGACATTGCCCCGTGGATGAAGGTGATGGACGCGCTATCGCACATCGACTACGGCAAAAATGGCGTCACTGATATTCCTGTGCCGCTGATCACCACGGCTAAGCAGTTCAAGGATGCTGGCATTCCTCATTGGGCCTACTACTGCTGCGCGCCGACGGGCGATTATGTAAACCGATTCATGGACACTCCCCTGCCAAAGGTTCGCATGACAGGTATGTTGCTGTACCGGCTGGGTGCAGATGGCTTTCTGCATTGGGGCTATAACTACTGGGACAAAATTGAGCAGGACCATCCCCTTGACGTGTATGTACAGGGCGATGCGGGCGCGTGGCCCGGCATTCCCTATGGCGACCCGTTTGTAGTGTACCCGGGTGAAAACGGGCCTGTGTCTTCAACCCGCTGGGAAATTTTTGCGGAGTCGCTACAGGATTATGCCATGCTGCAGACCGCAGGCATCAATCCCGATGATACCCTGCTGCAAGAAATCCAGGACTATCATATCTTCCCGAAGACGGAAGGGTGGATTTTGAAGACGGTGGAAGAAATTCTGAAGCGGAAGCCGCAGCAAGGGCAGTAGCACGCCGTTGTATAGCATCGGTAATTAAAAGGTAATCATACTTGCCGGGCCGCTGTTATGCGGTCCGGCATTTTTGATTTTTAGAATTCTGAACTAGCGAATTTATCGTTAATTTTCTATTGCATTTCCTATTGATGCTTTCTACCACACCCACATGCCCAATTTCAGGTTTGAAAGGATGTTGCAATGAGGACCCAATCAATTCTTGCCAGTGTGCTGCTGGGAGTTCTTTCGTCCCAGTGTCACGCTGTGCTGGTGGTAGATGGTACGGGTACGGGAGGAAACTTCGCTACACTGCAGCAAGCCGTGGATGCCTGCCTGGCAAGCTCTACGGAAAACACAATACAGATCGCAACAAACACCCTTGCCGCTGGCGCTACAGTTCCGGAAGGCACTGTGCTTGCACGACCACTCACCATTGAAGCAGCTCCAGGGTTTACACCTGTGATAAACGGCACGCTCACGATCCTGCCCAACAACGAGGACCAGGTTGTGACTCTTAACAACCTTAAGGTAGCTCCTACTGCCGACGGCACTGACGCCATGGTGGCCGGCGGATCAATAACTGCCAATAACTGCATTTTTGACGCCGGCCCCGGGGTAAGCTGGGGAATTTCAGCAGCGAATACAAGCATCGGCACAACCGGAAATCTGAACCTGACATCCTGCACTGTTACTGGCTGGTACTGCCTGGTAGTGGGCCGTGCTATCGAAGACTATACCTTAACAGATACGTGGCTCTACACTGAAGTTAACGGTTTTCAAATGGGCATAATCCACATGGGAAATCAGCCTACGCACCGAGGTTCCGGCATCGGTCTTAATGATCCGATTTCTGCTGACGGTATACATGCGGCTGCCGCCACTCCGCGCACGCTTACATTGAACCGATGCAGAATAGACGCCGGGAAACCCCTGGCCTGGCCCGCAGCCGTTGGCGGATTCCCACATATTTATAACCATTTTACGAATCTCATAGGGCCTGTTAACGCAACCAACACAGTGTTCCAGGGGCTGGCTGTTGACAGTATTATCTGGCTGGGCTGGTTTGATATGCTTTCGCACACCCAGAACAACACCTTCACGCATTGCACTTTCCGCAACATGAGCCTTGTTCCTGATGCCGGCGCTCCCCCGTCACAACCTTCAGGTTCCACTATAAATGTAAACCTTACTAACTGCCTGTTCGATGTGCCAGCAGCAGAAGCCGCTGCCATAGGGGTGTATTATTTTGCTATTGGTGGATATCAAGTAGGAACGGTAAACTTCTCTGGCAATGGGAACGCCTATAACACTCCTCCTTTCAGCCAGAATGGGGCGTGGGCAGGCAACACCTTCACTCGCATATTGGAAGTCGACGCTGCGCCGTTTGATGAAATTCCGAACTTCGAAGCGAACTACTATACGCGCATTTCCGAAGCGACAACTGACAACGTGACAGATTCGTCGGCTCACTTAAACGACCTCGGAATGACACTGGCCGGCAACAAAGCCGTGGACCTGGTACCCCCGGTTCTACTGGATTTCGAAAAGCAGATTCGGCCGGGCGCAACGCTTAACGACATCGGCGCTGATGAAGCAGGTGCCGTCGCTGCTGTCAGGGACTGGTCTGTATACTAATTACCTGTAGTAAGGCGCACGAAGTATGATGTATTTGCCGCCGCCCTGCGTAATCGCAGGGCGGCCTTTTTAATTAGTGTTTGCAGCAGAATCGAAAGTTTAATTTAGCGTTCATTTATACCTTGCTTTTTTCCTCTGCGCTAATGCATGACTACATCAATCGGAATTTCACGGGATGGTTGTTCGCCAGTTGCTTTACCAAACTCGCCATCTGGAGGTTGATATTCCAGCATTTTGGACGTAACCGGAGGACGTTACCATGACGCCAAATCGAGCCGCCTTTACGCTTATCGAACTTCTCATTGTCGTGGCCATCATTGCTATTTTGGCTGCTATTGCTGTGCCTAACTTTCTAGAAGCCCAGACACGCGCAAAAATCTCCCGGGCCAAAGCCGATATGCGCTCACTCGCAACCGCACTTGAAACATACCGGCTGGATAACAACAGGTACCTTGACGCGGTAACGAACTCTGATATGATAAACCATGGCAATGCGGATGGAGGGCCTGCGCCCAGCTATAGTGCACTTAGGGCAATCAGCACACCAATTGCGTATATGTCTTCTATTCCCAGAGAAGCTCCCTTTAAAGCTTACGATGGGTACCAGGCCCCCGGCTACCCGCTGGAGGCTGGCTACCAATACATTGGTGGCCGAGATATGTGGGAAACCACCAGGCGGCTACGGGACAGCATGCCCACTGGCCCGTGGTATCCAGCCAGCTATCGCAACGTGAGCTACTTGCTGAACACGGTAGGACCATCCAAGATCTACACAGGAAAAAAGAACGGGACCAGCTTTCAGCGTCCCAGGATAGTACCATACTCCCCCACAAACGGCACCGTGAGCACGGGGGACATCTTGTACCCGCAAGGGAATCATGGCGGCTGGACATCTTTTGAGTAAGCGCCAGCCTGGATACCACATCTGCAACAGAGGTTCGTCATCGTGACTGGGCCTGTACCAAAATTCCAAAAGTGAGTAGTTTATGAATCGTAGAGACGCCATTAAGGCAATGGCGGGTGTTGCCTGCACTGCCGCTGTTGTAAAACGCGCTTCAGCGGAAACAACAGAATCAACAAAGAGCTCGCTGCCAGCTGGAACCCAAGACGCATCTAACGATACATGGAAGCCATTGACAAAAGGCGGTGCAGAGTTCTGGCTGTCGCCCTCGCTTCACCGGGTGTACCCAACTTCTACAGCGGAGGAATCCGTTGCCGCCCGGGGACCACTGGTTCTAAAAAGCGGCCGCAACTACCGCCTTTCCTTCCAGGCTTGTTACAGGAACCTGGAGAAGTCGTCGCTATATATGGAATGCAAGGCGACTGCACCGGAAGGTGTGGAAGTACAGATACGGCGTGTAGGGAATGTGCCTCAGCAACAGCTGGACACATTCACACCATTAACAGAGCTCGATGGAATTGGCAAGATACCTGGGCTTTGTCCTGATCCGCTCTTTAATGAGTATCATGCGCACATTGGTCCGATGTCGACGGCCGTTTTCTGGATTTCACTGTTTGTGCCGGAGTCTACTGCGGCGGGTCTGAAAAAGGGCAGCGTACAGTTCCAAATGGTAAATCGCTTCGGCTATGCAAGCTGGGATGAACCGGAGAAGTTTACAGTCGATCTACCGTTCGAGGTGCAGGTAGCAGATCTTGTGGTAAAGCGGCGGGAGAACTTTCCGGCAACGCTGTGGCTATCCGCAGATTCAATTTGGGAACACTACAAGATCGAGCCCATGAGCGACCGCTTCTGGCAGCTGGCAGACACCTATGTAAAGAACCTGATAGACCACGGGATTGATGTAATCTATACTCCCATCTTTAACATCCGTGCAGAGGATCTGCGTACGCCGGCCCAGTTGCTCAAGGTAAGGAAGACGGGTCCGGACCAGTACGAATTTGATTTTTCAGATGTGCGCAAGTGGATTAGTCTGGCCAAAAAACACAACGCGAACTTTGTAGAGTTTGGTCACTTCTTTAGCCCGGCTCCAGAAAGCGCTGCATATCCGCAAAAGATTTATGAGCGATGGGATAAACTTGGTGAAAAGCTTTGGCCGTCGAACACGCCGGCCACGTCTGATGTTTACCGTCGGTTCCTGGAGCAGTTTATCCCGCAGCTAAAAGCTATGCTGGACGAAGAGGGAATGCTCGATAAATCCCTCTTTCACCTTGCTGACGAACCTGACGGCAAAGACGCTGTCGCCAGGTATCGCAAGGCCCGGGCGCTGCTGCGTGATGTGGCGCCGTGGATGAAGGTGATGGACGCGATGAGTGAACCTCACTTCGCGACGGAGCGGCTGAGCGATATGCCCATTCCGAGCATTGTGACGGCCAACCAGTTTACCAAGGCCGGCTGTCCCGCTTGGGTTTACTACTGCTGCGGCCCCCGCGATGGTTACATCCAGCGGCTGTTTGATACGCCACTGTGGAAGATCAGGATGTCGGGCTGGCTGTTTTACCATCTGCAAGCGAAAGGCTTCCTCCACTGGGGTTATAACTACTGGTTCAAGTTCTGCACAGACCAGATTGCTGATCCGTTCCAGGATGGAACAAACGGCGCCTGGCCTGGCATGCCCTATGGAGATACGTTTGCAGTGTACCCCGGGGCCGATGGCCCACTGGACTCTATCAGGTGGGAAGTCTTTGCGGAGTCGCTGCAGGATTACGCCCTGCTGCAGTCTGCAGGAATCAAGCAGGATGATCCGATGCTGTCAGAACTGAAAGACTATAATGACTTCCCCAAAACACCGGAGTGGGTAGAGAATGCACTGGCGCAGCTGCTGGGCGGTGCATCCGATAAGATCTAATAGCGGTTGCCGGTAAGCTGCTATTGCCGCTGAAGAGCCATTGCGATACCCATCCCGCCGCCTACGCACAGGCTTGCAATGCCGCGTCTGTACTTCCGATCTTCCATAAGATGCAGTAATGTAACCAGAACCCGTGCTCCGCTGGCTCCGATCGGGTGGCCGAGTGCAATGGCTCCTCCGCGCTGGTTTACCTTTTCGGCCGGCAGCCTGAGTTCGCGTATGCAGGCAATACTCTGCGCGGCAAAGGCTTCATTCAGTTCAATGGCATCAACATCGTCAAGAGTCCAGTCCAGGTATTCGCAGAGCTTTCTTATTGCGGTTATCGGTCCTAGACCCATAACATCGGGGCTACACCCGGTGACGGCATAAGCCGCAACCTCCGCACGTGGCTGAAGATTGTGACGCGTGCAAGCATCTGCACTGGCAAGCAGAACCATGGCCGCTCCGTCGTTAATAGTGGAAGCGTTTCCAGCGGTAACGGTCCCATCTGCTTTAAAGGCCGGCCGCAGTTTGGCAAGAGTTTCAACGGTCGTATCTGGCCGCGGCTGTTCGTCAGTTACTACTATCCCTTTGGGAGTTAAAACAGGAGCAATTTCACGGGCAAATGATGCGGCGGCATCCGCTGAACTTTTTTGGCTTCCGGCTGCAAATTCATCTTGTTCAAACCGGGTTATGCCGAAGGCTGTGGCGATGCTTTCCGCAGTGTCTCCCATGCTTACTGACAGTACCGGGTCTGTGAGACCATCGGTTAAAATAGCATCAAGCATAGGAGAATCACCCAGCTTGTTTCCGAATCTGGCTTTCATGGCATAATGCGGTGCGTTGCTCATGCTTTCAACGCCGCCTGTAAGCACAAGGTCACTTTCTCCGAGCATTACCTGTTGAGCCCCCAGCGCCACGGCTTTAAGGCCCGAGCCACACACCATATTGACCATGAACGCTGGAATGCACTCCGGCAGACCAAGCCTGAGGCCGACCTGTCGGGCGACGTTCATACCGGTACCCGCAGACAGTACCTGGCCGAGAATGACGTGCCGTATGGCGGCACGAAGGTCGGCAGGAACAGTGGCGTCGGCGACCTGTAGTGCCAGATCTGCAGCCGGTATAGCGGCAAGGGAACCGCCGAACCGGCCAATCGGCGACCGACGGGCGGTTACAATGTAAACCGGTCGAGTAAACTTCATCAGTTTCGGAAACACTCCGGATTGTACTGGCGCAGGTCTTTAACTACAGGTTTGAACTGCATAAGGTTTAGAACCTGTTTAGTGAGATCAATTCCATCAGCCACCTCGACAAGCTGCAGGCCTGATTCTGTAAGTTCAAACACAGCGCGTTCGGTTACGTAAATTACACGCTGTCCACGTGCAAGGGCA
>JAKFFN010000106.1:0-8630 GCA_036675025.1 Candidatus Sumerlaeales bacterium | reverse complement strand
AGCCGCAAACTCAGCCTTCAGGCTCGGCGTTCCCAGGATAAACACCCGGCTTACGTCCGGGTACTCCAGCTTCATGTAATCGATGGTAGCCAGGGATGAAGTGTACATGCGCTCGCGCGGGCAGTCGATCCCCATCTTCTGCAGATGCTCAAGATAGGCGTCCACAGACTTTGACGAGTTGTTTGTGAGAAACGTGTAACCGATGCCCATGTCGTCCAGCCGCGCCAGGAATTCCTTGGTGTAAGGGAACAGGTAGCTGCCCTTGTAGATCGTGCCGTCCATGTCGAGCGACACGTGACGGATTTTTGAAAGAACCTGGTTTTCGGCGGAAACGGCAGTAGTCATTGAAACAGCTAGACCTTGTAAGAGTAGTAATTGTCAGAAGCGTGGTATTCGCGCAACGTCTTGCGATTAAACATAATAATACAGAATCAATATTCGACGGAATTTCAAGAACTATGAGCCCCTTAAAGCACAAATACGCCTATTTTGCCGATCCCGAAAACTTTTCTACCTGGAGCGATCATGCCCAGGAGTGTCATATCTGCGGCGAGGAGCGCCCTGGATTTGAAGGGCCGTTCTACGGGGAAGACGAAATTGAGTTCCTGTGTGAAGAGTGCCTGCAGGGCGGAGCGATAGTTGAGTTTGGCGCAACCACCAACGACGGCGACATGGAAAGCCTGCGTGAACAGATTGCGGATTCCAACACGGGAATAGCCGACGACCAGGTTGCCAAAGAAGTGGAGCGCAAGTTTGCCACCCTTACTGAGCATACTCCGCCCATGGCAACCCACGCGCCGCTACTGTGGCCGGCCCACTGCGGTGATTTCTGCGTCTATGTAAAAGAAGCCGGCCGCGCCGATCTCGCCCAGATCGCCCCCGGCGGCGACACTCTCAGCTTCTTCCTGCAGCATTTCCTGCAGTCAGATGACCGCCAGGATCCCCAGAAAATCCACGACAAGATGCGCCCGGAGTCGCTGGAAAATAACCACATCAGCCACAGCCCCGCAGTCTACCTGTTCAAGTGCAACAAGTGCAATGAGCACTTCCTGCTAAGCGACGAAACGGACGACGATCGGCAAAGATAGATTAGCCACAAAAAGGCACAAGAGACACAAAAATGGTTAGTTCGTGTTTATGTACTGGCCACGGTCATCTTGCACTTTTAGCTACTTTCCTCAACAGTTCGCTATGGTGCACGGCCAGGCCTTTTTTGTGCTTTTTGTGCCGCGCGGAGCGCTTTGTGATTTTTTGTGGTTTGCTCTTTTTGCGGTTAGCCGATCTGCAGCTAGCCTCTTACAACATCTGCTGTTTCATGATTAACTTCGTCGGCAGAATGCCAACGCTACTATTACTTCGCCATGCTTTCTGGCTCTTCCGCTACACTTTCGGAGGTTTGCGTGCAGCTTTCTTCTCGCTGTGCTGGCGTTTGTCGTCCAGCATCTTTTCCTTGGCGCGTTTGCTGCGCTTTCGCTTTTGGCGGCGGATTTTCTCGATGCGCTGCTGTTCGGCGCTGGCTGCGCCCAACTTGATCGTCTCGATTTTGTCTGCCAGGATCTTGCGCGCGTAGTAGCGGTTCATCGCCTGCGTGCGCGCCTGCTGGCATTTCACTTCTATGCCGGTTGGCAGGTGCTTCAGCTGCACGCACGTCGCCACCTTGTTCACGTTCTGCCCGCCCGCGCCGCCGCTTCGCACGAACGATTCAACCACGTCTTCCGGGCGTATCTCCAGCTCATCCCAACGCCGCCAAAGCGCCGCCTCTTTCTCATCGCCGACGGGAAAGACTCCCATTTAACGCTGTCCGAAATTAAACGAGACTTTGACGCGAAGGCGCGAAGACACAAAGGCTTTATAAGGAACAAGAAGATCAGATTTCAAAGACATTCCTTTCTTTTGCTGTTCTTCGCGTTCTTTGTGCCTTTGCGTCGAGATTCGTACTCTACAAGTTGGACGACTAGTGCAAGACGCCCTACTCACACTTGACTGGCTTCACCTTTTCGTTACACGGGCGACCGATGCTGTAATACTCGATACCAAGCTTGCGCAGCTTTTCAGGCGAGTAGATGTTCCGGCCGTCAAACACGATCGGCGTCTTCATCACGTCCTTCAGCTTCTCCAGGTTCAACAGCTTGAACTCGTTCCAGTCCGTCACCACCACCAGGGCGTCGCAACCCTCGGCCACCTGGTAGGCACTCTCGCAGAACACCACATCATCGCGCAGAATTTTTTTTGCGCCTTCCGAGGCAATCGGATCATACACCCGTATGGAAGCGCCCTTTTCCTGCAGCGCTTCGATGATCTCGATGCTCTTCGCTTCACGCAGATCGTCGGTGTTCGGCTTAAACGCCAGGCCGAGGATACCGATGGTCTTGTCAGACATATCGCCCATGCGCTCCTCAATCCGGCGAAGGAATCGCGGCACGCGGTCTGCGTTGATCTCAATCACGGAATCAAAAATCGCCGTGTTCTCGCCAAAGTTACGTGCCACCTGCCGCAACGACAGCGTATCTTTCGGGAAGCACGACCCGCCGTAACCCAGGCCGGCCTGCAGAAACTCTTTACCGATGCGCTGATCATAACCCATGCCCTTGGCCACCTGCGTGATATCGGCCCCGGCCTTTTCGCAGATGTTGGCGATGGAATTGATAAAGCTGATCTTGGTGGCCAGGAAAGCGTTTGAGGCATACTTGATCATTTCCGCGCTTTCCACATCCGTGATCAGCATCGGCTTTTCAATCGGTGCATAAAGCTCAAGCAGCGCCATGGCCACATGCTGGCTTGGGGCGCCAATGACGATTCGGTCGGGGTCAAGGCTGTCCTGGATGGCGGAGCCTTCTTTCAGGAATTCAGGGCAGCTGACCACGTCAAATTCTACGTCGCGCAGGCGGTTATCCTTGATGGTTTTTCGGACGAAATCGCCCGTACCCACCGGCACCGTGCTCTTGTTAACCACCACTTTGTAGTCGTCCATGTGCTCGGCAATCTCGAGCGCCACGGCTTCAATAAACGACAGGTCGGTTTCGCCATTATCCTTGGGCGGCGTGCCTACGGCAATAAAGATGACCGCAGAGCGGCGAACGCCTTCAGCGAGGTCGGTGGAAAAGGTAAGTCGGCCTTCTTCAGTATTACGCTTAACCATCTCTTCAAGGCCCGGCTCATAGATGGGCATAATGCCATCCTGCAGCATGGCAACCTTGCGCTCATCCTTGTCGATACAGACGACATCATTGCCAAGGTCGGCAAAGATAGTGCCTGTTACCAGCCCAACATAACCTGTTCCAACGACACAAACGTTCATGTAAATTAGTACATCCTGTGTGGTGATACCCTGCAATCTGCCCCCCGCAGATAAGCGGGGCAACCACAAAATCCACAGAATAGATGTTCAAAAATTCGCCTGTACAGGCTGTAAAGCACGACTCACGTCGTAGGTTCTCCGCGCCCATCATCTCATATATCCCCCTATGCCTATATGTCCTATGGGCCCTATGGGTCCTATGGGTTCTTTGGAAACTGTGTCTGGCCCTTGACTGCCATGAAGCTGATTCCAGACCACCGGTAGTTCCTTCTTCACCGCCAAGCGCCACCAAAGGACACCCATGCATTCCACCACCAGCTATAAAGCCACCGCCTGCGGTCCCGGTTGCGGCGATACCCTCGACCACGGCACGCTCTGGATTACCGATGACGGCGCCTCGTTCCAGGGCGCCACTGGCGCCTTTACCCTCCCTATGGAAGGGCTGCGCATGGACCGCGCCGGCGCCACTGGCGACACCATCCGCATCACGAATCCCGCCCACCCGGACTGGTTTATCAGCACTACCGAACTCTCGATCATTCGCGATCCCCAGCTCATCAGCCGCGCCCAGTTGCACTCCAGCCTGAAGCGTGGTCGCCGCCGCAGCGCCTGCTGCATCAGCGGCTGCGTAAGCGTCATCCTGCTGGCCGTAGTAATTGTGTTCGGAATTGTTGCCAGCAAAGATTTCATTGTGGGCTCTCTGGCGAACCACTTCCCCAAAGAATGGGAAAAGAAACTGGGCGACGCCCTGCTTGTTGTGACCCTGCCGGAAACCAGCCGCGTGACCGACGCCGAACTGGTGGCGGGGCTGAACACCATTGCCGGACCGGTGCTTGAGGCGATCCCGGAATCTGAAGGCTTCACTTCTTTCACGATTCATCTCTCAGCCGACCCCACACCAAACGCTTTCGCTATACCCGGAGGCCACATCATAGTGAACTCCGGCCTTATCACCCTGGCCGATACCCCCGAAGAAGTCGCCGGTGTCATCGCCCACGAGGCTGGTCATGCCACACTGCGCCACGGTCTGCAGTCGTTGATCAACCGCATCGGCACCGTGGCCCTTATCAGCGTAATCTTTGGCGATGCGGAAGGTGTAACCGCCGTGCTGGTGGAAGGCAGCGATTACCTGCTCGCCCAGAAATACAGCCGCGATGCCGAGCGCCAGGCCGATGACAAAGCCTGGCAGTACCTGGAAGCCGCTAACGTGAACCCCGCTGGCCTGGTCACGTTTTTCGAAAAACTGAAGACCGTTGACGGCTCCGGCGCCGCCACAATGCCGACCATCATGAGCACTCACCCCGCCACCGATGAACGCATACAGGCCCTGGAAAAGAAGCTGCAGGCGGCACCGAAAGACAAAAGCTATCGGCCAATCAACATGGACTACGCGGCCTACAAAGCGGCGGTTTTGAAAGCCCAGGGGCATTAATACGCAGATGCGCCTCGCGGCAGGATCGTGTCGCGTGAAACTAAAATAGCGAAAGCCGCTATTTTAACTTAATGCTTTATCCTAAAATAGCGCCTGGCATTACCCTGCTTCTAAATCTCAAACTCCCGCAGGTACTTGGGAAAAATCGCCTGTGCCGTTTCCCGGGCGTACTTTATGGCAAACGGCTCACCTCTGCAGGCGTCAAGCTTCGATCTAGTTGTGATTCTATCAACATGATGTCCTATTTCATGCAGCAACGTTCCCAACAGTTGATGGCCTCGAGCGGTATTCTCAGTAAACTGACAGGTAACCGTGTCAATTTTCCGGTTGATCTCGCAAGGCACGTCGAGCATCTCCAGCCAAAGCCGTTCATCTTCGTACCCTTTAACGCTGGTCTCTATCCAAAAGTCGCGCGGCCAGGCGCATATACCAATTACTCCGGAGGATGAATGCCAGCCAAACATTTCTTCTTCTGCATCCTTTGTATCGAGTACTATCGCCCGTAGATGGCCCTCCAACTCTTTCCAGTTGGGAACGAGCTGCAGAAATCTCGTGATCTGTTCACTATTGAGCAAATGCCGGCATCCCTTTCCGGGCCGTTTTCGGTCGATCATTAGCCATGGCATATCTGCAATGAAGTAACAACCCGTAGGAGACTGGTTGTTCTTCTTCTGTACCCGTCCCGCCTTGACTTTCGGTGCAGACTTCCGGTTGCCTGTTCTCATTTTATTCCGTTCCCATTGCGACTGCTGCCCTGGGTATTTGTATTACATCCGCCGCTCAATCACCACCCGGCCTGGTACTGTCCGCGCGCTGATTGCCGGGTCATACATCACTTCCAGCATTGCCGGGGGCAACACGTACTCGCCCGGCGTAACCGCACGCGTCGTGTACCGGAAGGTCTGTTTGCTTTCGCTCGCCTTCACCAGCCGGCCGAACACCAACACCCGGTCATCGCGCACATCCATCCGGTCCACCACCACGCCGCTCACTTCATCCTCGGCGCGGGTTTCCTCGGTGCTCTGGAGCCGCGCGTTCTCCACCTCGAGACCGGCTGGCAGCAGATCCTGTAGAACGATGTTGTTCAACACCCGGTTGCCGCTGATTTCCAGTTCCACGAGCACGAGCTGACCCTGCTGCAGCGATTCCGGGTCCAGCGGGTTCCCTTCGCGGTCGAGGAAGCGCCGCTCAAGGCTCAGGCCATTTGTCTCCGGCTCTGTCGGCGGTTCCACCGGCACGCCTTCCGCCGAATACCACGCGTAGGCCGTGCCTTCGTCAGCCTGGATTCGCACATCGGCGCCAGCCAGTTCAGACTCGCCCAGGCGCAGCGGTTCGCTTGTGCTGAAATCGTGGGACTGTCCCGCCACCGTCACAGTTCCGCGCGCCGGCGGCGACGCACTCATGCGCTCATGGTACTTGCCCATCGCCAGCAACGCGAAGGAATTCTCCTGGGTCGTGCCCCAGCGCCCTTCCTTTTGCAGATCAAGCAGCCGCTTCGCCAGCCCGGCCGTCTCCACCGCATGCACGTCAATTTCAGCCCACGCCATCAGGAGGATTGCCGTCTCACGCACGGGCGAAGCCAGTATGCCGCCCGTCTGGCGGGTCATGCTGGTGGGGTTAGCCTGCACCAGTGGCGCTGCAGATTGCAGTATCCTCCGGGCATCGTCTACCAGCCCCGTCTGAAGATAGCTGGCCGCCAGCAAAGCGCGGCCTTCGTTGCTCATCTTGTCGCGAATCACATGCAACTGTTCCATCCGCTGGTGGGCCGGGCGGTCTGCGCGCGCCAGCACATAACCCACATACGCACGCTGCGTCGCTTCGTCTCGCTTCACGTTATCCAGCGATCCCGCCAGCAGACTGTGCAGGTACCCGAGCAGTGCGTCCAGGTATTCCGGGTTCACCTGGTAACCGGCCTGCTTTGCCTCGACCAGGAAGTGAGCGCCGTAAATGGAAGCCCATTCCCACGGCTCGCGATGGCCCACCCACATGGCCAGGCCGCCCGAGGCTGTTTGCGCCATCATCACCCGGTCGATCGTCTGCTGAACCACCACCTTTATGCCTTCTTCAGAGTACCGTCCCGGGTCGGTGGCTTTTGCCAGCTGCGGCAGGTACAGCAGCGGAAACGCGCCGCTGACTACCTGTTCAGTGCAACCATAGGGGTAGTGGACATTGTACTTCAGCGCTCCGCTGAGTGACAGCGTAGGCATGCCGCCCACCACCAGCGTCACGCTTGTTGTAGCCGGGAGAAAATCCTGTCCGGGTATACGGAATGTTGCTGCATCGCCCGCCTGCACCGTCGTGTTTTCACTCAGACGAATCCGCGGTGATGCCGGACGGACAGGCAGGGAGAGGCTTGTAGAGTAAGCCTCGCTGCCGGCTTCCGCCTTCATCGTCACCAGCGCCTGCCCGATCTGTTCCGGCGCGACCTGCACCTGCCGGAACACCGTCACCTGCGACCGTGGCTCTACCGGCGCCAGCGTTTCCGACGTAGCCGGGTCGATGGTCAACATTTCATCAGCCGATGCCACCACCGTAGGAGTCATCGGCGCGTCAGTATTGTTGTAAATCGTCATGCCGGCAGTAAAGGAATCACCCGGCGCGGCAAAGCGCGGCAGGTGTTCCTTCAGCATAATGGGGTTCCGCACAAACACATCCGCGTCGCCATTGCCGAACTTGTTTCCGCTGGCAGCCATGGCCATCACGCGAAGCCGCCCCATGTACTGCGGCACATTCCATTTCACCTGCACCCGTCCGTCCGCGCCTGCCTGCAAGGGGCCTGACCACAAAACCACGGGCTTGACCCGCTCATTGGGAACAGGCGAAAGACGCGAGCCCTCCATGTCGCCGCCGCCAGTACCTGAGGCAGCCTTGGCATCTTCAACCAGGTCAGGCATCAGGCTTGAGAAAAAGTCGGCCGTTTCCACCATCAGGCGCCGGGAAGCGGCAAAAAAATCCCCCGGCTCCGGCGTTTCGAAATTTGTTAATGTCAGCACACCTTCATCAACGGCCCAGATGATAACATCGCCGCTGACCGGCGCACTTGTAGCCGCATCGCGCAGCTCCGCCGTTACAGCCAGTTCGCTGTTGGGCCGCACTTCCATGGGGGCAGTCAGCGCCACATCGATTACGCGCGTATCTGCCGAAACCGGAAGATTCACCTTGCCCACTGCCCGGTGGGGCAGCCACTGGGGCGCCGGCTGTACTGGCCTGATAATGGATGCGACGGCATACACATTGGGCAGCATGGATTCCGTCACCGGGATAGGAACTTCCAGGGTGTTCTCACTCATGGTCAGCACGGTGGAGGATACAACTTTGTCCTGCTCCAGGGTGAGTAAAACGGTTCCGGGGAATGGTGCCTTGATGAGCAGCCGCGCGGTCTCGCCCACGGCGTAGCGTTCTTTGTCCAGCACCAGTTCCGCTGATTCCGGCTTTTCCAGCGACCACGGTTGCCGATCCCAGGTGGCATCGCTGACGTAGAAACTGTGCGACACCGATGCACTGCTGGCGGAATCGCCAAGGCGCAGAAGGTAGTTGCCTACAGACCTCGGCTCCCAGCTCAGCGTGCCGCGGCCGCCCGACAGGCTCGCGCTGGTTTCGGTCATCTTTACGAGCTCGCGGTTCGTTTCAAAACTGTACGACTCGTCATTGCGAACCAGGTTGCTGTTCCACCGCACGCGGTAGATCGTGCCGGTCAGCAGGCCATCGAATGGCTGCAGTTCGCCGTCGGGTCGCACCGCCACTACATCAAAGGTCGACTCCTGCCCCGGCCGCGCGTAGGTATCATCTGACGTTTTAATCCCAAGATAGAAAGGTACCGGGTCCACCGTGCGCTTGAGGCTGCGCGTAACGCCGCGGCCTCCTTCAGTAACCGTCACCTGCACCCGTGCCTCCAGCGCC
>JAKFFN010000376.1:0-8651 GCA_036675025.1 Candidatus Sumerlaeales bacterium | reverse complement strand
TCGCGCCGGAACTACTGGAAGATGGCAAACTGACGGAAACAGCGGTGGAGACTATCAAACAGGAGTTGGTAAAGGAACGCCGGGCCGAGGCCCAGGCGTTTTCGTTGCCCATTGCGTTTGCCATGGCGCCGCTGGTATGCTCTGGTCCGCTTTACGCGTTTACCGGCTGGGGCACGGCCTGTCTGCTGCTGGCTACGCCCGTGGCGGGGCTGGCTGCTTTGCGCTGGCAGGCGTGGATAGTTCACCGCCGGCAGCGGCGAGGGCTGTTGCCGGGCAAACCGTGGAAGCTGGAACTGCTGGCCATCGCCATAGCGCTGGCAGTCTCATTGATACCGGCTGTATTGGCGGCGTGGCCGGTCGTTACCGCGGCTGCAGAAGACCCCTATTATTAAGAGAAACGCAGGAATAAGTTCTTGTAGACGCAATGATTTGTTACCTCATTGCTGTTAATCGCTTATGATGAAATCCGGTTCTAAAAATTGGGAAAAGCTGCGGCTGCGCGGGGTGGGCCGCGGAATAGGAATTATTGCGGTGGCTGCCCTTTCGGCGGTTAGCGCTGCCCAGACAACCCAGGGGCTGACGCAGGTGTTAGAGCGGGCGTCAACAGCCAGCCTGGGCCCGGAAGCCAGGTTCTTCGAACCGGTGCAGCAAAGCCTGGGAACCACTCTGCCGGTGACGTCCATGGTTGTGGGGGAGTCGTCCGCCAGCCTGGGCGCGGTTACGGTGCCAGAGCCGGAGGGCAGCGAATCGCCCCAGCCGGTGCCTGTGGTTACGCCAGTGCCTGTGCCAGCAACGGCGGAACAGGTTGATCTTTCCCCGAAAACCGATGCCGTATCGCAGAGTCTGCCGGTGAAGGTGGATAACTCCAGTACTGCGGCGCAGGTGCTGCAGCTGGCAGAGTTTGAACGGCGCAACCAGATCGGCGAGGCCTTCCTGCTGGCCGTGGAGTTGGTGGCGCAGAACCCGACGGCAGAATTCGCTTATGATGCGGCTATTCGCAACTCGCTGATCCTGGGCAAAGAGCAGGAGATCGAAAAGTATTACCGCGAAGCCATCAAGCAGAGCAGCCTGCCGGGCAAATATTACGTGCAACTTGCGCACTATTACCAACGCACCGAACGGATGGAGCAACTCCAGAAACTGATTGGCGAGTATGCCAAGTCTAACAATGAAGCGCCCGATTACCGGATTACACTCTCGCGCCTGTTTGCTGTCGCGGGGGACCAGGAAGCGCTGACGGCCCTTTATGATAAGCAGGGTTTTACAAACGAAGACATATTTCCGCTGCTGCAGACACAGATCAAGGCGTACGCTGACGCCGGCCAGGATGATAAGGCGACTACGATAATATTGTCGGCGCTACAGCGCGATTTCGGAATGCCTCAACAGCGGCTGCTTTTGCAGGAGATGCTTCGCCTGAAAAATCCGGAGCCTGCTCAAGTAATGGCCCTGGTGCAGGCATCGCTGGCTAACGAAACCAACTACGCAGAAGCACGCGAGGTGGCGGATAACGTGGTGCGCCAGGCAAAAGACGGGCGTTACTTTTCGCAGCTGAACGATTACCTTACCAGCCAGTCGCAGGGCCGCCGCCTGACCGATACCGAGCGGTGGTTGTGGGCTCTGCTGGCCCAGGCTACAGACCAGGATCAGCAGGCATTGGAGATTCTGACGGCAGAAGCGGCCGGAAACACACCGGTTATTGCTTTTGAACGGGCTAAAGCGCTGACGCGGGCAGGCCGCGCCGAGGAAGCCATCCCGACTCTCGCGACGCTCCTTTCGGAACAGCCGGATAACCTGGAGATTCGCATGTTGCTGGCGGACCAGCTTGCCCAGTTGAAGCAGACAACGAACACCCTTCAGCTGCTGGCATCGCTGCGGTACCAGGATATGCCGATGAAAGAGCAGGCGCGCTACGCTACGCTGACGGTTGCTTCTCACATTACTAACCAGGATGCGGACCGGCTCGTGGAAGCGTGGCAGGACATTGCGCCCCAGGCATCTTTTGAGGTGCTGCAGGCCATGGGTGACACGGTGGTGGGAACCGCGAGTGATGGCGACTTTCGTGATCGCGTGGCCGCGCAGGCGCTCGAGCGGATTGATGAGCGGGAGGACGCATGGCCGCTCTACCTGCTTCTTGCGCGCCTGAGCGCCACGGAGCGGGAACCGGTGGCGGAACTGAACTATTACCGCCAATACCTGGAACACGACCGGGATAACGTGCAGATGCTGAGGTTTGTGGCGGAGCTTGCGCTGCAGCACGCGAATGTTCCGCTGACCCTGTCGCTGACGCCCGGCGGCGGTGATGAAGGCATCACCCTTCGCGCCAGCCAGTCGGAAGCAACGGCGGCCGCTGTGCAATTTTACCGCAGGCTCATTGACCTGCAGCCCCGCCTGCCGGAGAACTATAGCGCGCTGATGCGTGCCTACCAGATCCGCGGCGAAATTGGGCCGGCAAAGAAGGTCGCCTTGGAGTATGCCGACCGTAGCAGCAGCTCGGCTAAGTCACTTTCAGATGCAGCAAACATGCTGGCGAATAACGGGTTTCCTGACGATGCCCTGGCATTTTACAGGGAAGCGTTGCTGAAGGCACCCGATGAGTTTGGCACCTGGATGGAGTATGCTACCACGCTGAAGAACGCAGGTAAATACGGTCCGGCGCGAGACATCCTGAAGAAGATCCTGGAGGAGGGATTGCACGGGGTGCCGTTCAACCAGCCAGAGGTTTTTGCAAACCTGCTTTCCATGGCGCAGGATACGAACACCACCCCGGCCCTGGCAGAGTATTTGGATTCTGTCCGGACCAGGCCATTGCCGGGTAAGCCGGAATTTTACGTGAGCTCCGCAAAGCTGCTGATGCAGATCGGGCAGCCGGATATGGCGCGGACATTCCTGGAGGAATTTATAGCGCAGGAGCCGGGAAGCCGGTACGTACCTGATGCGCTGTTGCTGTTGGGACAGATCCAGTACATGGCGGGCGAATTTGAACCGGCTATTGCATCATTTACCCGCGTTCGCGATGAACACAGTACGACTCCTGCCGCGGTAACAGCGACGTTTAACGTGGCGGAACTGCAGCGCCAGATGGGTGACGTGGAGCCTGCGATTGAAACGTGGCTTACCCTGGCGCAGTCGCATCCGGATGATGACAAGGCGCTGCGGGCCATTCACACTGCGGCACTATCGGCGTGGAACGACCTGAAGAATCAGGACCGCGCGAAGCAGCTGATGGAGCAGTTTATCCAGAGTGGAACGCAGGACCAGGTAATGCTGCGCCATGGGCAGAAAGCCCTGGCGAACATGCAGGCTGGCAAGCCGCCCCTGGAAGATAATCCGCTGCCGGAGCGGTAGGGTGAAGGATTTCCTTTCCCGCCTCTTCTCGCCCGGGCTCGAAATCCGCGCGCCCGGGAAACTCGGGATAAAAGAGTGGCTCACCTTCGCGGCCATTATGCTGCTCGCCATTGCCGCACGATTCCTTAAGCTTGATGAGATTCCTCCGGGACTGTGGTATGACGAGGCTCTCTACGCCCTCGACGGCTACAAGGTAAGCCAGGGACATTGGGCAATTTTTTTCGATGAACACGGGCATCCGCGCGAGCCGCTTTTTCCCTGGAGCCTGGGGCTGGCATTCTGGCTGGCTGAGCCGACGGTACTGGTGGCACGGTGCGTCAGCGCTGTTTGGGGCACCCTGGCGGTGGCGCTGTTCTTCCCGGTCGCGCGGCGTTTTTTTCCGGAGAAGTGGGCCCTTGCGGCTACCGCGGCGTTCGCCGTATTCCGCTGGCACGTGCACTTCAGTCGCACCATCTTTCGCGCCGGCCTGGCCAGCCCGCTGATGCTGCTGGCCGTGTGGCTGTTTCTGCGATGGCGTGAGCGGAAACGCAGCGTTGATGCCGCCCTTTGCGGCGCGGCCATTGGCGCATGCCTTTATACGTATATCAGTTTACGAATTGTACCAGCGCTGGTGACTCTCTGGATTGTCTGGCTTGCCTGGCGCGGCAGTCTGTCGCTCCGGCGTGAGTGGAAACAGATCGCGTTGCTCTATGGAACCGCTCTGCTCGTCTTCCTGCCCATGGGTATCGATTACCTGCGCCACCCGGAGCACCTCACCGGCCGCACGGGCGAGATCAGCATGTTTGAAAAAACAGTTACGCGGCAAGCGCCGGAAGGGGAGCAGGAGGTGCGAGTGCCAAAGACGGCTGGGGAAGCAGCAGCCGGCCTGGCAGAAAACGCCTGGCTGGTGGCCAAGACCTGGTTTATCCGCGGCGACCATGTTGCCAAGCACAACATCCCCTATCGGCCGGTGTTTGATCCTGTAACCGGCCTGCTGTTCTTTTTCGGCCTGTGCATTTGCTTTTGGGCTTTGATCCGCACTTGGTCGTTTGCAGGGCTTATGCTACTCACCTGGTTCGGCGGATTTGCGGCGGCCAGTGTCTTCAGCTTCGGCGCGCCTAACATCCTGCGGATGCAGGGCGCCTCTCCAGCGGTTATCCTGCTGATGATGCTGGGGCTATACCGACTGGTTCATGCATGGCCGGCAGGTTGCGCCGACTTCGCCCGCCGCGCCGTGGCTCCGCTGGTGCTGGTGTTTTTTGGCGCACTCCAGATGTGGGATTACTTTGGCACATTTCCAAACGACGTCCGTGTGCGGCGCGAGTTTACCGCTGACGTATTCTATGAGCCCGCGCGAGCCGTTGATGCCATCGCCCCGGAAGTGGACAAGGTTTATGTTCCTGAAGAAATGGCCCAGAATCTCCAGTTCCGCTTTGCTACGATTCGACGAGACAACATCCTGTCGTATAGCCCGGGCGATGTCCTGCAGCTTCCCCAGGGAGAATCAGCCGCGTGGCTGCTGACCCTCAGATCTATGCAACTGGCTGCGGAGGCGGGCAATCCCCAGGAGGAACAGCTTCGCGCCGTACCGGGTGTCCGGGCTATGGAATTTATTACGATGCCGATAGATGAAAAGGGGCGGCTGATTGGATTTCAGCCGTGGGCCGAATTGTGGGTGGCGAGGTAAGGCTCCGTCACCATAAAAGGCATAGGAATTGCCGAGTTCCGGATTAAAACATCACTAAGGATCCAAAATGGCAGACTCAAACACTACCCATGAAGAAGCGGTCAAAAAGCTTGGTGCTTTAATTAAAGACATCAAGTTTGCCATGCTAACCAGCATCGACGGCGGTCTCCTGCGCGCCAGGCCTATGGTGACCCAGAAGACTGAGTTCGATGGAATCTTGTGGTTCCTCACCAGCACAAAAACCCATAAGGTATCGGAGATAGATCAGGATCCGCGGGTCTGCATTGCGTACAGTGATATCGACGATAATAACTACGTGTCGGTCTCCGGTACGGCCCAGGTGGTTCAGGACCGCGCCAAGATAGAGGAAATGTGGAACCCATTGTATAAAGCCTGGTTCCCCGACGGGCTGGATGACCCAACTATCTGCCTGCTGAAGGTTACGGTGGAGCAGGCCGAGTATTGGGACTCGCCCTCGTCAGCAGTCGCGAACATAGCCGGGTTTGTGAAAGCCGTGGCAACCGGCAAGCCCGCTAAAGGTGGGGAACACGAGCAGGTGGATTTGTCATAGCAGGAAGCTGACGAACGCACGAGGAAGTGCTCGCGCCAGACCCATTACATTGGGACAAAAAAATGGACCCCGGATCGTTTAAGAATCACTCCTTTGGACGACCCGGGGCCAAACTTTCAGCCGGACCAGCCGGCCTTTTGTTTCTCGATCTTAGTCGAGGATTTCCTTCATCAGTTCGCGAAGTTCCTGCCTGGCGTTAAACAGGCGGCTCATCACGGTGCCGATCGGGATGTTCAGCGCTTCAGCGATTTCCTTGTAGGAAAGGTTGTGGAAGTGCTTCATGATGATGATCTCGCGGAAGTCAGGTTTCAGGCGATCAATGGCGCGCCACAGGTTGATACGGGTTTCGCTTTCCTCGTAGGTATCCCGGGGCGTGGGCTTGTCGTCTTCAAACTGGGCGAAGGTTTCTTCTTCCAGCTCTTCCAGCGAATCATTGCGCACGCGCTGATTCTTTTTGATGTAGTTCAGGCAGTGGTTCTTGATGATCTTGTA
Organism: Candidatus Sumerlaeales bacterium; assembly: GCA_036675025.1. Lineage (GTDB taxonomy): Bacteria > Sumerlaeota > Sumerlaeia > Sumerlaeales > Sumerlaeaceae > JAKFFN01. The sequence goes on along the minus strand of JAKFFN010000376.1, from coordinate 2,574 downwards.
GAACCAGGGAAAGAAGGGGGAGTTCAGATCGAAGGTTTTGATCGCCTTGAAGGCCTTGACGAAGGCGTCCTGCGACAGATCGAGAGCGTCTTCATGGTTACCAACAAAGCCAAGGGCTACATAGTAGGCCTTCTGCTTGTAGGCATTTACCAGGTCTTCAAAGGCTGCAACCTCGCCGTACTGCACGCGGCGGATGATTTCCTTTTCTTCTTCAGGAGACAAAAACCGTTGGCTTGCCTCCTCCTCAAGGATACGACTCCGGCTCTCCTCTTGAGAGTCCTCGAGTTCGTTTTCGTTTTCTTCCTGTTCTATGGCTTTAGTTCTAGGCATATTATTCGTCTTTGTGACTCCAGAATCTCCCGTCTTGTTTCATTTTATTTCGGATTCCGCTAGTTTAACGGGAAACGGAGCGGCGTCCCTTCAGTTATAGTTTTATATGTCACTCGGTCTCAGTACGATGCATAAACCGTTCCGACTTCTTGTATGCGGGTGACTTCGCTGTTGCGGATGGAGTAATATCTGAGCTTGCACGAGTAAGCAGACTACTGATTATATGACAGTTGCGAATGATATCTTAGTGCTGGCTTTTCTTGATCAAGAAATTACCAGGGTAAGGAATTTTTGGCATTCGAGTTACAACCGAGACCACTTTGGATACTTATAGCAGCGTTTTTACCAGGCAGGTAAAAAAAGTGTCTCAAAATGTCGCACTGACAAATTAGCGGTTACTGATGTTGCCCGTAGCGGCCTCCACGCACCCAATCATCGTAGCTGTCCCAGTACCAGTGGCTTCGGCTGGAACCGCAAAGCTGACCCGGACAGTAAATGCCCTGCACTTTGTAGTTGGCCGCCTTCTGGTCGGGGCCCAGGAACGGGTAATAGGTTGGATGCAGACCCTCGTACATGTTGTGTTCTGAGGGGTAGTAGTAGGTGGGGCCGTAGAAGTCGTTCAGTTCGGCGCCGTGCCCTGTTGGATGCAACGGGGCGGGAAGCGGCATGTTACGCGCGACCTCATCACCCGGACGATAAATCGGGCGAACGGCGCTGCGTTCGATACTGCGTGGCGCTGGCAGCTTGCTCTGACGTGGAGCGGGCATTTGCCAGTTACCGGGCTGTACTTCGCCGCCCGCCAATCCGACTGCTGCCGTGCTCGTTGCCATTGCCAGTGCTACCAGGCGCGAAAGGCTGATCACAGTGTGTCCTCGCTAAGAATTAACCTCCGCCGGGCCCGGGGGCTGCAGCGGAGATTAACCTGTTTCTTTCGTATCCCGGGGGGGTGATCAATCGAAATCTTCATACACTATGAATTTTTTTGAAAGTCCCGCCACCCGACATCGCGTAAAGCCGCGCCTCCGCCCAAACTTTTTTTAACGCATGGCTTGACATGGCAAGCCTCCGCGCGCAGCCATTGGCCATTCTCTCGTGGAAAAGGGGTAGGTAAAATGAGCAGAAAATCTGGAACCCACAGGCCGCTGGCCTGCCTGTTGGCGTTTTCCATGTGCGGAATTGCCGCTACAGCGCTTGCACAGACAAGCCCGCATTCCTTCTGGACGGAACCGGTAACTGAAGCAGGGGTCAATTACCAGCGTCCGCCCAAGTACGATTATACGCCCGACGGACAGCCGGTGATGGTGAAGCGGTATCCTTACCTGGAAACCCGGGAGTTCTCACCGTGGAAAAAATTCCGCTACCTGGAAAACATGAACGGCGCCGAAGCCATGATGGCCCAGATACAGTTTCACCCCGGTGGACGGGTTTGCCGGCCTCTCAGCGAACAGCAGCGAAAGATCCTTCGCGAATGGGGCGAGCCCGATTACATCCGCGGCCCCTATAAGAGCACGCGCAATGACTTCATTATAGAGTGGGCCTACCACCAGGCCAACCGCCAGTTCCAGTTTGCCGACGCCAAAATGGTATTTGAAGGCCCGTTGACCGACCAGGAGCGCACTGCCATCACCTACGGCGTGCCCCAGGAAACTATTATCAGCTACCTTGAGCCGAATATTAAACGGGAAACCTGGATTTACCGGCCGGTATTTATCTCCGGCATTGGCCGCGAGCGCGTCTTCAGTTTCGCCAACGGCGATCTTGTCCACCATCAGGAGTCGCCGTAACTTTTCCTGCCGCGCAGGCGCTGCGAATGCGCTTGCAGAGCACCTAACCTTCTGAATCTATCGGAGTACCCATGTTGCAGTACCGAAAATTTGCCACACTGCTGGCTGCCTTGTCGTTAGCCTCCGGCCTTACCGTTGCCCAGTCGCGGTCGGGCGGCGAGCGTGGCCGCGCCATTGACCTGTTGGCGGAGGGCCAGGCCCTGGAGCAGAAGGGGGATAAGCAGGGGGCTTATCAGAAATATTACGAAAGTCTGCAGGCAGCGCCCAGCCCGTCGGCATATTATCACCTCGGGCGCATGGCCCGGCTGTCTGGCCAGAAAGACACTGCCCGCCAGTACATTAATGAAGCGCTGAAGCTAAGCCCTGGCTTCGAGCTGGCCAAAGTTGAGCTGATGCAGTTGAATGATGGCTCGGTCAAGTCGGAGACCGTAGTTAAAACCGTATCCGGGGAACTTACCGG
>JAKFFN010000086.1:0-8790 GCA_036675025.1 Candidatus Sumerlaeales bacterium | reverse complement strand
TTGAAGATCTGGTCGAGGTCATCCTGCACGGTGGACAGGTAGCAGCTGGAGAGCTGGGGATGGAGTGTGCCGCTGTTGAAGAGGGTGGGGGTGGCGCTGGTGTAGAGGAAGCTGGAGAGGAGCTCGTAGAACTCGATGGCGCGGTCGTTTTTCTGGGCGCCTTCGTTGAGGCACAGGCCCATGGCTACGCGCATCCAGAAGACCTGGGGCAGCTCGATGCGGCGGCCGTTATCCTGGATGAAGTAGCGATCGTAGAGGGTCTGGAGGCCGAGGAAGGCAAACTTGAGGTCGCGCTCGGGCAGGAGGGCTGCGGCGAGGCGTGCGGTATCGAACTGGAGCATGCGGGGATCGAGAAGTTCGGCGGCCACGGCGTGTTCGAGGTAGCGGGGGAAGTAGTCGGCGTACATGGCGCCGGCTTCTTTCAGGCCGACGTTGTGGCCGACGGCTTCCGCGTAGAGATTGTGGAGGAGGAGGCGAGCTGATACATAGGAGTAGTCTGGCTCCTTCTCGATGCGGGCGCGGGCGGCGAGAATCATTGCCTGGCTGAGCTCGGCTTCGGGCATACCGTCGTAGAGCTGGACGAGGGTCTGGTCGAAGAGGGCTGTGTGATCGGCGTTGAGGCCTTCGCAGCTGTTGGCGATGCGAGCGGCGAGTTCTTCGCGGTCGAGCTCGGCGCGCTGGCCGTCTTCGCGGACGATGGCCAGGCCGCTGGAGCGGCGGCGCTGGGCACGGCTCTCGCGGTAGAGCACGTAGCGGCGGGCGATCTTCTGTTCGCCGGCGGTCATGAGGGCGCGCTCGACTTCGTCCTGGATCTGCTCGACGGAGGGGGCGCTGCTGCGCTCGTGGGCCCAGCGGATGACGGACTGGGCGAGGGCTGCGATTTTGCCCGTCATAAGGCCAGGCAGGGAGTCGAGATTATCGACGTTGTATTCCGCTTTGTAAGCTTTCTCGATGGCTACACGGATACGTTCGCCGTCAAAGGGAACTACATCTCCATTGCGCTTGCGCACCTGCAAGGCAACGGAGGCTGCGGGATTCGAGGACTGGGACTGGTGCGTATCAGGAGAAAGATTAGTCGCGGACATCTGGAGTTCCTTATGGAGGTCGTTGTTAATGTTCTCGGAAGCCATAATGTCTTCCTTAAACCTTACTGCGGTGTTTCATTGGGTGGAAACGCATGGGTCCCGTGGGATGCACGGGAGACGAAGGCGCCCAGGGGCAGCATCGTCAAGTTTCCGGGTACAGGCGCCGCCGGGGGTAGGCGGTTTACCACACGAGATTAATCCTGGAGACAACCGCGTGCGGGGGGCGCGCCAGGCAGACTCTTCGTCTGCCGTAAGACGGCCGGAAACCCCTGCTCGATCTCCCTGCGCCGGGGCATAGATCGATGGGAGTACCTGTCCACCGCAATCGCAAGCTGGTCTGCCTTGGGCCGGGGCCCTTGGAGCAACTTACAAAAACGAGAAGGTACTGCATGTTGGGGGAAAATCAAGCTATTTCGTACTACATATTGCATATAGGGTCATATATTGACGCAAGCCTAGAGAATTCAGAGGCTTGAAAAGAAGACTTTTTTCTGGCCCTGACGAAGGCGCCGAAGGGGCGAAAAAGCCGGATTGAGGAGCAAATCCACGTGGGATAAGGGGCTACGGCTGGCGGGGGTGGATGTCAACCGGGAAGGGGGCGAAAAACTAAAAAAATTTGCGCGTGTGGGCAGCATGGGCGGATTTAAGCGCTGATCGGGTTTTTGCATCAGATTTTTGATAGTTTTGGAGAACGGAGAAAGGAGAATGGAGAACGTGTGGTGGGTGGTGCGAGCAGAGCGCTGTTGGGCGCGAGGGACCGGTGGGTTGTGGTTTAGGGTAGTTTGTGGGCATTCGGGAGAAGGGATGATGGTGCAGGTGCGCTGAGAATGCTGAAGCGGTTTTGAAGCCCGGCTGAAGCCGGCTGCGGATCTTTTTGGGGCTAGTTAACACCCCGCCTAAAGGCGGGTGCAAAGAGGGAGCCGGCTGAAGCCGGCAGGCTTTCGGGAGAAGTCCAGATTGAAAGCGCAACGACAACGAGTGTCTGCCTGCATGCGACCTTGCAGGGCTTAATTTTTTCAGCCGCTTTCAAATTGGGTGTTAAACCTACGATGCGGATTGTGTTCGCTTTCGTACGGGGGTTGCACGCGCGGGTACGGCGTTTGAGGTATTGAGGGTTTGAGTGCGGGTGGGACAGCGGCTTTGGGAGAGCTTGATACTGTTGGGCTTCCGGTGAGGAACCGATTGGGCGACGCGAGTATAGCTGCTATCGGGCATCAAGGTCGCTCCTAGTTCTCGCTGACTATGGAGGAACAACAACGATGAACCTGACTCGCGGGAAAGCTGCTGTGCTTGTTGTGTGCCTTATGGCATCGAGCTATTATGGCTATTCGAAGTATAAAAGCATTACGCCGTCTGCGGCGATTAACAATGGCAACAGCGGTGACATGATGATTCGCCGGCCGCCTGGCGGCGAAGGCCGGGGTGGCGCGCCGGATGAGGAGCGACGGCAGCAATTTGCTAAGGCGCTTAACCTGACGCCGGAGCAGCAGGAGGCCATGAAGAAACTGCGGGAGCAGGGGGTGGAAGGGCGCGACCGGTGGTCGAGCATGTCGGCTATACTGACGCCGCAGCAGCAGGCGCAGATGGATGCGATGCGGCAGGAACGGCGTGACCGGGGTGCGAAGGCGGCGCTTTCACCGGGGGATTTCGAGAAGTATAAGGCGAAGCGCGACCAGATGCGGGCGGAGGGACGCGGGCCGCGGTTTCGCGGGCCGGGCGGCCCTGGTGGCGGCGGCGGCGGTGGCGAAGGTAGAGGCAATCGATAATGAAAAGTGTGAAAGAATTACGGACTATGTTTAACCGGGAAAAGAATCTCGCAAACGGAATTATGGGAAGCACGGGCAGATGTATGGACTCAGAAGCAGGAGCAGACACCGCCAGGACCGTTTATCGTAATTCAGGCCATGGGATGCATTGGAATCTCTATGCTGCACGTAAGGGGTTTACCCTGATTGAGCTGCTGATCGTGGTGGCGATTATTGCGATACTGGCGGCTATTGCGGTGCCGAATTTTCTAGAGGCGCAGATTCGGGCGAAGGCTGCGCGGGCGAAGTCGGATATTCGGACGCTGGCGACGGGGCTGCAGGCGTATGCGACGGATTACCATGGCTACCCGGACATCTTTACGCGGCTCAACACGGTGACGACGCCGGTGCAGTACCTGACGAAGGTGCCGCAGGATCCGTTCAGGCAGGTGTCGGGTAACCGCAGCTGGCGGCGGGGTTATTATCGTTACGGGGCGATGCCGCTGGATCGGCCTAACCGGTTTGCGATTTCGAGCGTGAGCGCGGATACGGATATTGATACGTATTACAATGGCAGCGCGGATTCTGAAGATACGGATGACTGGGAAGTGGATAACCAGGCGATGAAGTTTTATCCGGGGTATTCGGCGGACTTGTTTAGCGATGAGGGTCGGCTGGCGGATGGTGGCGATGCGCGGATTATGTATATCGCGTATGATGCGACTAATGGAACGATGTCGAATGGGGATATCTTTGGGCTGAGTGACTATGGGATGAAGTAGGGGCGGGCGGCGCGGCGGGACGCGGGGGCGCCGTGGGGGGGACGGAGAAGGTGAGAAGGTAAGAAAGTATAACGTAGAAAGTAGAAAGTTAAAAAAGCGAACTGTGCTGTGACGCCGGGTTGCAGGTGTTTGGGGTGGTTGTGCGGAGGCGTCCGCTTTACGGAATAAATTCCGCGGTACCCCTTGGCTTGGAGCTTGAGTCTGCTTCGCGCTTTTAGGTGAGAGGTGCGTGCTGAAACTGTGCTGTGGGGGTAGGGTAGCGCTGTAATTTACTTGCTGTGGCGAGTGGGTTGGCGGAGGGATTTTTCTAGATATGAGAAAAGTCTTTCTTGCGATAATTACTGCGGTGGTGGCGGAGTGCGGGTTTGGGGCGCAGCTGGAACTGGTGACTTCGGTGCCGCTTGTGCGGGCGCGACAGATGGATTTCTATGGGGATTACGCCTGGATAGCGCAGAACATGGACGGGGCGGCGCTGCTGAACGTTGCAGATCCGGACAAGCCGAAAGTCGTAAAGCAGTTTACGCCGGAGCAGATGCAGCCGCTCTTTTTGAAGGTGCTGGCTGAGGAAAACCTGCTGCTGTCGGCGGACCGGTTCCAGGGGCTGGTGATTTACGATATTTCTGAACCGGATGAGCCTACGACAGTTTCACTCACTCCCCTGCCGCCAATGACTACGCATTTTGATGTGACGGAGACAACGGACGGAAAACGGCTGGCGATCCTGGCCCGCGCGGGTCAGGGTTTGATGTGCGTGGATATTTCGGATGTAACGTCGCCGACTATTACTGATCGTTTTAATATGGGAGTGGATTTCACGCGGGCGGTGGCGGTGAAAGACGGGATTGTCTACGCGGCGGACAGTACGGAAGGCGGATTGAAAGCGCTTCGCCTGGTATCGCCGGGAAAGTTTCAGCCGCTTTACCAGGCCAACCTGTTCGGGATGTGTGATTCATTGCTCGTGCACGATCAGCACCTGCTTGTGGGATACAACAACCGCGGTTTTCGCATTTTTGAACTGCCGGATAAAGCTGTCATTGATAAAGAGACGACGCCGGCGTTACGCATCCTTTCGACGAACCTAACAAACCGAAGCCGGGTGCGGGCCATGGTGCGTAAAGATGACCTGCTGATAGTTGCCAATGACCAAATCGGCGTTGACTTATACGACGTAAAAAATCCAGCTTTGCCGTGGCTGAGTCACGAATTCCTGTTAAAAGATGCAGGGCAGCTGGCTCAGTCTTGTAGTCTGTATCGCGATACTGTTTATGTGGCAGCCTGGGAGGCAGGGGTGCTTGTAATGCGCATCAATGATAAACCCGCGCCAGCCGAATTCGACCTGGAGAACCTGTACGATGATGAGCAGCAAACTGAAGAGCATAATTAAGCTGGCGGCGGTGTTTGCCGCCGGGCTGACCCTGGCTGGCTGCCAGAGTAAAAACCCGCTGGATTACCTGCCGCAGTCTTCGGCCGGCTACATGGGCATGAACATGATGAGCATGCAGGAAAGCGCGGGGCTGAAGCGTCTGAATGAAGAGATGAAGAAGATGCAGCAGGGCGGGGCTGACCTGGAATCAGAAAAGGCGCAGAAGATTTACATCGCGTTTGATTCGCCGGCAAGCGCCCAGCAGGCTCCGGCGTTTTACGGGGTGGCTATCGGGATGGTCGGATTTGCTGATGAAGTGGTAGGCAAGTACAAGGCCAGTGGCGCCACGGAAGGCAAGACCTCGGGACGCGTGACGTATACAAGCGGACCGGTTACGATTTCGCCCGTGGGCGAGACCGGGCTTTTGTTCTTTCAGGATACGGCCATGCTTGATCGGATGATTGCGGTAAGCAAAAAGAAGCAGCCGAACGCGCGGGCGTCCAACGAGTTTAACTATGTGGAGACCCAGCTTGGCAGCCATGCCATGGTTTTGGCGACAAAAGCGCAGCCAATCATTGAGCTGGCCGGACCAATGCTGACGCAGCTGGAAGCAATGAACAAGACGGGCGTAGATGCGCTGCGCCAGGTTACGATGCTTTCGCTGGCGTTTAACTGGGACACGCACCCGGTGCTGGAATTACTGCTCCACCTGCCGGACAAGCAGAAGGCTGATGCGCTTTCGGGAATGATTAATGGCTACCTGACGCTGGCCAAGGGAATGCCCATGCTGACAGCAAACCCGAGCATTTCGCAGGTTGTTTCGCCACTGCAGGCAACGGCTTCTGAGGAAGGAGTAAGCATGAAGGTGGAAATCCCCGCCGCTGTGGCTGACCAGCTTTTTGCGCAGCTGGATGCGATGGCACAGATGGGCCAACAGCAGCAGATGATGATGCAGCAGGGAATGCAGGGACAGAATCAGCAGGGACAGTTCTCGGGCCAGAACCCGGGTGCCATGCCATATGGTACGCCGGGTGCAACGCCTGCGGCTACGCCGTCGTATTGATAAAGATACGGATTAGAGAAGCATAAAGCGGGACCACAAGAACCACAAAGTTTGCCACAAAAAGCACAAAAGGGGTTGTGGGGGTGGTGCGGTGGTGTTGGTGCGAGTAGCGTAATTTGACACAAAGGCACGAAGGCGCAAAGGAAAAGCAAAGAAAGAAAAGCAGAGAAGGAGCAGGTATTTCTTTTGCCGCAAGTACGCGTCAGACGGTAAGGATTGATTAGCCGCAAAAAGGCGCAAAAGGCGCAAAAAAATGTGGGGTGCTTGAGGTGCTGACGGTGATTTTGTGTTAGCATGAGCGAATGTAGCAGTAAGGCTTTTAACAGTGACAATTTGGGTGCTGTTTTAAAAAAGGCGGTCCGGATTTCCGGACCGCCTTTTTTCTTTCTGCACTTCCCGGATTGGTTCTACTTCAAATTGCTAAACCGAAACTGTTTCGTGATGTTCGTGATGCCATCGGTCCATGTCAGTATTGAACAGTACCAGTTGATGTTGTGCACGATCTCATTCATGGCGAGATCATAGGATAACTCGAAATCACCCACGCCTGCACCTTCCAAACGCTGTTCAAGCAGGGCAACTGTTTCTCCATTTGTGTTCACTCCGGCGGATGTAAAAGTGACGTTCTGGATCATCATGCCGTTCAGGCCTCTGCCAAACAAAAATGGAGAAGAAGAGTTCAGAACCATCTCTGAGTCGAGGTTATCCAGGGACGGCTGTACACCGATTGTGCTCCCTGTCAGGAGACCCAGGCCAACATCCAGCCCTGTAATGGGCAGTCCAAACTCGGATGGATTGAAGACGTTGAAATCTTCCAGCAAGAAGAACTCCAGGGGATGCGGAAGTGACGGTGCATCCGTAAGCCTGTTACCCATAAAATCAACGCTGAGGGTTATGGGCTCGGGTGGCTTGTTAGTGTCTTTGCCGGGACGGAAGCTGTAGATAACTTCGCCGGGAAGAAGGTTAACGGTTATCCGGTTGCCCTGCAAACTCTTCTGGGTGAAATCCTTTTCTGTAATTATCGTACGAGCGCACGCCATTTCCAACTGGTAGTATGGCACACCTTCAAAAGTTTGGGTGTGTCCGATCTTCAGGGTTAAAGGCGGCAATGGCTTACCCTGCAGGTACAGATCGACCAGCTGCATGACGTGGCGCGAGGAGAGTTCAATTGAGAAGTGATCGACAATCATGTCGATACCGCCGGGAGATGAAGAGGATCTCTTTGAGTACTGGCTCTTAAAGCCGTAGACAGGTACGTTTTGAAGGCCGAGATTCGGGCTATCAAGTACGCCGATTGCTTCGTCAGCATAGATGATGTCTTCGCCTCCTGGAGGTCCCTGGGGGCCGGGAGGTCCGACGGGGCCCATATCGCCTTCTGACCCGCGAGGGCCGGTTGCGCCGGTTGCGCCGGTTGCGCCGGTGTCACCTTTGGGTCCTGCAGGGCCCGTGGCACCCGCTACACCCTGGATGCCTTGTGGTCCGGCGGAGCCGGTGGGTCCGGTGAGTCCGGCGGGACCGGCGGGACCGGCGGGACCGGCGGGACCGGCGGGGCCTTCAGGTCCGGTTGCTCCGATTGCTCCGGTGGCTCCGACAGGCCCGATGGGGCCAATAGGACCTATAGGACCGATAGGACCGATAGGGCCATCAGGGCCGGCGGCACCGGTCTCACCCTGTATGCCGGGCACGCCCTGCGGGCCTTGTTCGCCCGTGTCGCCTTTGTCACCTTTGGGGCCGGCCGGTCCGGCCAAGCCTATAGGACCTACAGGACCAGCAGGGCCAATAGGGCCAATAGGGCCTGTCGCTCCCTGTGGTCCGGTTTCGCCCGGAATTCCCTGCGCACCGGTATCGCCTTTATCACCTTGAGGGCCAGCGGATCCCACAGGACCTACGGGACCAATGGGACCTGCCGGGCCTTCGGGACCAACCGGACCGGCGGGGCCTTCGGGACCGACCGGACCAATCGCGCCGGTTTCACCTTGCGGGCCTTGAGGGCCTTGAGGGCCTTGAGGGCCTTGAGAACCTGCAGTTATTGACGGAGAAAGAACCAGGTGAACCTGCTGAAGGTTATTGGCCGACCTGTCGACCGTGATGGATTGAGTTGCCGGAAGCCAGGAGCTGGACCCTTCAACGCGGGCTTCGACCGTGTGAATCCCTTCTGTGACTTTTATTATTGTAGGAGTAGCCCGGCCAATGGAAACCCCATCTAAATAGACTTGTGCCCCTTCAGGAAAAGAGGTGACGGTGACTGGGCGGCTGGCTTCGCGGGATCTTGACGACTGGGCCTGCGCCCGGGGAGCCGGGACCAGCAGGGCCGAAGACAGCATTGCGCACAGCAGCAGCCGGTAAATGCTTGGAAACATTGTTGATCGCCTTTGGGAGTTATTGAGAAAAACGGGAAAAGGTGCACAATATATGTGCGCACAGTCAACCCCTATTTTCTCAATGTGCAATTAACAGAAATTTGGTGGTCAGTCGGGCATGCCAGGACCGAGTTCAAGGTGACGAAGGAGACGGCCGCCGGACGGAGGTTGAAGTTATGGTTGTGGTTATGGTTGGGACGGGGCCGGCCGCACGGGTTTGGGTCTTACTTTGACAGGCGGGACGTCTGCGGGCTTGGGTCTCACGGTGACAGGCGGGACGCCTGCGGGCTTGGGTCTCACGGTGACAGGCGGGACGCCTGCGGGCTTGGGTCTCACGGTGACAGGCGGGACGCCTGCGGGCTTGGGTCTCACGGTGACAGGCGGGACGCCTG
>JAKFFN010000120.1:0-8809 GCA_036675025.1 Candidatus Sumerlaeales bacterium | reverse complement strand
GACTTTTACGCCCACTGGCGCTGTTATCGGCACCCCACGTTATATGTCGCCGGAGCAGGTTCAGGGGATTCGCCTGGATGGGCGCGCCGATCTCTATAGCGCCGGCATTATCTTATATGAGTGGCTGGTAGGCATGCCGCCATTCATCTCGGGTGATATAGCTTATCAGCAGGTGAACATGCCGCCGAGCCAACTGCAGGACCACAATTCTGCAATACCGCAGCCGGTGAACGACCTGGTGATGAAATGCCTGGAAAAGAACCCGGCTGACCGGTTTCAGAAGGCAGCGGATCTGAAGACAGCCCTTGATAGCGCGCTTCGTCAAATCGCACCCACCGGCCTGCCGCACCTGATGCAGCCACCGGATAAGGATGTGGATACAATCCATTAGCGTCACCGGCAGGGCGTCGCTATTTATCCCCAAGCAGCCGGCTGGTTTTAATGTCATGCATGATTGGCAGCGTCACCACTTCCCCGCCCTGCTCACGCACCAAATCAGCGCCTTCCACTTCATCCATGGTGTAATTGGCCCCTTTGACCAGCACGTGAGGCTGCAGCGATTTAATGATATCATGGGGAGTGTCGCCGCTGAAAACTGTAACATAATCAACCGCCTCGATGGATGCCAGCAGCTCTTCACGCTGACGCTGCGCAATAATGGGCCGCGGTGCACCCTTTAAACGAAGGATGCATTCATCGGTATTGGTGGCCAGGACGAGCACATCCCCCAGCGAATGAGCCTGTTGGAGAAACGCCACATGACCCGCATGGAGAAAGTCGAAACAGCCATTGGTCAGGACGATCTTCTTACCCTGTTCTCGTAATTGGCGTCCAAGGGCTGCAAGATCAGCTTCGTTAATTATCTTCTTCCCGAGCTTGCCCGGCGCCAGCGCCTGCCGCAGGTCTAGTGGCGATACAGTGGCAGGGCCACTGCGAGCAACAGCAATCCCTGCTGCAAGGTTGGCCAGCCGAGCCGCATCTTCGGCCGACATTTGGGACGCAATTCCCATAGCAAGCCAGGCCACGAAGGTATCGCCAGCTCCGGTCACATCAAAAACTTCCCGTGCTGATGTAGGGATGAGATTAAGTGCTCCCGGTGTTTCGGAAATTGCCAGCCCATCTGCACCCCGAGTGATCACGACCAGCGAACAACCTGTAGTATCCCTGATTGCATCTGCAGCCTTGCGCAGACCATCCTCAGAAGATGTTGAGAATCCTGTAGCCGCGTAGGCTTCGCGGCTGTTCGGAGTGATCGCATACGCGCCCCGGTATCGCGAATAATCACGACCCTTCGGGTCAACCACTACCGGTATTGCCAGATCAGTGCAGGACGATATCAGCGTTTGCAGGATTTCATCCGTCAGGTAGCCTTTGCCATAGTCGCTGATTATGACGCCCTGGATCGAGGACAAGGCAAGATTCAGATAGCGCAACGCTTCTGAGGATTCGACTCCCCCAATATCCCCTGCCTTTTCCCGGTCAAGGCGCACAATCTGCTGACCCTGGGAGACAACACGCGTCTTAACTATCGTTTGATAATCCTTTGATGCCGCTACGCCATTGACCTCAACTCCTGTCTCTACCAGCCGGTCCAGCAGTATGCCGCCTGCTTCATCATCGCCAACCAGGCCACAGGCACTGGCATCTCCCCCAGCTGCGGCAACGTTACGGGCCACGTTGGCGGCGCCGCCGGCCATGTAGGCCTCGCCCGAGACCAGGACTACGGGAACTGGCGCTTCCGGGCTGGTACGCTCGGTAGTCCCTGTTATATAATGATCCAGCATCAGGTCGCCCACCACCAGTATCCGAAGATGGCGGAAGTTTTGGACAGCGGTTAAAAAATCTGTGGTCATAGTGAAAAACTACGGAACTCACTTAAAATACTGCTGTCCAATAGATAACATCGAGAATTTGTCAACAAGCACACCTTGCTCCACCGGGCGAAAGTGGGGTCTGTGTGCTTTTTTTGTTATATCGATGTTTTTTCCTCTTGCTTTGCGCGGAATCAGACTCTGTTATCGCGCCAGATTCGAAGATAAACCGAATCTAACATGAGGAAAGGAGAAGTTGTAATGGCAACTTTTTCGTTAAAGGCAACGCTTGCTGCTGCTGCCGTCGCTGTTTCCGCTGTTCCGGCCTTGGCTGGCGGCGAAATCGCTGGACCACCTATGCCGCCCCCCCAGGCGCCTATGTACCCGCAGGCTCCGGCCCCTATGGCTGCTGCTCCGTACAATGGTCAGTCTGTAGGTAACAGCCTGCTGGATATGGTCCTGTATTACGTCCCGAACCGCGTTCTGGACTTTGTTGATATCGGTCGCGCAAGCATCGGTATCGGCTGTGGCTTCGGATTCAATGTCCGTGCTACGGAACTCGCAGAAATCGGCTATGGCCAGTATTCCACGACCCGCTTTGGTATCAAGGGTCGCGTTATGCCGGTTTATGACGAGAAAATCGATGAAGCTGGTATTGGTTTCCTCGGTTGGGTTAACGGCTGCCTGCAGCGTGACCCCAGCGAAGTCGGTGCTGACCTTCACCTGGGCGTAATTGGCGTTCAGGCTGCTGTGTCCCTGATGGAAGCTGTGGACTTCGTCGCTGGCTTCGCCCTGATCGATCTGCAGTGCGACGATCTCGGCCCGAACCCTTGGGACTAAGCGGTATTTCGCGTAGCTGAAAAGCGACGCGCCGCTTTCCGGAAAACGGCACGTTATGATGATTGGCGGGTATCCCTTGGGATACCCGTCTTTCTCTTTTTATACCAGTCTGAATTCCATCAACATCCGGTTTGCAGCTTCCGTTATGGAGAATCGAGTCGGAGCCCGCCGGCCAAGTAAACTACCGTCTGAATGATTCTATCGCAGCGTAATCTGCCCCAGGTCCACTGGCCTGGTGACATTAGTAACCGGATGGACATAGCTTACCGGGTTCGGCCCCAGCCTGTGAATCTCAATTTTCCAGTTACCTGGTCGCGGAGACTCCACCGTAAACGACCCATCCCGGGCCACCTGGGCCGTTCTTAGCACAACATCTGTCCCGACAAACAGAACTGACACCGATGAAATCCGTCCAGCCTGCGCGCTGAGAATCCGCCCCTTGATTTGCGGACCCGCTACCTCTGGCGTTGCCTCGGCGCCTTTCTCTGCCACGCTTCGTTCCGCAGTGATTTCGTAGTAATCCTTATCTTTCACAATGGCAATATCGCGCTGGATTGCCGCTCCCTCGTAGTTTCGCGCAAGAAACGAGTACACGCCCGGCTCAAGCGTAGCGGTTGTCAGAAAGGTGTTGTCGTCGTACCACCGCATCTTAATGATGCTCATCTCTCGCAGCTCATTTTGCGGAGGACGCAGTTCCCCTCTTTCAAATTCCTGCTTGCTGTTTTTTACGCTGATGACCGTCGCGCCGTCAGGCACATAAGTACCGCAGCCGGCCAAGGCCAGAGCCAATACGGTTGCTCCTGCCCACACGGCTATTTTCGCCGACGATGCGCAGGCGTTACTCATCGGGCAGCGCTTCCAGCCGGGCATACCGCGCCAGCAGGTGATGCTCCATGCCATCATCCATCTGGATAATATATTGCAGGTCAGAGCCGTTGCCACTTACAGCTGTTATCACGCCTTCGCCCAGCAGCATGTGACGGACGCGCGTACCCAAAGGGAAAGACTTACCACGGACTGCAGGCGGCTCCACTGTGGTTGACCGCTGCGGCCGCGGCTGCGCAGGGCCGTTGCCGAACGGCGTGCGGTTGAATGGAGTCTGCGCGCGTGGAAATGAAGGCTGCTGCCGATAAATCTGCTCTCCAGGAAAGCTCAGACCGATGTCCTTCGGCGCATCTTCCAGGCTGTGGTGAAATGCCGGGTTATACGGATGAAGCGGTCTGACAATGTCTTCCGGAAGTTCATGAATGAAGCGCGACTCATCATTATAGCGGCGCTCGCCGTAATACATCCGCTCCGCCGCGCGCGTAAGGATAAGGTACTCCCGCGCACGCGTAATGCCCACGTAGAAAAGCCGCCGCTCTTCTTCATAATCTCCGCGTTCCATGGCCGACCTATGGCTCGGAAATAGCCCTTCTTCAAGGCCGACCATAAATACCACCTTATACTCCAGACCCTTGGCGGCGTGCAACGTCATCAGGCTAACCGCATCGTCATCCGGGTCCAGGTCATCGGTTACGCTAACCAGGCTTACGTTCTCCAGGTAGTCGGTGAGCGTCAGCCCTGGACGCGTCTCTTCCAGGGCGAGAATTGACGTTCGCAGCTCCTCCAGGTTGTCTGTGCGACCAATAACCTCCAGGCTTTTCGGATCACCCAGATTTTCCACATAAGCCGTATCCGTCATGATTTTATCAAAAATCTCACTAGGTCGCCGCGTCTCTGACAAGCGGTGCCACTCTTCCACCTGTTGCACAAACTTAGCCAATTTGCCGACAGCCGCCTTGGGCAGTCCGAGGTCAGTGCCGCCAACGGACAGTTTCATACTGTCATAGATACTGCCGCCGCTCCGATCCGCATGCTTGATCAGAACCTCCAGGCTCTTATCCCCCAGCCCGCGCCGTGGAGTGTTGACGATTCGGAGTAATGCAATACTATTACCAGGGTTCGCCGCCACCTGCAGATAGGATATCAGGTCCTTGATCTCAGCACGGTCGTAGAACTTTGTGCCGCCGATCATCCGGTAATTGATGTTAAAGCGGCGCAGCGCATCTTCAAAAACCCGGCTGAGAGAAGCAACGCGATAGAAGATCGCCATATCGGAATAACGGTATCCCCGCTTTCGCATCTCCTCGATAGAAAATACGACTGTCTCGGATTCTTCCATCTCGCTGCGACCGACCGCCACATACAGCGGCGGGCCGTCTCCCCCCTCGGTAAACAACGTTTTCCCCAGGCGCTCTGTGTTCAGCGTAATGACCGCATCCGCGGCCTTCAGGATGTTTCCCGTACTGCGGTAGTTCTGCTCCAGCCGGATAATATCGGAATCAGGAAAGTGCTTCTGGAAATCCAGCAGGTTGTTAATGTCTGCGCCGCGCCAGGAGTAAATTGACTGGTCTTCATCACCGACCACCGTCAAGTTGCGGTGCTGCGCGGCCAGCAGGCTCACAAGCTCCACCTGGACCTTGTTAGTATCCTGGTACTCGTCGACCATCACATACTTGAAGCGGCGCTGATACTCCTCCAGCACTGACTTATGGCTCCCAAACAGCCGCACCGTCTTAAGGATCAGGTCCTCAAAATCCACCGCTGAGCTGTTTGCCAGGTACTCTTCGTACTTTTCAAATATCGCCTGGTGCATTTCCTCGTTGCTTGAAACCACCTCGCCCACGTCGTCCGGACCGTACATTCTCATTTTACACTGGTTGATCACCCACTGAGCCTCGGAGGGCTTCATAATCTTATCTGTATAGCCCAAATGGTTCATCACATGCTTGACGGCCGCCTGCTGATCCTTGTCATCGCAGATAGTAAAGTTTGGTTTCAGGCCTGCGTTTACAGCTTCACGCCGCAAAATGCGGGCGCACATGCTATGAAAGGTACTGATGTGGAAATCCGCAGGATTGGCACCCACAGACAATTGCGCTACCCTGTGCTTCATCTCCTCGGCCGCCTTGTTTGTGAACGTAGCCGCGTAAATCTGCCACGGACGCACTCCCCTTTCCCGCACCAGGAAGGCCAGGCGGCGGGTAATTACGCGCGTCTTGCCGGAACCGGCACCTGCCACAATCAGCAGCGGACCATCAGGGGCTGTAACTGCAGCATATTGTTGCGGATTAAGATTGTCGAGGATCGGATCTGTCATAGGTTTGACCTACACCCGCTAGAATGGATTTGTGCAAGATCATGAAGCTGATGAGGACCTGTCAATAACGTGTCAGATTCCGTAACGGAAACAAGAGAAGAATCGCGACTGATCCGCACTTCGCGGCTCTCCACTGCTTTTAGAATATGCCTGCTGCTTATCGTTGCAGCGACGGCGCTGGCCTACCCATTGTGTCTGTCCGATGATACCCTCAGTGCCTTATATGACAGGATTTCAAATCCCGCGCTGTTCCGGCACTTTCTGCCATGGCTTTCCTGTGGAATCACCCCGCTTGTTCTAAAAGAAGGCCTGTTTCTTAGTCTCACTGCGTGCTTACTGTTTCTGTACTCATGGATAAAAGTGCGGAGCCAGTGGCTGGGCCTTGAGCGGCCGTCGTTCGGCGCCAACGGTGGCGGGCTGCGATCGTGGCTGCTGAAGCCCGAAGTCTGGGCTTTTGCATTTCTGATTTACGTCGCTGCCACAGTCGCATGGAGTTCCGTTTTCCAGCAGAGTCTAAACACCTGGGTCTTGTGTGCGGCCGGGATAGCGGTGTTCGTTCTATGCCGGGCCGAAGCAGCGTCGCCCGCGTTTGCTATCCGATTCATGACGCTGTCTGTGCTCTGCGGGGTCATTCTGGCCAGTCTCGCGCTCCTGCAACACGTCGACCGAATGCCATTGTTGCCGCAGGCCAGTGATCCCCGGAATCGCATGAGCTCGTTGATCGGACACAATACCGGCCTGTCCTCCTGGCTCATGTTTCCCCTCAGCTTCAGCCTGTATTTCCTGTTCACCAACCGCCGCCTGTGGGTGCGTCTGTTTAACGCGGCCGTGGCCATTCTTTTCGTTTTTGTAATTATCGCAGCACAAAGCCGTGCCGTATGGCTGCTGGGGTTTGGCATTGTTGTAATTCTCCCGTGGCAGTTCATTCGGCTACACCACCGCAAGATGCGTATGACGTGGATGCTGATCGGCGCTGCCCTGGTTATGGCGCTGATAGCTGCGCTTTCCCTTGCTCCGCAGTCCAATCCCTTTGCCCGTCTGCCTGTCAGCCTTGGCGAGCGTGTGAGTGAACATATCCTTAATCTCGACCAGCTCCGACGCGAAACCCGCCTGCGTATACTGGTCGTCAGCCTGACAGAACTCTTTCCCCAGGCTCCCGTGTTTGGGAGTGGTCTGGGCAGCTTTGGCTGGGAATACCCGAAGGCACAGGGCGATTACTTCTCCACCAACCCCGATACATGGCTCGGAACCACTACCCGCCGAACAGATCTGGCTCACAACGATTACCTGCAGGTACTGATTGAGGCTGGATTTGTCGGATTTATATTACTTGCCGGTGCAATTTATACCCTCGGTCGGGAAAGTTGGCGCACCTATAGGTCAGCTGCGGGCCCTTATCGCAAATCACTTTGGTGGGCGCTGGCGCTCCCAACTCTGGCTGTAGCGCTGCATGCTTTGGTGGATTTTCCGTTCCATGTGGTACCCATTGCCACATTAGCGCTACTTTCAGCGGCTCTATCTACCCGCCTTTCCGCGCGCTCCCCGGATTCTACTTTGCTGGTGGATGACGCTATTACGCCGAAAGCTGCGCGCAGGGCAACAATCGCCGGACTCGTCGGCACTCTCCTGATATTTTCATGGCTTCCGTTTGGCTGGCAGGCCCTGGTAGGCAGGCCCTTTGTATCTGATATTTATTATAACATGGGGCGCATGTGGCTGGCAGACTACGCTGAGAGTGACGGCCAGACGGTGCCCTACCGCATGAACTTGCTTGACCGCGCTCGCCGGTCTTTTCGTGAAGCGATAGTTAACAACGTGTTTAACGGAGAAGCGTACGAGGGCCATGCCACGGCCTATGTCAATCGCGCCGGCCTGGGTCTCCATGCGTACCTGGAACTGGAAGTCGATGATACTACCGCCAGCCTGGCCATGCGCTCATCCATAATCAGTGACGCCCAATCAGCCATTCAGATTACAGAAAACCAATTGGAAGCGGGCGGCCTGCGCTACCATTATACCTGGTACCTGCTTGGCCGCGCCTGGCGAATGATCTGGGAAATGGAAAAAGCGGATAAACGCCCGGAGGACAGTGAAGCCTACAAGAACGCGGTTGGAGCACTGAGGAAGTCACTGTACTACAATCCTGCAGATTCTGCCTCACTGCGAGAACTGTCTGATCTTCTGGCGGTCTCGCCCCAGAGTATAGAAGAAAGCAATACCCTGCGCAATCAGTTGTTTGAACTGGATCCGTGGTCGGCTGAAGAGATGGTACTCCAGCCGGCGATCAAGCTGGCATCCATTGGAGAGATTGAGACCGCAGCAAATCTGCTGGAGTCCGTGTTTCACGATATGCCCCGGCACCCGCGTGTGCAACTCGCGAAGGCCTGGCTGGCGTATTACAGGGCAGTATGGCCACCAGCTGCGCTTGATGAAATTGGGCGGGAGGCGGAGTATCTTAACTGGCGCAAGGAGCAATTAGCCCTGGGGTGGGCCCCCTTAAACGGGTTGCCGGACACAGCTTATTTTAAACCGCGAAAGCAGCAACTGCAACTCCTCTACCTGGCCGCTACAGGAGAAATAAAACAAGCGGACGAACTGGCTGCAGGGCTGCTTAAAAAGAACAAGTGGAACCGGGAAGCACGGGCAATCTACTACTGGACGCAGCACCGCTTGTATGGCGGCGCATTGAAATACGAGGACAGCGTGGAGTACTACCGCACCCGCGCCTTGCTGGCAATTTACTTTATGGATGACCGAAAAACCGCGGCCATGAGCCTGGCGGAACTATCCTTTCGCGAAAACGAAAAGCTAACGCTTCCCGAAGCACGAAGGCTGGTGGTATTGGGCCTGGCCAACAACTGGACTGATTTTCTGGAGAAGGTGCTGCCTGAAATCCGGGAATCCTACCCGGGAGACCAGGCACTAAAGCGCGCTGCCGAACAAGTCCAACACGCGACGCATCACGCTGGAGACCTATTGCGCGACGAACAATGTCGAGATCGAGAGGCTGCTCGCC
>JAKFFN010000118.1:0-8859 GCA_036675025.1 Candidatus Sumerlaeales bacterium | reverse complement strand
GAACCTTAGGCTTCAGGTTTTGCTTGTCTGCGATACGACGGTCGGAGAATGTCGTCAATCTAAGAACATTCCTAAAGTTTGCTGTAGGAATTAGTGATGGTGCGAGTGGGGACAACGGGGTTACATTGGAGCAAAGCAGCAATGGCTGTTTTGCTTGCATTTACCTGTGTGTCAGCCGGGTTTGCGGGGGGCTATCTTGCCGTCGATTCGGAAGGCAATCCATACAAATGGGCGGGTGGCGTCACAGTGAACCTGGACCAGGGGCCGTTGGGACGGCTGACCAATGCACAGGCCGACACCATGGCCTTGGAATCCATGAGGCTTTGGGATGCCAGCAATATTCCCGATAGCGCTGTGCAATTTATACAGGCTGCAGATTTATCAGAAGATTTCGGCGATGGCTCTGGCGTAGAGGTCGCGCCCGGCTACAATCTGCTGACTCCACCTGCAGGCACAACTGCCGCCGTTATTTACGATCAAACCGGTGCGCTGATAGACCGCCAGTTCGGAGCGGGGGCAAGCTCCGTAATTGTGGGATTCGCTGGCCCTGTCGTACCTGATGACTTTTCACCGGCACCGATTGCCCAGGGAATAGCCGTGCTGAACGGACGCTTTATTGACGATACAGATTTTCCGCAGGCGCCGCTGGATATCCCGGTTGAGCAGTATCGGGGAGCCTTTACCCACGAAATCGGGCACATGCTGAACCTCGATCACTCCCAGGCGGCGCTGCAGTATTCTGAGACCGGCATCGAAAGCGCAACCTACTACCCGGAATTTGGCCTAGGCGGCGGAATCGGTAAAGAACCCGACTACCGCGGTCGCCCTACCATGTTCCCCTTTGTACAGCCGGATATTGAAACCCTCGAGCTGGACGATAAAGCATGGATCTCCTACCTCTATCCGGCAGCCACATTTGCTTCGAAGGGTTCAATCTCTGGCACCATCAGAGACATAAACAACAACCCGGTAAATGGCGCCAATATCGTCGCCTTTAACGCGGATGATCCCACACAGATGATCACGTGCGTATCGGGTCTTACTGACCCCGTGACAACGGAAACGCCTACCGGAGATTATCGCATACCCGGCCTCCCTACCGGAACGGCCTGGGTGGTAGACGCAGAACCGGTGGCGGGCGCCTTTTCCGGCGGCTCAAGCCTCGGCCGTCTGGATCAACCGAATGATCTGCCGGGCGCCCCGGAGTTCCTAAACGAACTCGGAATCGAAAGCCAGACTGACTCCGCTGCTCTTTCCACGGCATTTATGATACCGGGAGCACCGGCAAATCCCAATATCACAACTGTGGATCTGCGCTTTAATGATGTGGAAGATGTGGTGCAGGTGGCTGAAGTGGAAAACGGCTCCGATGAAACAAACCCCCAGGTGCTGCAGGTTACACCGGGGAAATATACTGTTGTAAACGGGTTTGCCGATCCAAACGAAGCAGGCGCCGAGTACGTGTTCGGCTATGGTAACTTTGTCGATTTCTTTGTCGTGGATGCGCCGGCGGGCCTGGAGCTGAACCAGATTTTCTGCTCCGGAGAGACGCACCCGGTAGATTTGTACGTCTTGGAGCAGGACCCCACAAATCCCAATGGAGAATTTCGTCCGCTTACCGGTACTGGCTCACTGACAGGGCCGGCGCTGAGTATGTACCTGGACTACTCGCGCATGGGCACGGGCGTGGGTGCCGGCAAGTTTATCTTCGCCGCGGTAACTCCTGATCCGGGCTTCGGCGGGGGTACGCCGGGTCCCACCAATTACACATTCGGCGTTTTGTTCTCAGTCAGCGACCGTGACGCAGTTGTTGTCAAAGGC
Source organism: Candidatus Sumerlaeales bacterium (assembly GCA_036675025.1). GTDB lineage: Bacteria > Sumerlaeota > Sumerlaeia > Sumerlaeales > Sumerlaeaceae > JAKFFN01. Next base: position 7,038 of record JAKFFN010000118.1, on the reverse strand, counting down.
ACGGAGGATGGAGTAGTAAACCCGAATTCCGGTGTCATACGCATCCTTGGCCGCGGGTTTAAGAACCTTGGCGGGCCGCCCACGGTGGAATTCTCAGCTCCTGGAATCCAGGTCGACGGCGTAACGTTCGTGGATGAGAACACCCTGGACGTGGCTGTGCAGCGACTACCTGACTTCCAGCCCGGAAGCAGTACTGCTATTACCGTAACGAATCACCCGCTTTCAGGCGGATACGCGGGCCGACGCAGTGAAAGCGTGGTCGCCGTGCCCGTGTATCTGTCAGGATTTTCTCTGGAGTAGCAGACCTATGTTAGCCATTTTAAAAAAATCCCGCCGCGCCTTGTCACGAAAGAATCTGTTCTGCTGCCTGGCATGCGTGATGACATATCTGTCCGCGGCATCCGCCGATGCAACAACCATGATAGCTGCGAACCTTGCCCAGCTCTCGGAAAATGCTGAAAGCGCCTTTGTCATCAAGATAGAATCTGTTGAAACGACGACCACCTCCATTGGGCAATCGGTTGATGTTGTTAGCGGCACCGTAATCGAACCTGTTTTTGGTGACGTTAAGACAAGCCAGGCGATCAGCTGGAACCAGTTCCGCCTGGGCAAGAATGTTATGCTGCCTGCGATGCCGGTGTATGAGCCAGGTAAGGAATACCTGATTTTTTTAACCGGCAAAGGACCGGGCACAGGCTTGCAGGCACCGGTCGGACTTGGCCAGGGGATGTTTGCCATTACCCGCAACCCGGAAACGGGCAAGGCTATGGCCCGCAACACTTACATGAACAGGTCGCTTCTTGTGGGGCTTAATGTTGATGAAGTGGCGGAGGATATGGTAGAACAGAATCCGAAACAGCGCTCAATGCCTGCTGCGCAAAAAGCCGAAGTGGTTAACAAAACAAAAGCTCAACTGCGTGGCCGCACGAGCCAGAGCCTCGACACCCTAAAAGAAGCAGCCAGGTTCTTGCACGAAAAGAAGAAGGCCGGGCGGACACCGTCGCTGGATTACCGCACGACCGCACCTGCCCAAATAATCCGCTAGCTGATTACTGTAACGGAACCCGCATCGGCGCCGGAGCAATTCGAGGCGGAATGGGAGTGGCCGTAGGAACTGCAGGGGCAGCTGGTGAAGCCGCCGGCTGGCGTGTTCCGCCAGGGGTTTGCTGAGCTGACCCTTGCGCCGGTCTCGCTGCGCCTCCATCGCCAACTTTAGTGACGGGCGTCGTAAGCGGCAGATTGAAATACATGAGCGAGAAAATCTTCGGAGGCAGGTCCTGGTTGGCTGAGAAGAAATCAAAGTGCCAGTTCTGACGGCTTGCCTGCTTCCCCTGCGCGTTATAAATGACACGCTCCCGGCGGGCAGGAATCCAGATGCCGTCTGGAGTATGGCCGATCACAATGCGCGAAAGGCTGACCGCACGCCCGTTGCTGGTTCTCGCTATCTCTACTGGCAGGTAACCTCGCGCAGGATCAATGATATAATGCAGACTCTCCGAGGGAGTCTGCGGGTTCGCGAACTCAACCTTGAGCATGGGTTTGCCGTCTCGCGTAATATCATAAACTTTTGGTCGCTGGTTCATCTGGGGAATCGCCCGGACCAGGTCACGCAGCGGGATCTGTTCATCACTTATCTGACGCGGATGAAAACTGACCAGGGGATTGTTTTCATGCACGGCCGGATTGAATGGTGTGGCCAGGACTGTGGGGACAGACGTGCCGCGCTCGGACTTGCGGATAGAGTAAACCGTGTCGCCGGTGATCAGAAATGCGGAAGTCACGTGTTGCCACGGCACCTGGCCCTGCGACCCCTTGTAAAGTTGGGCTGCCTGTTTCGGCATCGCAAGGGTAACGCTGTTGCCGCTATTGTACGCGAAAAAGATATACTGTTCTGTAGCCGGTTGCGGCTGCCCCTGTTCGTTATACCGGACTTCCGAATGAACTGCTGTTCCACGAGCATTCTGGAGCCGGGCAAAATGATCTTCCTGCCGCGCTACGATTTGCTGTACAGTCAGTGACGATTCGCGATCTGCAGACGGCGTAGCAGTTGCCACAACGGCCGGCGGAGTGGAAGCCGGGGGAGCGCCCGGTTGTACCTGTGCATATGCGGCGGTGCAGGAAGCCAGGAAGACTGCCAGGGAAATCCACCCTGTTGAGCGAAGGTTACCAGCCAAGCTCGTCATCGTCCTGGTTATCATGAATTCCGTTCACCATAAAATCCCGGATAGCCTCGTTCTCACTTTCGGTCAGCTGCTCCTGTGTCATTTGGGAGATATCACGAGTAGGATAAAAGACATGCAACAGATCGCCGGTAACGACGTCGTGGATGGCGAAGCGGTTATTTCTTTTGTCCATGAGGACTCGGATGGTGCGTTCTCGCATATTACCTTGTACAGCCCGGTTAAAGATTCGTATGGCGCAAATAGGTATGATTCGCCTGCACCGGCTATTCCCGGAAATCCATTTAACTCTTTCGCTCAGCCCGCCGCTGGTGCTGGTTTGGTCTCGTAGAGACTCGAAGAGTGGACTGGTTGCAGTCGCTGGCTGGGATCAATTCGGTGTTTAGCTGCGTTCACTGCAATCGAGGCCTCCGATGTTGCCGTTGCAATAAGTTTGATCTTCCCGTCATAAATGGTAACATCGCCGGCCGCGTACACGCCAGGAATGTTTGTTTCCATCATGGAATTCACCCGGATGTGATGGCCCTGCAGTTCGAGCCCCCAGTTTTTAACCGGGCCCATGTCGGCCACAAACCCAAGGTTAACGATCAGGTGATCCGCTCGAAGTACCAGCCGTTCGCCCGTCTTGTTATGCTCAATAGTCACCTGTTCAAGGTCCTCAGCCCCACCAAGATCCAGCTCTTTGACCTCATAAAACAGATACTGCTTCACGTCTTCTAATGCCATGACCTTATGGACGGTATCTTCATGAGCCCTGAAAGTATCGCGCCGGTGAACCAGGCTGATTTCCGAGGCATATCCGTGAAGGTTCAGAACCCAATCCAGTGCGCTGTCACCGCCGCCCACTATGACTACCGGCCTGTTGTGGAACACCGACTTGTCTTGAACGAAATAATGGACATATCTGCCTTCCAGGTGCAGTGCATCGGAAACTGCCAGGCGGTTGGGGCGAAACGCGCCTGCTCCTGTGGTAATCAGGACTGTGCGGGCGGCATACTGCTTGCCGTCAGAGGTTTCCAGCTTCACAATGTCAGCGGCTTCATCATACTCCAGTTTCTCTACCCTCGCCCCCAGCACGATTTCCTGTTTCCTATGCATGGTTGCCTGTTCAAACATCATGTCTGCAAGTTCGCCGGCCAGGATTTTGGGAAAGCCCGGCATATCATAGATGTACTTCTCAGGGTAAAGGGTGGCGAGCTGGCCACCGGGTTGCTGCAGGCTATCAATAAGTAGCGCATTCATATCACGCATGGAAGCATAGAACAGGGCAAACAGCCCCGCGGGTCCTGCTCCAATAATTGCAAGATCTGTAACTTTCGTACTCATTACCGTTAGCTTTCCATTGTGCTGATATTAATTTGACCGCAGTTGTTGGTAGTTGTTGTATTTTGCTTCACTAGAATTTGGCAATGGTGGTAGAAAGAAACATGAGCCGTCTATCAGAAAAATTCGCAGAATTGCGTGCCCGCGGCGAACGCGGGCTCATTCCTTACCTGACCGCAGGGTATCCTCGCCCGGAAAATACGGTCGATCTTTTGCGCAGTCTCGAGCGCGGCGGCGCCGATGTCATCGAACTTGGTGTGCCATTCAGTGATCCCCTTGCAGACGGTCCGACAATCCAGGCGGCTTCTTCAGTGGCACTGGATCAGGATGTCAACCTGCCTATGATCCTGAAGATGGTTCGAGAATTCCGGGACAGCGGCAGCGAAACTCCCATTGTGCTTTTTGGAGCTTACAATCCCTACTTTCACTATGGGCTTGAGAAGTTTGCCGCCGACGCGAAAGAGGCCGGCGCGGATGGTGTTCTGATTGCGGACCTGCCGGCTGACGAATCTGGAGAAGCAGCCCCCATACTGAAAGCTGCAGGGCTTGACCTGATTTGCCTGATTGCGCCAACATCGAACCAGGAACGAAAAAAGTTTATCTGTGAACGGGGCAGCGGCTTTCTTTACTACATAAGTCTGAAAGGCGTAACCGGCGCCCGCCAGAATCTGAGTTTTGAACTCGGCGATTCGATTAACGAAATCCGTGCTTGCACCGATCTGCCGGTTGCCGTGGGCTTTGGCATTTCCACACCAGAACAGGCTGCGCAAGTAGGGGAGTGGGCCGACGCAGTTGTCGTGGGCAGTGCCCTTATTGATCTGATCACGCGCAACGCCGAGGGTGAAGCTTCCGCAATGTATTCAGCAGCGGAAAACTACATGCGCGAGTTGAAAAAGGCGCTCCCGGCCGGCGAGGCTCGGGCTGCTATATAAACAAATTGTAAACGCGGCTGCTGTCGCGAGTGAAAGGATTCTGCTGGTATGATCTGGATAATCGTGCTCCTTGTTTTGGCCCTGCTTCTTGCGGCTGCAACGTATGTGCTTTTCGCAGGATTACCGGACTCGCGGACAGCATCGGGAAAGCGGGTAAAGTTCGCCCTGCTGGGACTTACGGTCTGCCTTGTATTCGGAATCGGACTGAGTGTTGCCATTCTGGTTCAGGAAGAAACCGGCATGGTTACGGGGCTTAGCGGGGGACTTGAGAGTGATGCGCGCCAGTGGGTCAGTAGGAATGCCACGACGCCACCTCAGCCAGACCAGGCTGGAGACAATATCCGCATCCTGCATGATGGAATCAGTTTTATTAACAGCCATCCCAGTGTGGCGGAAACAGCCGAGGCGACAACTCTGCTGCAGCAGTACAGTAACCTGCCGGCAAGACCGACCCGGCTGCTGACTCGGCAGGAAGAAAGCCAGTATTACGAGGGCGCACGTTCTGTGTATCGCTTAATCAGCAGCCTGGCCGAGGCGGAGACAGCCTCCGGCGAATAAAAAACGCCGGCGGTCGGCCGGCGCTTCTCTGCAAGTATTCAATCAATAACTCTTAGCTTTGGCTTCCAAGAACTTCCATTTTAATCTTTGCTACGCCAGAGCTCACCATTCCCAGGTGACGCGCCGCTGCTTTTGAAAGATCAAGGATCCGGCCTTTGGTAAACGGACCGCGATTGTTGATGCGAACAACGCACTCGCGGCCATTACGCTCATTGCGGACTTTCACCAGTGTTCCAAAGGGAAGGCTTCTATGGGCGGCAGTCATACTCTCCATGTTGTAGCGTTCGCCATTGGCTGTCTTTTTGCCGTGCCAGTCGCTGCCATACCAGCTGGCAGTCCCGTTTTGAACTGTGCCCGAATACCGGCTTCGCCTTGCGGCATTGTTGCTGACCTGGGTAATCTTTGGCTGCTGCTGCTGGTTGCGGTGCAGCAGGCGGCTAAGCAAGCCTTTCTTCTCCTCCGAAGTATGTGTGGCAGAGGCATGAGCCACATAAGAGGGATAAACGGTTTGCTGAGCGGTCTGCTGACTGGCGGCAGCCGTATAGTAATTGTTATACGTATTGTACTGCGCAACCTGCTGAGCCTGTGAGTTCGCAGCATTACTCTGTCTGCTCGATCTGGACGAACTTCTTTCAGCAGATGCTGCCTCACGTGCCTGGGGCTGCCAGGTGGTAGTTGCCGTGTAAGTGTTAAGCGTCTGCTGTGCAGTTGCCTGCGATGTCGCCGCCGTGGCCTGCTCATTCGCGCTTGTACCTACGACACTTTGCTCGCCGGTTTGCGGGGTCGTGATGTAAAAGTTGTGGGTGGAAGTTCCTTGCTGAGGCTGGCTGCCTCGCGGTTGAGAGTACGCTGTGCTGGCGAGAATCAAACAGGCCAATACAAAAACAACGGTACTTGAGGATACGTTTCTGTACACCCCAGTTACCTCCAATCGGTTTTTGGTTACTCGGTCACAAAATGTAAAGCCGTATACCTTTCCATAAAGTCAAAGAAATATTCGGTATGGAGAAAACGTTGGTCCGGGCGCAAATATGTTGACGCAGGAAGATAGTTTTCAGAATTCCAATGTGTTGCTTTAATGAGGAACAGGAGATTTGTTATGAGTTCGCGCTACGGCTTATGGATTATTTGTGTTTGCAGTATGGGCCTGGCCGGATGTGCCAACTGGCAAACCAGGGCAGGAAATACTGGTCTTGGTAATGCTGCAATCGGCGAGCCTGCCGGCGGTCTGGGTGCGCCCGTTTTAGCGCCTGCCACCGGTGTTGCACCTGGTACAGTTTTTACAAACGAACCTCCTCCGCCGATGCCTCCGCCTCCGTCAGCACCTGGGGCTATGCTCGCTCCCCTGGGAAGCGCCCCGGCGCCGCAAAGACTCGATCTGTCCGCCTCCACTGATTCAAACGATGGTCCGCGACCGGACAGAATGTACAACCTTGACGGCGGCCCCTCGCGGCCCTCTTCCTCCGCATCTTCCTCGTCCTCAAAGAAATCCGCGGGCAGCAGCACACTTTCCAAACTGGCTTCAAAAGCAGGTACTGCAAAGCCGGCTTCCCCGGCGCCAAAGAACTCCGGTGCAAGCACGGTAGATCGCCTTCGCGAAGCATCTACTTCCAGCGATTCAACAAACGCAGATGACGGCGTAATGCCGGTCCGAAAAGCGGAAGAGCCAAGTGCCGCAATAGTCGAACCTGCACCAAAGGTTGTTGTTAAGCCCGAGACAGCTCCCGCGGTAGATACTACCCTGCTGGCACAACCCGTGAGAAAAGGCTCTGCTGATGATGCAAAGAAGGATTCAGACAGCAGCAAGGGGCCGCAAAGCCGCGTAGTTCCCGGTAAGACTTTGTTTGAGAAAAATAAAGTCATGATCTACCCGGTGAGCAGCCCGGCCGCCGATGTGCCCGTAGATATCACTCAGTTCTCATAACTTAGGGGTAATGGCCTAACCAGCAACCTGCTATAGACGCCAGCCTGCAGGTGCGCTTAGCTTCTTTTGTGGCCGCCGCCATCCTTCTGACCGGTAGTCCGAGGTGAATTCACCCTCTGAC
>JAKFFN010000310.1:0-41458 GCA_036675025.1 Candidatus Sumerlaeales bacterium | reverse complement strand
GCCTGATTTTTCCACCAGAATTGGGGAAGCGGATAGGAAATGGACGTTTAACGCACAAGCGTATAATTGAGACGCTTATGTCCTTATATCACAATGTTTTAGCCCCACTATTGCTATCTCCGCCCTTAAAGTAGATCATCTGTTCTACGTTGTTAAGTCTAATAAAACCAGCATCCTAAAATTTGTATTTGGGATGCTGATTTTTATTGCAGAAGTCTGGGGGATGGCGGTAGACAAACGGTGATTTCCGGGGAATTCTGGGGATTTATGGGTAACTCTAACGGACATACTGACACTTTGGAAGGTCTCGGTTTCACCGGGAACTTTCCTCTTCGTATGGACAGCGCGCAGCGTGTGGCGGTGCCGGCGAAGTTCAGAGAAGTGTTAGATAAGAAGTACGAGGCATCCAAAGACCAGGTGGTTCTCCTGCCAGACATGGGAAAGGTGAAGGTTCTGCCGATGCCGGTCTGGGAAGATGTAAAACGGAAACTCGAGACGTTGCCGGATTTCGATCCGAACTCGGATGAGTTTCGGACTTTCATCTTCGGGAATCTGTCGGTCTGTCAGTTGGATGCTCAGAATCGTATCCGATTGACCCCCGGGTTGTGTGAGCTTGCTGAACTGCAGAAGGAAGTTGTGGTGGTGGGTCAGCAGGATCGCATGGAAATCTGGGATGCTGTCCGTTGGAAGGAATTCAACGCCAACACATCGCGGAACCTCCGCGAAGTGATGGCGCAGGTGTTCCGGAATCGGCAGCAGGGTACCGGGCAGTAGTGGATCAAATCCACAAGCCGGTGCTGCTGGAACAGGTTCTGAGGTTGCTGGACCTGAAGGACGGTCAGGTGGTGATTGATGGTACCCTGGGTACCGCCGGTCATGCCAGGCCGATGTTACAGGCTATAATGCCGGGCGGTTTTTTGCTCGGGCTGGATAGAGACCCGCAGGTTGCTGAACTTGCGGCGCGGGAGCTGATAAGTGCTGGTTTCACCCGCGAGACGCAGTTTGATGTGGAGGTACGGCGATTTTCGCAGTTTGACGAGGCGTTGGCCAGTCGCCGTATCTCCGGATTTGACAGGTTGCTGCTGGACCTGGGCGTCAACAGTCTCCACCTGGACCGGGCGGAACGCGGTTTCAGCCTGAAGCGTGAGGGCCCGCTGGACATGAGGATGAATCCTCAGGAGCCGGGGAGCCGGAGCGCTGCAGAGGTGGTAGCGTCGGAAGACGAGGCTGCCCTCGCGATGATCTTTGAGAAATATGGCGAAGAGCGATTTGCTCGGCGGATCGCCCGGGAGATAGTAAAGGCCCGGGAGGTGACGCCGATCCAGACGACGGCCCAGTTGCGGGAAATAGTGGCGAAAGCCATCCCGCGAAAGGCCTGGCCGACTAACATTGACCCGGCAACGCGGGTTTTCCAGGCGTTGCGGATCGAGGTGAACCGGGAACTGGAGGAACTTGAGGTAGCCCTGGAGAAACTGCCCGGCCTGGCGCGGCCGGGGGGCCGGGTGGCCATCATCAGCTTTCACTCGCTGGAGGATCGGCGGGTTAAAGAAGCATTTCGCTCCTGGTGTCGTGGATGCATCTGTCCGCCGGAGTTTCCGGTGTGCGTTTGCAACCGTAAGCCAGCGTTTCGCACCGTGACCGGAAAGCCTGCCGTGGCCGATGAGGCCGAGATGGCAGACAACCCCCGATCACGCAGCGCGAAGCTGAGAGTCGTAGAGAAGATTGATTACTAATTACTAATTACTAATTACGAATTGTTGTGTGGCCTGCGGCCACGAGAGAAGATCAGTTCCGCCACTGGTGGAAACGTAGTACAAATTTTCCGGCCCTGGCCGGAGCAAAAAACGAACATATCTGCAGAAAGGATTTGGTGAGATGACCCGTAGAGCACCGTTACCGATGATCACCGAATGCGTGGAGGTACAGAAAAAGAAGAACGGAATAACGCGAACGCAGCTCTTGCGTGCATCCTATCCTTTTTTTGTGATCTGTGCGCTTAGCCTTGCCCATGTCCATCTGCAGTTTGCACGCGTTGACCTTCTGGTGCAGCAGAGCCAGTTGCAGGGGCAGCGGACTGTTCTGCTCAGACAGGAGCAGGCACTAGCCCGGCAGAATGAGGCCATGTGCGACCTGGAAGCACTAAAAATGCGTGCTACCCGGGACCTGAACATGCAGCAGGCGGAAGTACAGACCGCCGATGTATTTGCCCGTATCCCGGCTGACATAAGAGAAAAGTACAGCAAACCTCTAACGCCAAACAAGGCTGACGTAATGGTTGCCAATCTGCGACGCGACCGGCAGCAGCCGGGCCTGCAGGATGTAATCCTTTCGCTGTTCGACGGCGGAAGAGCCGTTGCCGCAACCGGAAGCTTTTAAAGTTTTAGTAGAAGTGTGTTTGATTAAACCCAGGAGTTACAGTACACGACAACAGAATTGACCAGACCGGCAGCTACGATCCCGTAGACTGTGAATGCTCCAGCTCCCGTTCAAGCGTCCCGTTCCTGCTTCCCCGCTGACGCCCCGGCTGAAAAGCCAGGGTACTGTTCCCGCAGACTGATACCGCTGACTAAGCTGACCCGCTGATTCGCTGACCCGTTGAAGATTGCCTGCTGCTGCTGATTTAGGCTGGATAAATTGAAAGCGGGACAAAGTTGCACCTTTGTCCCGCCTTAAGTTCCGGCTTCCCGTTGAAAGTGGATTCGAGGTAGGAGTGCTTGGTGTAGATACCCCCGAACCGCCGCTGCCGGTCTGGTCATAATCATTTGATACGGTCTGTTCTGTGCTCCCTTGAAACGCAACGGGAAAAGCTTTAGACCTGCGTTTTTCCGGCTGATTTTTCCCTGAACTTCCTCAAAAAATGTTGCTCCCAAGAATTTAAGGAAGAAGGCATTGGTCGGAATGCCTGAAGTGATTACTCATGTTAATTAAAACCTATCGTCTTCGACTGTATGTTCTGTACATTGTTCCCCTTGTGCTCATGGTGGGGCTGGTCGCGCGCCTCTATTGGCTGCAGGTTGTAAAGCACGACTTTTACGAGCGCTTCGCCACGAAGCAGCACTATAAGTCTCACACAATCACGCCCACGCGCGGAAAAATCTTTGACGCCAACGGGCATGAGCTTGCCGGCAGTGTGATACTCGACACCGTTTACCTGGAAGTGATGACGCTTCCAAAGCCCGGCGAACGCAGCGAAACCCTTGAGCAGGACCTGGCAAGCGACCTCGCGAATGTGTTGAAAAACTTACCCGATGGTCCCAAGCTTACCTTTGATGATATCATGAAGAAGATAAAGCTGGGCGGTCACCAGTTTCTTGTGCGGGGCGTAGACGAACAGCACAGGCTTCTCCTGGCCGAGGTGGTTGAGAAGTACCGCAAAGAAGGCGTACCCCACACTTTCCTCAGCTTTGAGCCAGAAAACAAACGCCGCTACAGCCGCGGCAGTCTGGCCCCTCACATTGTGGGGTATACATGGCGGGATGAGACCGGCGATAACCTTGGCGCGGACGGCGTAGAGAAAATCTACAACAGCGAACTTCGCGGCAAATCTGAAAAGTACATTACACAGAAGAGCGCGACCGGTAAACCCATGGAGCCGGCTGACCCGCAGCTATTGGAATCGACATTCGGCCATAGCGTCAAGCTGACCATTAATGAGTCTCTGCAGGCGGTAACGCAGAACGTGCTGGCCCAGGGCGTGGAGAAGTCGCAGGCTGATTCCGGCGTAGCCATCTGCTACCACGTGAAGACTGGCGAAGTACTTGCGCTTGCCAACTACCCATCCTATAGTTTGAACAACGTAGGCGGCGCCCATGCGATGCATCGTAGAAACCGGGCACTTACCGATCCCATCGAGCCTGGCTCAGTGATGAAAATTATCACCTTTGCGAGCCTTTTTGACGCGAAGGAAATTGAACCGTTTGATATGATCGATTGCGAAGAAGGCACATGGGTAATGCCCGGAAGTGGTCGCGTCATCAAAGATAGCCATAGTGACGGAGTTGTGCCGGTTTCAGAGGTTTTCCAGTACAGTAGTAACATTGGCACCATTAAAGCCGCCCGCGCTTTTGATCAAAAGACGTTTTATCGCTACCTGAGTGAGAATTTCGGGTTTGGCAAGAAGACCGGCATTGACCTGCCGAGCGAAAGTGGCGGTGTGCTTCGACATTACAAGGAGTGGAGCGGGCTCAGTATGTCGTCGCTGCCGATGGGTTATGAGATCCAGGTAACAGCGATCCAGGTTGCTGCGGCCGTTGGAGCCATTGCCAACAAAGGCGCGTATATGAAGCCGCACGTGGTAAAGGAAATTCTGGACCACCACGGCAACACTGTAAAAAAGATAGAGCCGGAGTATGTGCGCGAAGTGGCCGACCCTGTGGCCTGTCGTAAGATTGTGGAACTTATGGAGCTGGTGGTGGAGAAGGGGACAGCCAAAGCCGCGAAGCTTGAAGGCTACCGTGTAGGCGGTAAAACCGGTACATCCAAGAAGGTGATGAAGAACGGCACGTATGGAAATGCCTACATAGCCAGCTTTTGCGGTATCGCGCCCATTGAAGATCCTGAGGTCTGCATCTATGTGTACGTGGACTATCCCAAGAGCGGTCAGATTTACGGTGGGCAGATTGCCGCGCCGGTATTCCGCGAGATAGCGCGCGAGGCCATGCGTGTATTACGAGTGCCAGAACGCCGCGATGCCGTTCCACCGCAGGATATCCAGTTGGCGCTGGACAAGGTACGCAAACAGATTGAGGGGCGTGCGCCGATGGAACTGCTTTCCGAGGTGCAGCCAGACGCCGATGAGGAAGTCTCACCGGGCGTGGTTCCGAACCTTCGCGGCCTGAGCCTTGCCGAAGCCACAAAGAAAGCAGCGCAGTCGGGCCTGGAAGTGCTGCCGCGGGGCAGTGGCGTCGTAGTAGACCAGGAGCCAGCTGCATACGAGGTCATCGAAGGCACGAAATCGGTAAAGCTTATGCTGACAAATACCCATCAGTCGATCAAGCGTCTGGTTGATGAATACCGGGATGAACTGAGCCTTGACGATCCCGAGGTTCATGCCATGGCAGAAGCTACACCAGTGACCGGGTTGCTTGAAAGTACTACAGTTTCCTTGAGCCTCCAGGTGGGTGGCGAAAGGGTGGCGGTTCCGGTAGAGTCCGCGCCTGAGGCGCCCTGGTCGGCAGTTATTGGCAATCGGAGTCAGGAAGTTTCCCCTGTTGCCACGCCGTATCCCGACTTGGATGATTATGCCAATACCCCGGTAGACCCAAAGGTCAGCAGTAAAAGCTGGGCAGCTTTTGTAAAAGAGATGGAAGCCGTAGACAAGGCTAATGCGAAAGCTGCCGAAGATGAAGCGGCGCAAAGTGGCGACAATGCTCCAGAAGGATCCAGCCCAAAGGCCGCAGCGTTGCCCGTTCCTGAAATTGACGGGACTGATGACCTGGACCCGACAAGGCAGGCAATTAACCCTATCGAGATAAGTACGCCGAAGCGAACACCACGGCCGAAAAAAACCGCCGAGGAAGAACTTTATAATATGTAAGCTTCTCCGGGTCGCTTGCACCCCAATGGCACGGGTTCAGCTATTACGCGGTTTCAGTCATTTCAAATTTTATCTATGTATAAACATCGAGGTGCTTGCTTGAAGTTGAAATTATCGGAGTTGCTTGAAACTGCTGGAGTTAAAGGTGAAGTATCTGGTGGCGATCCGATCGTAACCGGCGTAAACGACGATAGCCGCAAGGTGGAGCCGGGCCAGGTGTTTGTGGCGACGCGCGGGGTAAAGGTCGACAGTCACCTTTTTGTTTCGGATACCGTAGACCGTGGCGCTGCTGCCATTGTGACCGAACAGCCGCTTTCCTCCTATAGCGGTGTTGCCATTGTGCAGGTCAAAGACAGCCGCGATGCCCTGGGCCGCCTGGCCCATGCTGCCTTAGGAAATCCTTCGCAGGACATGCTGGTCCTGGGCGTAACCGGTACCAATGGAAAAACCACCTCGGCGTACCTGCTGGAGGCTATGCTGACGGCTGCCGGGTATAACGCGGGAGTGCTTGGTACAATCGAGTACCGGTATGCCGGAAAGGCTGTGGAAGCCAGCAATACAACCCCTTCGGCCACGCAGCTTGCCCAGCTGTTTGCAGATATGAAGCAGGCCGGTGTTAACGCCGTGGCCATGGAATTGTCGTCCCACGCGGCTGATCAGCGCCGGATCAGTGGCATTAAGCTTGATGGATGCATAATCACCAACATCACGCAGGATCACCTGGACTACCATGGCACAATGGAGAATTACGCTGCAGCAAAGAAGCTGGTCTTTACAGATTACCTTCAGCGCAGCCGGCGCCACGGGGGTGAACCGCCTGTTGCGATCCTGAACGTGGATGATCCGACAGTGCGGACGTTTCACAAGGATCTGCCTGGACGGGTGCTGACTGTAGGTGTCGAGCAGCCGGCTGATTACCGGGCAAAGAGCATCAAGTTTTCGCCGAACGAGACGACCTTCAGCATGGAAATGGCCGACGCAGTGGTGGAACTGCGGACTCACCTGGTTGGTATGTACAATGTGCAGAACGTGTTGGGCGCTGTAGCGCTGGCTCATTCGGCAGGCTTGCCATTAGATGCCATTCGCAACGGGCTTGATGCGCTGGAAGTCGTGCCGGGCAGACTGGAACCCGTGCGGGAAGGACAGCCTTTTCTCGTGGTAGTTGATTATGCGCACACGCCCGACGCTCTGGAGCGCGTATTGGCGAACGCCCGGGAAATGACAACCGGACAGCTAATTGCTGTGTTTGGCTGCGGCGGTGATCGTGATCCGGGCAAGCGTCCCCTCATGGGCAAGGCGGCCGGCGAGCTGGCTGACAAGGTGATTGTTACCAACGATAACCCGCGCACAGAAGATCCCGAGTTCATTGCTGCAGGGGTTCTCGAAGGGATCAAGGCCTCGGGCATTTCCGACAATAATTTTACACTTCAGCTGGATCGGCGCGAAGCGATTCGCTACGCTATCCAGCTGGCCCAGCCGGGTGATGTAGTTGTAATCGCGGGTAAAGGCCATGAGGACTACCAGATTCTCGGACAGGAAAAGGTTCATTTTGATGACCGGGAAGAAGCGCGCAACTTTTTGCGGAATGAGTGGATAGGCCGTGGGTAGTGTTCGGCTTGGCCGTTCCTACAGGTGACAGGTGTAAACTATGAGAGTAGAACTCGACAAGCTGGTGGAAGTGGTAGACGGACGTCTTGTTAAAGATGAGCGTCCTGAGAAGGATATCATCTCCACGGTATCCACAGACTCCCGCGCCGTGCAGACTGGAGATTTGTTTTTTGCCCTAAGCGGTGAAAACTTTAACGGCCATGATTTCGTGGCGAAGGCCGTGGAGTCGGGTGCACAGGCGATTGTGGTTTCGCAGGACGTCGACGCCAGCAGCGTGGCAGTGGTGCGGGTGGATGATACACTTGTGGCCCTTGGCAAACTGGCAGCCTGGTGGCGTAAGGAAAACAGTGATATCCCCGTAGTAGCCGTGGTGGGCAGCAGTGGGAAGACGACTACCAAGGAGATGGCAAGCGAGATCCTGACGCGCTACTTCAATACGCTTTCTACCAAGGGAAACTTTAACAACCTGGTTGGGTTGCCCCAGACAATGTTCGGGCTGCAGGCCAGTCACGAAGCGGTAGTGCTTGAACTGGGCATGAACGTTCCTGACGAGAACCGGCGTCTGATGGAAATCGCACAGCCTGATTGCGTGGTGCTCACAAACATAAATCATGCGCACATCGGGATGTTCGAGTCAGTTCGGGCACACTATGAAGCGGAAGCTGAGCCCATCCTGCATGCATCGCCGAAGTCGCTGTTGATCATCAATGCGGATGACCCGCTGTCTGTGCAGGCTTATAACGAGTTTGGCAAGGGGCGCCGCGTGTGGCGCTACAGCGTTGACAGCGAAGCGGATTTTTTCGCAGAAGACATTCACCCCGCACGTCCGTTCGGGTACAGCTTCACGTTAAAGAATAAGGCAGGCGACAGCGCCGACGTAAGTCTGAAAATCTTCGGGCGGCACAACGTGTCGAATGCTGTGGCAGCGGCAGCGGTGGCTGCATTTTACGGCGTGGACCTTGAGAACGTGGCGGAGCAGCTGAACATGTTCAGACCCCGGTATAACCGCAGCGAAATCGAGGAGTTGGATGGGGCGTTTATTGTTAAGGACTATTACAACGCCATTCCTGCGGCGGTTATTTCCGCGTTGAAATCCCTGGATGATCTGGACGTGCGCGGCAGACGCCTGGCGGTTCTTGGTGACATGATGGAACTGGGCGAACACGAACAGGATTTTCATGAACAGGTGGCAGAAGCGGCCGCAACCAGCGGGCTGACAAAGCTGTACACCATCGGTGAACGAGGGGTGATGATCAGCAACCGGGCCCGGCAGGTGGGGATGGATGCTGTTCATTTTTCAGATATGGAGACTTTGGCAGCGGAACTGAAACAAGAGTTGAAACAGGGAGATCTGCTATTTATCAAAGGCAGCAGGTCGCTAAGGCTTGAACGGCTTTACGAACTTTTGAAATCTCCTGTAACGGTCTCCTGATAACCCTATGATCTACCATTTGATGGCCGCCCTCGTGGATGGCGGTGTCCTGCGCATAAACCCCTTTCAGTATGTGACGGTACGTTGTGTTGCTGCGGGTATTATGGCGTTGCTGTTGTCGTGGGCTATCGGTCCGCGGCTGGTGGCTGTGCTGCGTTTGCTGAAAGCCGGCCAGCCTATCCGCACGGTGAGCATCAAAGGCGCGCCAGACCTGGCGGAGATGCATGGCAAAAAAGCCGGTACGCCGACCATGGGCGGAGTGCTCATCGTTTTTGCAGTGATTGTCCCGGTGCTATTCTGGTGCAACCTGTTCAACCCTCTCATCTGGCTCCTGATCTTTGTGACGTTCGGTTTTGGGACGATCGGGTTTCTTGATGATTATCTTAAAATTACTCAGAAGAACGCTGACGGCCTGTCGCCGAAACAGAAGATAATCGGGCAGCTTTTAGTCGGATTGGTAATCGGGGCGTATCTTTATTACTTCGGAGCGACAAAAACTCTTGGAGTGCAATACAGCTATATGGAAGCTGGATCAATGCATGGGCCGTGGCGAGGCTACGATTTTCTGCAGTTCCCGTTCTTCAAATGGCTGTACCCCGAAATCGGGCTGCTTTTCGTTCCCTATGTCATGTTCGTTCTAACGTGTACTTCCAACGCTGTTAACCTTACTGATGGTCTGGACGGCTTGTGTATTGGAATCACTTCTATCGTGACAGCAGCGTTCATGCTTTTGGCATATCTGTGTTCAAACCAGTTTTTTGCCGAGTACCTCATGATGGCGCACGTGCCGCGAGCAGATGAAGTGGTGGTGTTTATGGGTGCACTGTTTGGCGCATGCCTTGGTTTTTTGTGGTTTAATGCCTATCCCGCTGATATGTTTATGGGTGATACAGGCTCGCTGACACTGGGCGGCGTGATCGGGACTGTTGCAATAATATGTAAGCAGGAGATTCTGTTTGTTATTGTCGGGGGCATGTTTGTGCTGGAGGCGGCCTCGGTCGTAATCCAGGTGTTTTCTTACAAGCTAACCAAAAAGCGGGTATTTTTGATGGCTCCTCTGCACCATCATTTCGAGCGCAAGGGAATGACCGAAGCCAAGATTATTGCGCGCTTCTGGATTATCAGCATCCTGTTTGCCATTATTGGTCTGAGTACGCTGAAGTTACGTTAATCGGCCGGCTTCGGCCATCTTAATATGCGCCGACGGTAAAAGAATCCCCGGCCATAGCGTGGATTGTTTAGGTTGCAATCAATAAACCGCATGCTTGTAACTCTTTATAAGACCAATAGCAGGAATTTTTTCCGGCCATCACCTAGGAAACGGATTGACAGAGTCTGTAGCGGGCTCCACATCTAGCGTGATTTGCTGAATCCTGCGAATGAGGCTGACGATGAAGATGCAGGCGAAAATGCTGGCGCTGTGTGGCGCGATGGTTGTAGCTGGGGCTGCTGATGCCCAGTATATGGCCGAGAGCCAGGCTGCCCTTAACATGAGCAATACATTGAACACACAGATGCCGGGTGGACCTGCCCCTGTGCCTGGACAATTACCGGGGGTTGCCGCGCCGGGAGCAGGTTTTGCTCCAGGACAAATGGGCGGTAACACCATGCCGGGTATGGACCCTACTATGACCGGTATGGATGCAGGAATGATGGGCATGGACCCCACAATGATGGCCGGTCAACAGGCTTACCAGATGCCTCAGGCTACGCCTATACCTACGGAAAATGTACTAACCGGGCGTCGTGTGTTTGATGCCGTATCGGGCGCGCTGCTGGAAGATCCTGTAGAGATTGCCGTGCGCCAGGGCGATGCTGAGGCGTATCCGGATGATGGAGTCGCTGATAACGGAATTGCCGGCGACGGCATCCGCGGTAATGTGGAAACTTCCAAGAACGAGTACATTGGCTCGTTTTCGAACACCATGAAATCTTACCTGATCCACGCGGTGCGCAACGCTGAAGACATTGACCCCATGGTGTATTATGGTTACCATGTTGCGAAACTTGCTCCTCCTGTTGAAGGCCTGAAGCGTTACGGCCTTCCTCTGCCAGGGGAACAGGAAGTTGCCGAGATGCCGAGAGTTGTGCCGGATCTGCCTAACGTTCTTGACCTTGAAGACGACCGCGACGAACTTGTGCGCCAGTGGAACCACGAGTTCCTGGCAAACTACCGCGTCAATCCGGATGATCCCCAGAGCGAGTACTACCCCGTATTCGTGCCGAGTCCTCCGCTTACGCCGGTAAATTACCCGGTGCCTAATGGCTACGTTTCTCCGCAGGCTGTGGCTCTTAATACAATAGGCGCCGCAGAGCAGGCGGCAATTGCTGCAAAGGCCCAGGAGGCAGCAGCACCTTCCACGGGCGGTATGAGCGGCGGAGTTGATGTTATGGGTGGTGGTGGTATTTAATGGCTCCGAGTAAAATGGATGTAGCAAACGAAGCCGCTCTCAGAGAGAGCCAGCAACTTTTAAATCTTTGGCTTCAGACGAAGGGGTTCCTGGCAAAAGCCTTTACGGAATCGCCAGTTGCCCACGAGGAAGAGAAAGCGTTTCTGGAAACAAAGAGCGCGGTGTCGCAATACACCCGTACTGTTTCGCAGAAGCTGCCCCCCGATGTGAAAATCGGCGGTGAGAAAATGCAGGAACTTTTGCGGCAGGCGATTTCGATTGCTCACTTGCGCGGCCTGCCGAAGGCTGACAAGCAAACGCTGATTGCAAACTGGCACGCCGCTTTTGTTCAGTTGGCAAGGGCAGTGGGCTGCCTTCAGTTTATTACTGAAGGTTTTCAACCTACTGCCAAGACAATTAAGAGTGGCACGGGCATCAGGGACCTCAAAGGTGGCAAAAAGAAGAAAGAAGGAGCCGGCGCGGGTAAGATTATCATGCGCCTGATCATCCTGGCTGCCATTGCGGCCGCTGCCTGGTACTTCATGAACCGTTAGTGAAAATTTTCTGTAGAAATGTTTCAGCCTTGCCTTGACTCAGGCATTCAAGACCTGTTACATGACTCACATATCTGAATTTGTTTCGGTCTTTCGGGCCGTTTCAATGGTAGTTTGCCGGACGTAGTATCCGAGGTGCTGTGTTCGGTTGTGTTGCTGAAATGACAAGACTTATATAGATTCCGCCGACCGGGTGCTGACCCGGGGTGGGGATTCCATAAGACCAGAAGGGTGGTTCACGTGGAACATAAGCAGAAACGCCTCCCAGTGATGGCCAAAACGACGTCGGCAGCGGCGGCGGTTGGCCTATGCATGGTTCTGACCGGCTGCTATGGTATTTACGAAGGCAAGGCCGAGAAGAACATAAAGACCGCTGAGCAGTGGGACGCGGATACGTTCCAGGAAAGTAAGCAGATTTATGAGCAGGCCGTGCAGACGCTGGCTGCCGCGAGGCAGGCTGATGCTGGCGGCCAGGGCAGTGAAGCGCGCACTCGTGCCAAGGAAGCTGCGGAACTGAGCGAGCAGGCCATGGCGCAGGCCGTGGCACGTTTTGCTGATCAGCAGTTGAAGGCTGCTGAAAAGGCAATGAACGTTGCGCTCATTAACGATGCCAATCGTGGCGATACCCAGAACGTGTACACAGAGGCGCAGGCAACTGCCGCCGAAGCGCGTGAGTCTTACACAAATCAAAAGTATGAAGACAGCATCGAGCAGAGCAATGAGGTCATTGCCAAAGTTAACCAGATGCTGGCTACCATCCAGAACACGGCTGAAAATGACCTTGGCAAGCTGAACACGTCACTGGATGAACTGGTGAAAGCTGAGGGCGAGACTTACACGCCGCAGCAGGTTGACCGCGCCCGTGAGGCTGTTCGCCAGATCACCGAAAAAGTTGAGACCGAGCGCGATTACAAGCAAGCTATTCTTCTGTCCAGCAGTGCTCTTGGTGAGATTCAAAGTGCTACCATTGAAGCGAAGAAAAAGCACAGCGAAGATCAGTTACTGAAGCTGGAAGACAAGATCGCTGAGGCTATCGCTGAAGAGGCGCCGGTTCACGTTCCAAACGAATTGCAGAACGTGCAGGATCGCTACGAAGCGCTTTTGGCAAATTACTATGATAAGCAGTATGATTCCGTTCTTGCTGCGGCCGGAAACCTGCGTCCGCAGGTGGATGAGTTGATCACAATGGCTCGCATTGAGGCTACGAAGGATCGTATCCGTCGTGTGGATGAAGCCATCGCCCGGATGAAGGGGCAGAATGTCGAGCAGTATCTGCCCGGCCGTATTTCGGCCATGGAGACCCTGCTTGCTGATGCCCGCCAGGAATTTAACAACAACAACTTTGAAGGCGCCAAGCTGGAAGCCAACAACGCGCTGATTGAGTATGAGCGTATTACGGCCAGCTTTGATGCTCTTGCCGAGAAGGAACTTCAGGCTGCATCCACGCAAGTGGGCGCTGCCAAGGAAGCTTACGAACGCATGAAGCAGGTCTTCGGGCCGAGTGCTTCGCCTATTGATCCTCGCATTGAGTCTCGCTACCAGGTGCAGGCTTCTGATTTGGGTACTCGCCTGAACGCTGCGATCCAAACCCTGAGCACCGCGGCCCAGAACCGCGCTGCCAAGGAATTCCGGAAGTCGATCGAACAGGGCCAGCAGGCTTCTCTTGTAGCTGACCAGGTCGCTGATGGAACTTACAAGCTTGTCGCGGAAAACGCCATGCTTGGTATCCAGGACCAGATCAGCGAGCTTGAGCGCCAGGGCGCACGGGCATTTGCTTCCAGCAGTCTTAATGACGTGCAGGAGATGGTACAAAACACCCAAAACCTGCTGCAGACAAACCGTAGCCGTGAAGCTGCCGAGTCTGCAGCCCGCACGCGCGCTGCGCTGGAAAATGTTAAACAGGAACTTGCTCGCCGTGCCGCAAGTGAGGCATCAGTTGTTGACCAGGTTATCCAGCGGATTGAAGGCGGTGCTGGCGCAGCACCGGCTGCCGGCGGATTGAATCGAATCGGCGTTCCACATCGTCAGTTGCCTTATGGTGAGTACCCTGGTGGTTCCACGATGGATGATCGCGACGCGATGCTGGATGCAGCGTTTGCTTCCGCAGAAGCCCTTGGTGAAGCCGAGCCTGCAATGCTTGCGCAGACGCATGCACCCGGTCACCCTGTCAATAGCTCCGGTTATACGGGTCAGCCTGCACATCTCCAGAACAGGGGTTTGCCTGACGGCACGTTCATGACGTCGAGCAAGCCGACAAATGTTTACCTGGGTACCGGCCAGCCTACGGGTGCGGCGATCGGTCAACGCTCGGAGCCGGTAGTTAACACCTACGAAGCCACAGGTGCTTATCGGTCAGGCAGCACAATGCCCTATGAGGGCCCCACTGCTCCCGGACCTTTCGTTGCGGTTGAAAGCCTTGACGCCACCAACCCTGACGTTGCTACTGGAGTTGTTCCGGCAGCTTCGGCAGTGGCTAGCGTACAAAACCAGTTGGACGAACTTCTGAATGATAACCAGCGGGCGAAAGACCTGGAAGAGTTTGAACCGGAAGCTATTGAGGCCGCGCGTCAGAAGTTGAACGAATCAGCAAGCGCGCTTGCTTCGCAGGATTATACCGGCGCGGTATCACTTGCCCGGGAAGCACAGCGGATTATTTTCGCCGCCGACCGAGATGCTGCAAAGCAGGCTTCTAACCGTGATCTGCAGGCTGCTGCTGACCGTATTAACCTGGCTAACGCCGCCGGCGCGGCTATGTTTGCTCAGGCTCAGTTACCCGAGGCAAAGCGCCTGTACGACCAGGGCAATACTTTCATGAAGTCTGGCGATTACCACGAGGCTCGTAAAGTGGCAGCCCGTGCAATGATTGCCGCAGAAGATGCACGCTCCTATAATGTCGATAAGGCCCAGGATCTTGCGGCTCTTTCTGTTCGCTACGGTGGATACGAAGCAGCTCATCCTGCACTGGCAGAATCCAATCGCTTGTCGGATATTGCTGATGACATGATGCGTAATCCTGATACTGCAGCCGTGGGCCAGGAAGTCGCAAAGCAGGCGGTCGCTCTCGCCCAGGTTGCTTTGGACAGCGCGCGCGATTACACCTACCAGGAACGTCTTGATAATATCTACAAAGCGCTGAACACGGCTCTGCGGGCGGGTGCCAATTACTTCAACGTTTCCGAAATCAAGCGCCTCATTGCAGAACTTGCTATCGCACGTGATCAGTATTGCACCCGGAACTTCGACGCAGTAGAGCTTAAGCTGCGTGACATCGAAGCCCGCCTTGCACGCGTAATCGAAACAACGCCGCTTGTTCTTGAAGAGAACCTGATTGAGACAACGGAAAAGCTGAATGCACTGGTTCTTGCCAATGCTGAAGAGTGGATGTCGCAGGAAGTTGATGACGTAAAGTCACTCATGAACCGTTCGGTTATCGATTTCCGCAAGCACGACTATCAGTCCAGCTATATGAACATTAAGAATGCGATGAAGCTTACTGATCGGATTGAAGAGCGGCTCCAGGAGCAGGTCTACTTCGACGCAGTTACCGAGTTGTTTGCTCAGCTGGATGATGCATTCCACAAGTTCCAGCCGATCATCAACCATGGTCCGGCTTTCATGAAGAAGCTTGTCAGCACGCAGTGGGGCCAGCCGCGCGGAGTGGAAATCAACAGCCGCTTGAACCCGAACGAGTTCAAGGATGAGATCAACAATATCTACATGCGCGCCATCCACCTGAAGCCGCCCCGCACACAGGAAGCCATTCACACGGAAGTACTGATCGCCATCAAGCATGCTAAGGTGGCATCCGAGAACTTCCAGAAGCTGTATATCCTGGATCAGGTCAATATGCCTGATGCGCACGACATCATTGATACAGCGTATAACCAGATCAAGAAATCGCAGCAGCTGCGCGGTGAAGTTCAGGTCCGCCTGATCGAACCGCAGGCGCGGATGAAGGTGATTCGCGCTGAGAAGATAGTAAATTACTAAGGGACCGGAAGCTTCGGCTTCCGGGTTCCGTTTCTGTTGTTTAAGTAGAAGGAGAAATCATTGCCTCAGCTAAGTTACATCCAATGGGTTGAAGTGGCCGTCATGGGTGCGCTGCTGGTTTTTGGCGCTTATCTTTTCTACGCGCTCGATTTGTTTCGGAAGGATAAGTAAGCGTTGCCACCACCCCAGAAGTTAACAATGAAGCAGCTCACTTCGCTGGATAACCGCATTTCTGTTGTTGTCGCCTACAAAAACCTGTGGCAGGATTACTTCCGGTTTTTCGCAGATGGATTCGAGGGAAAGAAGATCCAGGACAAGGATGAGCAGGGTTTCTTTCACGTAATGAACCTGCTGGCTACTAACCATTACCGGTTTACGGAACTGGCGGACGTTTACTTTAAAGATGGCAACGCCATCCTGGATATCCTGACAGAAACTGTCAGCCTTTCCGCAATGAAGCAGATGAGCGAAGCGCAGTTCAGCAAGCTTTGCATCGACTGGCATACCGTTTTTATTAACATGAACAAAGCCATTGGTAAGCTGAACCTGTTGAAGCCGCAGCCCAAGCGGTAAGTGAGTACTGTTAAAATATTTCGACTAATGTCTGGCCCTGAAAACGCAAGTTTTCAGGGTCGTTTATTTATAAGCCTGTTCCGGCCTAAAGCAGGATCCCGGAAAGCAGAAGCACCGCGACGTTAAAGAAGATGAGTACGCCGGTCACGTCAATAAGGGTGGCCACGAAGGGTGCCGATGAGGTTGCAGGATCAAGGTTCACTTTTTTCAGGATAAACGGGAGCATCCCCCCTACAAGTGTGCCCCACATTACAACTCCCAGTACGCTTAATCCAAGCACTTCCCCGAGCCTGGTTCCATGTTCACCGAATCGCTCGCCCTTGGACATCATGTTCCATATTACCACCATCGCAAATCCGATGCTTCCGAGCAAGAGTCCAAAAGTAAGGCTCGTCAGTATTTCGCGCTTTAGTACCCGCCACCAGTCGCTAAGATTAATTTCGTTGAGCGCCATTGCCCGAATAACCAGCGTGCCTGCCTGGCTACCGCTGTTTCCGCCGCACGACATAATCAGGGGGATGAAAAAAGCCAGGGCCGGCACCCCGTTAATTTCCTCGTCATAGCGCGCCATCGCAGAAGTTGCGCCCATTTCCGCAATAAACAGCAGCACCAGCCACGGCGCTCGCTTGCGCAGCATGTCAGTATAGCCAATTCGCATATACGGCTCATCCAGCGCTTCCATACCGCCCAGTTTCTGGATGTCCTCAGTGGCTTCTTCTTCGGCCACGTCCAGCACGTCGTCCACCGTCAGGATGCCGACAAGCACGCCTGAAGTATCCGTCACCGGCAGCGCCACTACGTCGTACTTTCGAAACTCCTGTACCGCCGTCTCCTGGTCATCAATTGCTTTAAGCGAAATGACTTCCTCACCCATCAGATCAGCAACGATGGTGTCGGGCGCGGCAAGCAGGATGTCTCTTACACTCACGGCATCCAGCAGATGGCCCTTTTTATTGGTCACATAAAGGATGTCCAGGGTTTCGCTGTGGCGGCCGTAGCGGCGAACGTGATCGAGCACCTGGTTCACGTTCCATTCCTCGCGGATGGCGAGGTAGTCCGGCGTCATGCGGCGGCCGATACTGTCTTCCGGGTAGCCAAGGAGCTGCTTCGCCACAGAAAGTTCTTCCGGAGACAGCAGGTTCAGGAGGCGGCGGGTTACCTCGCCCGGCAGTTCTTCGAGGAAAGCCGTGCGATCATCCGGCGCCATTGCGTCCAGCAGTTCGGCGGTTTTTTCATCGCCAAGTGCTCGAACCAGCCCTTCCTGGTCCTCATGGGGCAGATAGCCAAAAGCTTCCGCCGCAACCTCCCTGGGAAGTATGCGGAAGATGACAGCTTCGTCGCCTGGCGGCAATTCGCAAATCAGCTCGGCCAGGTCAGGCGGCTGCCAATCAGCAAGTGCTTCGCGCAGGCCGACGAAGTCGCCCTGGCGAACCATATCCTGTATTTCCGGCAGCAGCAGATGGCCGAGCACGGCGAACCACCTTTACAAAATTTTTATTACTTCCCGCAACCTGGTTATGGGAAGGGCGGAAAAGCTAACGATACTGAATCAGGCTGAAGAAGGGTCGGTTTTCCAGTCGCTTCCGACCCTCAAGGAACTCCAGTTCCACTACTGCAGCAATCTCCGTGACATTCGCGCCCAGCACTTCCACCAGCTTACATGCGGCTAGCATGGTACCACCGGTTGCAATCACGTCATCCAGCACCAGCACGCTTTCATTCTTCTCAACTGCGTCACAGTGCATCTCTACCACATCTGTCCCGTACTCAAGCTCATAAGTCTCCTGCACGCACTTGGCAGGCAGTTTGCCGAGCTTGCGTACGGGCACCATACCCACGCCCATTTCGTAGGCCAGCGCTGATGCAAAAATAAACCCGCGGGATTCAATGCCCACAATCTTAGTAATGCCGGAGGACCGGTAGCGATCTGCGAGCTGCAATATGGATGAACGGAATGCATACGGGTGCTTTAACAGCGTGGTTATGTCTTTAAACATGATTCCCGGTTTCGGGAAATCAGGCACATCACGGATGTAATCTTTCAGGTCAGCGATGGCGTCGGCGTTGCTCATTGGTGCTCTCCGGATAATTTCTGTCGGCCGGCATACCCGGCATCCAGATCATGGAAATAACTGATGGAATGACCATCGCTCAATTCATAGCAAAGAAAAACTTCTCTTTCATCTACAATCGCCGGGAAATCGATAAGGCCACGCTCTACATCCTGTATAACAATACCCTGTTCCTGCAGTGCGTTTAAGAGTCGGTAGGCCGCTTCACGCCGTTTTTCTTTAGACCACGTATTGTAGTGAGATGTCTGGCTGTGGCCGTGACCGTTTCCATGGCCGTTCCCATTTTCAGCCTTACCATTCCCGTTGCCATTTGTGGCCCGGGCCATAAGGTCGTCGTGTTCTTCTTCCTCATCCTGCGGTTTCAATAGCGCTAGCACTTCCGCAAATAGTTTTCGCACATGAGGTATCAGCGTATTGGCCTCATCGACGGTAAAATGTTTTTGGAACTGATGATTCAACAGGTCCTGCTTCCGGTTGTGCTAAGGTTGGGCTTCACGGTTACCACGTCGCAGCGTCATTCAGCACATTATATTGTTGTAGCCCCGTCAATCTATATGTTTGTAGCAGTTGCCTTCATGCTTTCCATAAACTGCTTTCGGTATAGTCAATTTTTACGGGAAATAAATGCACTGGTGATCTGCTTGTATCGGCATGGGTGATCAGTGCTGTTGCGCGGGTTAATTAGCTATCTCTGCGCCCTGTCTGGCCCACAATGCTGTTCCAGTTCGAACCATTCGCAGAGAGGCAGGACGTGAGCTTTTCATGCAAAAGATCCGTGTAGGCGTAGTCGGTGTTGGCCACCTTGGCCAGCATCATGCTCGCATATATGCTTCTCTTCCCCAGTGTGAGCTGGTTGGAGTGGTTGATACAGACATACGTGTGGCAGAGAAGATAGCAAAGCAGCACGGTGGGAAACCGTTCACCGACTATCGAGATTTGTTCGAAAAAGTTGACGCTCTCAGCATCGTTGTACCGACAGTTTACCATCATGCCATAGCAGCTGAGTGTCTCAGGCGCGGCATTCACCTCATGGTTGAGAAGCCGATAACCAGCACGGTCGAACAGGCCCAGGACCTGATTCAAATTGCGCAGCAGCATAATTGCATTTTGCAGGTCGGGCATATTGAACGATTTAATACGGCGGTCATGCGGCTCAAGCAGCTGGTGAATCGCCCAATGTTTATTGAAGGCCATCGCCTCGGGCCTTACGATCCACGCGTTAAGGATGTCGGCGTAGTACTGGATCTGATGATTCACGATCTCGACATCATCCTCCAGCTGACAAACAGTCCGGTTAAATCCGTAGAAGGCACAGGCGTAGGTGTCTATGGCTCCCATGAAGACATCGCCAATGCCCGCATCCATTTTGAAAACGGCTGTGTGGCCAACCTCACCGCCAGCCGCGTTACCCCTGTCCGCAAACGAAAGATCCGAATCTTCCAGCCAGACACCTACCTGTCGATCGATTATATCGACCAGGAAGTTGAGATTTTTCACCGGGTGCCAATACCGAATCCGGAACCGGGGATGCCAAACATCAGTATCGTTCGGAAGAAAGAAAAGATTGAGAAGAAAGAGCCGCTTAAGCTGGAGCTGGTTCATTTTCTCGAATGTGTGCAGCGCGGCAGCGAACCAATGGTCCGCGGTGAACATGCCCGTGATGCACTGATGCTCGCAGTTGAAATCAGCGAGCAGATCAAACGCCGTACGACGGAAATGGGTCTGGTTAATCCGTGAACGAATCCCTTCCCGCAGTTAACGGGAAGCGCCCGTGGCCCCTGATAATGTTCGTCGCTGGCGAAAACAGCGGTGATTTGCACGCCAGCCGCGTTATCAAGGAACTCAGGCAGATGTACCCGCAGGGCGAGTTCTTCGGGTTTGGCGGCGACCGCATGGAGCAGGCGGGCATGCACCTGGAAGAGAATCTTGCCCAGAAGCTGCCCATTATCGGCCTTACCCAGGTAATCAAGAATTACCCCAAGATCCGCGAGCTTCTGCGTCGTGCTGCCGATATGCTGCGCCACCGCCGGCCTGACCTTCTCGTGCTGATAGATTACCCCGGCTTTAATCTTCGTACAGCCGCCGTTGCCCGGCAAGAGGGGATTCCGGTAGTCTATTACATCTCACCGCAGGTATGGGCATGGCACCGGGAGCGCCTGGTTAACATTCGGAACACCGTGGATAAGATGCTCGTGATTCTTCCGTTCGAGGAGGAGATGTATCGGCAGGAGGGGATTAACGCGGAGTACGTGGGGCATCCTCTCCAGGATGACGCTACAGATATTACTCCCAGGGCTGAAGTGCTCCAGAGATTGGACCTGCCGCTGGATGCCAAGCTTGTAGGCATCGTTCCCGGCAGTCGCAATGCCGAGATCATCCGGCATCTGCCGCCCATGCTGGAAGCCGCACGCCTTATCCAGAAGGGGCATCCGGGCGTACGATTCGTGCTACCGCGTGCCGGAACTGTACCGGTAGAACTCGTGCAGAAATACTTGTCGCGGTATCCAGACGTTGAGGTCATAGTAGCAGAAGATGATCATAAATCCATACGCGCGGCAATGGACTTTGCCATCTGCAAAAGCGGCACGTCGACGCTCGAATATGCTCTTCTCGGCGTACCGATGGTCATTATTTATAAGGCCTCGTTCCTGACAGGAGTCATTGCAAAGCGCGTACTGAAAATCCCTCACATCGGTCTTGTAAATATTGTAGCCGGTAAAGAAGTCGCCCCGGAACTTCTTCAGGATCAGGCGACCGGAGAAGTCATAGGGGACCGGGTACTGAGACTGCTGAATTCGCCTGAAGCCATGCAGCGTATGAAAGATGACTTGGCTGGCGTCCGCGATAAAATGGGCGGCCCCGGCGCGTCCCGGCGGGCAGCTGAGGCCATTTCAGTAGTTCTCAATCAGAAATGATGCAGGACAAACACGCGTAGAGTTGCCGTAATTTCCCGATGATATTACTATTCCGGGACAAGCAACACGGCATTATTTTCGCAATAGCCATGTGATCTCGGGATCAGCTTCGGGAAATATTACCATGGATCGGGCGAGTCGTTTTTCTCGCCCCTGGGGTTCTCTGTTATGCCTAGTGTTGTGGCGATGTTACTTGCCGGGGGGCAGGGGTCACGTTTGTCTGTGCTGTCGAGCCATAGAGCCAAGCCGGCGGTACCGTTTGGGGGAGCGTGGCGAATTATAGATTTTACGCTCTCCAACATCATGCACGCTGATATTGGCGTGATGGGAGTGCTGACCCAATACAAGCCCCATAGCCTGGCCGAGCATATTGGCTGCGGCGAAGCCTGGGGCTTTACCGGCAGGAAAAAAGTCGCCCGCATCCTGCCGCCCTACAAAGGCGACGAAGACAGTGACTGGTATGCTAATACGGCCGATGCTATCTGGCAGAACCGGCAATTCATACGCAAGTTTGATCCGGACCTGGTGCTGGTTCTCTCTGGCGACCATATCTATAATATGGATTATGCCAAGATGATCAGGATCCACCAGGAACGAAAGGCCGACGTTACGCTGGCCGTACAGGAAGTGCCGTGGGAAGATACGTCCCGTTTCGGACTTGTAGAAGTTGCGGAGGATATGCGGGTTAAATCTTTCCAGGAAAAGCCGAAAAAAAACCCGATTTCCAACCTGGCGTCGCTGGGAATCTACGTATTTGACGCGCAGGTGCTGCTAAAGCGGCTGGAAGAAGATGCCGCCGACAGCAAAAGTGAAAAAGATTTCGGAAAGAACGTATTGCCTGCCATGCTTGGGCAGGACCGGATGTACGCCCACCTTTTTGAAGGCTACTGGCGCGACGTGGGGACCATTGAAAGTTTCTGGCAGGCCCACATGGAGTTGCTCGATCCGGCTACCAGCGGTCTGCATGCGGCGGACTGGAACCTGCAAACAAACATCTACGACGAAAATCTGGCCAACTACTTTCCGGCAGCAATAGAGGGTGGCGCGGTTGTTCGCGATAGTGTGATTGGAAGGGGCTGTGTGATCCAGGGCAAAGTAGAACGTTCTGTCCTTTTTCCGGGTGTGCGGGTAGCTCCAGGTGCGCATGTTGTCGACAGCGTGATAATGCCGGATTGCATTATTGCGGAGGAGTCATTTGTAAACCGGTGCATTGTGGATAATGCTTCGGTCATCGATATTGGTTGTCGCGTTGGCAATCCTTATGCAGAAACGCACAACCACGAGTTCCCGGATTTGCTGAACACAGGCATTTCCCTGATCGGAGAAAATGTGCTCCTGCCGCCTGGTTCGCGTGTGGGCGGAAATGTGCTGTTGTACCCGGGACTAAAGCCCCAACAGATGCGGAGAAACGAGTTTACTGATGGTACGACGGTTTCATCAACAGAGGAAATAAAATCGGAGATGTAGGTCGATGCGTGCGCCTTTTACTAAATATATACTTAACTATAAACTGCAAGGCTTCTTCCTCCTTTTGGTTATCACCACACTTTGTATAGAAGCAGCCTATGCTGTCCAGCCGCGAAGTGGTTATTTTAGCGATGTTGATCTGCAACCGATCGGCACAGCTGACATAACCATTGCGGAGACAGAGCCGGCCGTTGTGTTGGTGTTTGCTGTTGACCAGAAGACAGCAGATATTACCCGGCAGTTTGACGAGTGGTATAACAACAGCCTCTCCCTTCCAGAGGTTAACGTATTTGCCGTTGCTGTAAACACTGCCAACATGTCTAACGATATTGTGTTGGAAGCTATTAATCAGCGCAATCTGTCAGTACCGGTTTTCCTGGCTTCTGAAGATATGCTGCATGGAGACGACTTCAGGTTGTTCGTGCTTGATGGAGGACTTGCGGTAGAACGTTTTTCGAGTTTTGACGTGCCCGTGATTAATGCCGCACTTGCGCGCCTGGGGATACCTACTCCCGAATTCGGACTGCCTGGTACTGCTCCTGCCGCAACGCCGGCGCCAACTCCAGACACTACCTCATCCGTAGTTCCCCCTGCGGAATCTATGACGACAACCACAACCACCGTAGCCGTGACAGACGCCGAACCCACTTCACAAGTTGCAGGCGGTGAGATGGAAGACAATATATACGTAAATGACAATTACGGTTTCACCGTTGAGTTTCCGCCGGGATGGAAGTATCAGATTGCTGCCAAAGAAGACGGCGCTGTTGCGATTGAACCGACCGGAAGCGAGATGGACATGCGCGTGTGGTCCATTCCTGCGGAAGAGGCAACCTCTCCACAAGATTATGTAGATCAGCGGCTGGAATCTCTCGCGCGAAAGCAGACCACCCGCGTTAACGTTGAACGCCGGTTTGAGGTACGCGAAGATGGCCGCCAGGGCCTGGATGTTACGTACAACTACGCCAAACCCATTGATGCAAATATACCTGCGCGAGGTTTGCTGCTCTATCGCGGACGCATACAGGTATTCCTGGATGACGGGCAAATTAAAGCTGCCAGCGTAGAAGCGCCCGCCGGTGAATTCACGGCTATGATCCGCATGATTGATTCGTTCTTTCGCAGCTTTGAGGTTCAGCCCGCAGCCTACTCTTCGCCGGTTCTATAAAAAATCCCGCGCATCAATTCGGGCAAGCATGATTTCCGGTTAACCTGTTATATTCCTGACATGTTTCCGAACTGTCAGTTGCGAATTTCATACTTCTATAAGAACATTTGCTAACAACAAATGGCTCTGCCCGGGCTTGTGAGAACGGACATTTAATGATACCAGACCAAACCTACAATTATGATATACTGGCAATTGGCGCTCATCCAGATGATGTGGAACACTGCATTGGCGGGACGCTGCTTCACATGGGTGACCAGGGCAAGTCTATCTGCATTGCCCACATGACTCATGGTGAAAGCGGAACTTTTGGCAGCCGCGAAAAAAGGGATGAAGAGGCCCGCGCTGCGGCGAAGTATTTAAAGGCTGATGTGCGCTGGCTGGATTTTGAGGACACAAGGATCGAGGATGGAGTTGATTCACGCCTGCGCATGATCCGGTTGATTCGCGACGTGCGGCCGCGGCTGATCATGACGCAGTATTACGAGTACCCTTTGATGCATCACGACCACGAAGCCACGGGTAAAATTGTACGGAACTCGTTCCGGATGTGTCGTTTTAAGAACGTTGATACAGGACAGGAACCTTTCTGGATTCCGAACATCGCATACTACTTACTGCCGCATCATGTTAAGCCGACTTTTGTGGTTGATGTAACGAGCGTTCACGAGCGCTGGATAGAAATGGCAAATTTATATGATTCGCAGCTTGATGCGATTCCCGGCTACAAGGACCGGCTACTCAGCCATAAGCACATGGCTGGCAACCTGATTGATACAACTTTTGCAGAGGCATTCTATTGTGACAGGCCTTTAATCGCCAATGCTGTGGATATTACCACAATGTGATTTTGAAGCGAAACTGCTGATCAGCGAAACGTTTTCTCCTTAAGTGGAGACTAATTAAAAAGAAACCACCGCCACCGTCGAGTGGCGGCTTACAGGAAGGATACACACCAGATGAAACGCTACACACTCTGTATGGCCATTGGCATTGTAGGTTGCTTTGCAGTCGCGCAAGAACAGAACTATACGCAACTTGGCGCAGTCGCCACCACAGGAACTGCAACAAACCTGACTGGCACAACCGGTACGGCTTTGCAATCAAACATCGCAGGCACGACTGCTTCTGAAATGATCCAGAGAAGCTTCAGCCAGGAGAATTTTGATAAGCGCTGGGAAACAGAAGTGCAAATGTACAAGGATGCTGGGATATCTGAAGAGAAGATCCAAAAGCTGAAGGACATAAACCAGAAGATGTGGAACGCTCGCGCAAAGGGCGAATCTGCAGACTTCCAGGAATTGAGCCGTCAGCGGCGTGAGATTCTGTCGCCAGATGAAATCGAAAAGCTGCGCAACACCCGTCGTGATATGATCCAGAAGCGCATGAGCGAAGGTGCCACCACCGGCACTGGCACAATGTAATTCCAGTTCATAGAGGTATATTTATGTCCCCGGGTCCGTTCTCGATCCGGGGATTTTTTTGTCGAGCAAAGATGGAAATAGGCTTATTTGATTAACCCTTTTTCCGCCATGAGTCGCCTGTAGATTTCAAGCTGGTGCTCTACAACCTTGCGAATATCGAAGTGCTCCAGTACCCGGCGTCGTCCCGCCGCACCCATGGCTGCGGCTTTCGCCCGGTCATCCAGCAGCACCTTGATCTTTTCCGCCAACGGTTGCGCCTGCCGGGGGGGTATCAGCCAGCCGGTTTCCCCGTCTACTACTTCTTCGCGACATCCGCGTATGTCTGTGGCTACGCAGGGGAGAGCCATGGACATGGCTTCAAGCAATGAAATCGGCATGCCTTCGCGGTAGGATGGAAGGCAGAATATATCCATGGCATTCAGCGGCGGCGCCGGGTCGCTGACCATCCCCGTGAAAACCGTGCGATGAGCTACGCCCATTTGTTCTATGTGCTGGCGCAATTCGTCGCGCCGGCCATCATAATCGCTCGGTAACAGGTCGCCCACAGCCATAAACCAGGTATCAGGATGATGTTTCAAAATTTCGGCTGCGGCTTCGAAGAATTCGAAAAAGCCCTTTTCTCTCACCAGCCGGCCCATCATTCCGATAACGGGCGCATCTGCCGGAATTCCAAACTGTATGCGGTATTGCGCCCGGTCGTCGGCTGAAAAACGGGCGGGGTTGTAATGTGCCGTATCCACCCCGTTATAAATCGTTTCTACACCGTCAGGCCTGGCAATGCCTTCCTTTATAGCAGCGTCCCGGTCCTCAGCGCTTACCGTCATTATGAAATCGCCGCACCACGCCCCCACCTTTTCCAGCATGACGAGCGCCGTTTTCGTAAGCGGCTTTGAGTTCTCGTGAAAGTAGAATCCGTGCGCAGTGTAAATGACCAGTGGTGTTCCTGCCAGTCGTGCCGCAATTCTTCCCACCAGTGCCGCTACCGGAGTATGAACATGCAGTACGCTGATTTTTTCCCGCCGGAGCAATTGAGTTGTACGCCAGATGGATTTTGCATGGTCTATAATGTTGGCGCTGCGGGAAACCGGATTATCTACCACCCGGAAACCACGCTCCTCCATTTCCTCGAACCAGGGGCCTCGCGCACAAGAGATAGCAACTGCATATCCCTCGCACTCAAGCGCGGCTGTAAGTGGTAAAAGGAACTGCCGTGCCGTAAAATCAACAGCGCACATCTGCAGGATTCGGACCTGTGCCGGGGCTGCGGCCGCCCCATTTACCTCTGAAGTCATTACAACACCGGAATTTTCTGGAAATATCAATGCCGTTCAACCACTACAAGCCACAGACACTATGTCGAGAGGAAATCATGTCACGATACGCCCGTAAAATATCCCTGCTGCTGATAGCAGTGCTTGGCCTGCTGTTTTTTCCCGGTGCCATCCGTAAGGTGGCTACGATAACCAGCGAGCCCTCCGGTGCGAAAGTCTGGATTAACGGTAAGTATCGCGGCAAGACACCCGTTGAAATACCGTACAACTGGAACTGGTATTACGATTTTACACTCAAACACGAGGGCTACCAGGATTATTGCATCCGCGAGCGCTTCTACGCGCCCGTGCGCCACTGGATTCCCTTCGACTTTATTACAGAGGTAGCCCCGGTGCGCAGCGAAGAACAGCAATGGCGGCATTACCAGCTCGTGCCCAAGGCTAAAGAATAGACATTATGGCACTCCACTCTCGCCTTAAGCGAATCAATGAAGAATTGCGGTCAATCGTAGCTGAGGTTATCCAGAACGAGGTAAAAGACCCACGGCTGACGGACGTGATGGTTACTATCACAAATGTCTTTACCTCGAAAGACCTGCACCAGGCACAGGTCTATGTCAGTGTTCTTGGCAACGATGAACAGACCAAAGCAGCCATGGATGCGCTCGAACGTTCCCGCGGGTTCATCAAACGAGAAGTTGCCTCGCAGGTCACATTCCGGTTTATGCCCGACCTTCTATTTAAGCTGGATGAAACCGGACGTAATGCCGACCGAATCAACACGCTGCTGCGTAAGATAGAGCGTGAAAATCCCGAGGCTTTCGAGGAGCCTGCCACCGATGAAGATGAACCGACCAAGCCTGAAACACCCGGAGACTCGCAGTAACGTTTCTTTTCTGCAGAAAGGGGTGTCGGCGGCATGCCTGGCGGTCCTTTTGGCCACCGTTCCGATGATGGCTGTAGCTGAAACTTCGATCACCCTCGCTACTTACAACATTCATGTTGGAGTGCCCATGGGAGAGGGGATCGGGCAGTACCAGGTAACAACCACGGACCTTGATGCTATTACCAGCGTCATTCGCGAGTGTGGTGCTGACATAGTTGCTCTGCAGGAGGTTGATTGCGAATACGGACTTGGTTTCCCGGCCCGCCGGCGCAGCAGCCTGTTAAACGAGGCGCGTTATATAGCAGCCGGTCTTTCTGACAAGTGCTACATTTTCGGCAGTGCACAGGATGATACCGGATACCCAACAGACAACGGCAAGTACGTGGAGTGGGGAAGCCCCGACAAGTGGACGAATAATGGTGAGGCCCATGGAGAAGTAGGCAATGCCCTGCTTTGGAATATCCAATGGTCTAAGGCAGGCGTTCCGGATAACATTGAACTGCCGAAGGACGCAGGACAGGAGCGTAGATCCTGCATTTACACCCGCCTTCTTGTGCCCTCCGGCGCCAGTGGGAATGTCGAACCGGTAAACATCTACGCCACTCACCTCCAGCACGACAGTGGCCTGACCCGCTACAAACAAATGGACGCCATCCTACGCCATACTGCAGACCGGGGCGATGAACTGGTTTTCATACTCGGAGATCTCAACCACGAACTCGACGCAACCGAGACCAGCAACCCTATTTCATTGGCACTAGATCGCGGGTTTCATGATCTTGCCGCACCGGCCGAAGGTGAAAGTGACGTCAGCTTTTTCACATTCCCGGCAGATAATCCAGACCGTCGCATTGATTTCATCCTGTGTAACAAGCCGGTGCAGGTTTTAGTAAAGAAAGTCCTGCGGTCCCTTGCCTCAGACCACCTGCCGGTGGTTGTAACGGTAACCTGGTAGCAGTGCTAGGTGCGGATGGACACATCGGGCATTGCCGAAGCGCCGAGGGCGCAGGCTATCAGTTCTGCCATTAGTGGAAGCATTAGCTCGTCCTCGCCTTTTTCCGGATTATGTTCCATGATGTCCAGCGACATAAGTTGTCCCGTCGCCGCGATACGATCACAAACGGCTCGCACCTCACGAAACGTCATTCCTCCGGGAAATGGTGTGTTTACAGCCGGAGCCACAGAGGGATCAAGGCTGTCCAGGTCCAGACTCAGGTGGACTCCGCCGGTATGCGCTGCAATGCGCGGAAGTACATCATCCATTACGGCCGCAACAGAGGACTGATCAATATCGCGCATGGAGTAAATAGCCGGGCCTGCGGCGGGAATGTTCGGTAACTCCGACGGGTCTGCAAAGCGAAAACCGACCACTGCGGCATTCTCTGGCCGCACCACTGCTTCCTGCCCGTGTAGAGCTTGCAGGTTGCTTCCTCCCAGCCCCAGGATCGTCGCCAGTGCCATTCCATGGATGTTACCGCTTGGCGTTGTTTCAACGGTGTTTATATCAATGTGAGCATCCACCCACAAGAGGCCAGGCGGCGGCAGTTGTTTCTCGCGCAAATGCTGCGCAGCAGCAGACACAGAACCAATGGCATTGCTGTGATCCCCGCCGATGATCACCGGCATCAACCCGCGGTTCAGACAGTTCCCAACCCGATCCGTTACCCGTCGCACTACGTTTGCAACCCCGTCAAGGTACCTGCAACTGCAATTTCCCATCGCCGGCTCGTATGGTTCCTGGATCGTATATAGCTCCGCCACAACCAGTCCCGCGGCCTCAAGATAATCCCTGATTTTATCAACCCGCGAAAACCATCCATGACCAGAAGCACTACAACCCGCCCCGAGCTGAGAAGGGACGTTTACCAGGGCTATGTGTTTGGTTGTTTTCATTCAAAATATCAGCAATCAAACTTCAGGAACGGTTCCTGCCTGAGTGGGCGTTACTATTTATACTTGATACAACCGTGTCTGCAAAAGCAAGACATTGCCATGGCACACGGTTAAGAGTTTTAGCAAATACGAGAACGGATTTACTATGCTGGAAATCATAGCCATTATTGTGGTCACAATGATTGTTACGGTCATTGCTTTTATCATCGGCTTTAACCTGACAAGCATTGAGCGCCGGATTCAGCACAGGATAAAGCCGACTTTCAGTGTCCACGATGAGCAGTTTGAACGCGCCGCAGCTAATCTTTTGAGCGGCCCATTTGTTGACGGTAACAAGGTAGAGACCATCATAAACGGAATGCGGTATTTTCCCGCTATGCTGGATGCCATTCGCGGCGCGCAAAGCAGCATTACTTTTGAATCCTTCATATACGTTTCTGGAGATATCGGCAAACAGTTTAGCGAAGCATTTATCGAACGCTGTAAGGCCGGGGTGAAAGTCCATGTATTGTGTGACTTTATGGGTAGCTGGAAAATGCGTAAGAGCCATCTCCGGGAATTAATGGAAGCCGGTGTATCAGTTGAACTGTACCGCCCGATAAATTTTCAAAATCTGGTGCACCTGAACAACCGTACGCACCGCAAGATCCTCGTAATTGATGGAAACGTTGCCTTTACCGGCGGCGCCGGAGTCGCCGATGAGTGGGATGGCGATGCTGACAGCCCAGACTGCTGGCGAGATAATCAGTATCGGCTGACAGGGCCGGCAGTAGCAGGCGTTCAGGCTTGCTTTATGGATAACTGGATGCAGACCCATGCGGAAGTACTGAAAGACGAAGAGTATTTTCCACCGCTGGAAAAAGCCGGTCATATGAAGTGCCAGGTATTTATGAGCGGACCGGGCGAAGGTCTTGAGAGTGCCCGTCTAATGTTCCTGCTGTCCATCGCCTGCGCCAGGAAATCCATACGCATCAGCAACGCGTATTTTGTACCCGACAACTTCGTGATCGACGCTCTCGTAGAAGCTAAAAAACGCGGAGTCACCGTGGAAGTCATTATGCCTTTTCGCATTGATTCTAACATGGCAAACTGGGCCTCCTGTTCGCGATGGGGTCCGCTGCTGCGAAGTGGCGTCAGTATCTATCGTTATAAAGGTTCCCTCTACCACTGCAAAATGTTTATTGTGGATGACTACTGGGTATCAGTTGGGTCTTCGAATTTCGATACTCGATCATTCCGCTTGAATGATGAAATGAATTTAAACGTTCTGGACAAAGACTTTGCAAAAACCCAGGTGGAGATTTTCGAAAAGGATAAAGAACGCTGTCACCTTGTGACATTGGAAGAATGGAAGAACCGGAGTCTGAAAGAGAAAGTACGGGATCGCATGGCTGCCCTTGTGCGATCTCAGCTTTGAAATTTTTTGCTTGCTGCGCGCACTGCTCAACCTGACCAATAGAAAGCCTTATGAAGTACAATATCGTAATTGCTGATGATGAGAAGAACACCCGCGAAGGCCTGAAATGGGCACTTGAACGCAAGAACCTGAACATTGCACTGGCGGCTGACGGTGAAGAAGCGCTTCAGGTAATCCGCTCGCAGCCGGTGGACATTCTACTTACTGACCTCAAGATGCCCAAGCTCGACGGCATCGAGCTTTTGAATCACGTGCGCAGCGAATCGGCAAGTACGGAGGTCGTGATGCTCACCGGCCATGGCACCGTGGAAAGCGCTGTCGACGCCATGAAGGCCGGGGCGTTTGATTACCTGATCAAGCCGATCAATATCGACGAGTTGAACATGCTGGTCGACCGCATTCTCGCGAACCGTGCACTGAAAGATGAAAACGCGCAGTTGCGCGAGCAGGTTGAGCAGCGTTTCGGCATGGATAACATCGTGGGCCGCAGCGAAGTGATGACGCGGGTCTTTAACAAGGTTCGCACCGTGGCACCATCCAGGGCTAACATCCTGCTCTATGGCGAGAGCGGCACCGGCAAAGAACTCATTGCTAATGCAATTCACCAGCATTCGCCCCGAAAGCACCGCCCCTTCGTTAAAATTAACTGCGGGGCGCTACCGCTCACCCTGCTGGAGAGTGAACTGTTCGGCTACGAAAAGGGAGCATTTACCGGCGCTGTAAAACAGAAGCCGGGTCGATTTGAACTGGCCGACGGCGGTACGATTCTGCTCGATGAAATTGGTGAGACGGGACCAGAGTTCCAGGTTCGGCTGTTGAGGGTGTTGCAGGAAGGTACCTTCGAGCGGGTGGGCGGCACCGAAACAATTAAGACCGACGTTCGCGTGATAGCGGCAAGTAACAAGCGCCTGGATGAACTGGTAAAAACCGGCGACTTTCGCGAAGATCTCTACTACCGGCTGAAGGTAGTCGAGATTGACCTGCCGCCGCTTAGAGAACGGCGTGATG
Source organism: Candidatus Sumerlaeales bacterium (assembly GCA_036675025.1). GTDB lineage: Bacteria > Sumerlaeota > Sumerlaeia > Sumerlaeales > Sumerlaeaceae > JAKFFN01. The sequence goes on along the minus strand of JAKFFN010000310.1, from coordinate 9,854 downwards.
ACATCCCATTACTCGTCGATCATTTCCTGGAAGAGTTTGCTCGATACTACGATAAGCCCAAGCCCCGCATCAACCATCGTGCCATGAGCCTTCTCCAGAACTACGACTGGCCCGGCAATGTCCGCCAGCTTCGCAATGTGCTGGAAGGTACAATTGTGATGACGCAGGGCGAAATTACCGTAGCCGATCTGCCGGATGATATCCGCAATGAAGAAGGCAATGTGCAGTACGTGAAGATTCCAGCCAGTACATCGCTTCGAGATGCCGAGCGAGACCTAATCCAGGCTGCGTTGATCCACTACGGAGGCAACCGCGCGCAAACTGCGCGCTCGCTAGGTCTCGGCCGCAAAACCCTTTACCGGAAAATGGAAGAGTTTAGCCTGGAGTGACGTCAATAAGCCGGGTTCCAGGCAGCAGGTGAAGAACATAAAAAACGGCCCGAGTGGTCGGGCCGACGTTTTGAAACTTCTGAACAAAACCGCTTATTGGCCGGTTTGCGCCACGTGATAGAATGCAGTACCAGGTCCTACTGGGGCGCCGCCTACGCGATATAGCCCACCGCGGCTAACAGTCCCGTTAGTTGCATCGTAGATGGTTTTCTCAGAAAAGAACGCACGAGCTGCCGGATCATCATTGGGCCGCGATGTCATTGGATCATTTAAATTATCCACTGCTCCGTCTGGTCCGGCGGAACCTGTGATATACCAGCTTGGTTTCTCTTCCCCGGCGCGTCCTCCAATAGCAGCCCTTGTGGTATTCCTTGCGTAGTACGTGTAATGGCGAAAGGCATCGACCGCCATTTGTGTATCCGGCGGATTAGTTGGTCCTTCAAACGGCCCGTCTAAATTCCCCCCACGGTAGATCTTGGAAGGCTTAAACGGATCCATAAAGGATGACATACTGTTAAGATACGAAATCGGTGTGGTAAGATTTTCGAGAACTAGTGGCTGTCCTGGTGCGTGCTTTACGGCTCTAAATTGAGGGTTCTGGAACGGATACGTGTTTGTATCGATATGGTAAGTCTCGAGCCCCGTGGCCAAACTTCGCATATCAGCTCTTGTCCGTGAGACTTTTGCCCGGGTCTGTGCTTCCAGGAAATTTGGTACTGCGATAGCAGCAAGTATAGCAATGATTGCCACTACTATTAGGAGTTCGATCAATGTGAACGCGCGACGAAACATATGGTTAACCTCTCGAAAAATGCCTTTATCTTGGCCTAGTATATAACACGTGTCTAAAATGACTACGTCGCGTGTCAACTAGTTATTAGTGCCGCTTATAGAATGTCACAGCGGCTGAGGTGTGGCTTTACCCAGTGTAAAAAGAAAATCATTGACACGTAACCACGGCGACCATTGATTTTCCCAGATTTCAACAAGATCGCCTGAAATTTCTGCTAGATTGGGAACGCTGTACTGAATGCCTGCTAATCAACTTCATCCGGTTTATCATGCTCACGCCTGCCAGGCGGGTTCAAGGGTAGACATAGACCGGGTACTGCCGGCTAGTCTGGAAGATGCCGATCTGGAAGAACTGCTCGAGAAACTCTCCGAGCCGCCCAAGTTTAAAGAGCGCATTGCGCCTGTAAGCACTATCATTGGCACCGACGTGGTCCGCGGTAAAAACTGGACCGAGCTGATGATGAAGTCTTACCGCGTCTTTTTCCGCCTGTTTAACAACATGGCCTTTTATCTGCGACAGGCCATGGTGGAAAAGTTTGATGAGCGCGGCATGCTGCCTTTCACCGGATTCAGCATGGATCCGGAAACCCTGCACATGATGATCGAGATGGATTATGAGCAGGGCGAGAATTGTTACGGCACCTTCCTTGAACTCCTGAAAAATGGTATCGTTGCGCCTGTGGCTACTACGCCCTTCCACAACCTGCTGCCACTCGCAGACAGCGAATTTGATCAGCGCCTGGCCCTTCGTGTTGGCCTGCTCATGCACTGGGAAGAGATCAAACAGTACCACGATTACCTGGACACAGTCGGCTCCAACACCCAGTTTATCCTGCCATTCTGGTTTCCTGAATGCGCGTTTACCCGGCGCACGCTCGAGATCCTTCACGAGGAATTCCTCGCCATCGCCCGCAAAGAACGGGTTAACGATCCGCACCTGCTGATCCTGCTGGATACCGTGCAGGTGCAGCCAACCGACATCGACATCCTGATGAAGAGCTGGAACGTAGTCAAACTCAGCGAAGATCACTATGTTTCGGTAGTTTTCCGCGATCGCGGTTTCAGTGACTGGGTTACCTACAGCAACCCATCGGTGAAGAAGCTTATCGACCGCACCATTGCGAAAGTCGACAGCGGGCTCAACGAGCGTGAGGTAGACTATTGCTGGGCGCACTACGAGGAAATCGAGGCGCTGACGTTCACCAGCAAATCGACTATGAACTACGACCAGAAGATTACAAAGCTGGCGCAGCTCAGCTACATGCCCATGTCTGCAGACATGTTTATCCGTCGCAAGATGGACGGATCGTTTGGCCGGGCAAGCCACGAGCCGCAGGAAATCAGCCTGAAGGACAACACGGCCTGGACCGACTGGCACACAAATCCCACCCTTGGCCGGTGGGAAGGCGTGCTCGACAGCAATGCCTATTTTAAACTCGTGGATATGCACCGGCCATACACCCGCCGCACCCGTGGCGGTAAAATAGTAGAACCTGGCCCGCAGGCATGGAAGTCGGCATGGGTTGCCGCCCGCAGGACGATTACTACGGCGGTAAAAGGTGACATCACCACGCTCGAAGGCGGCGCCATCGGTGTTCTGGCTGAACTTTGTGAAGCCAAAGACCGCAAGACTACGGAACGAAATGTGCAGGATTTCCTCATCTACTGGAGCCACGCCCACTGGCGCGAAATCTTCCTTCAGCGCGACCTGAGCGAGGCCGATGTTGATGTTCAGGCGCTGTGCGACCAGTACCTATTCCGCGGCAGCAAAAAAGAGCCGACGGAAGAAGAGTATACAATCGCTGCCGCTGCCGCCCAGGCTTACTATTTTGCCCTCGATTCTCACAAGAGCTTTGCCACGGCCTATGAAAACATGGATAGCCGGCTGACGTACCAGTCGGCCGTGATGACTACTCTGGCTCTCTGTAACATGATCGCCGTCTATAACTGGCTGGACAAGATGGGCGAAGCCAAAAAGATGTTCGAGCTGTTGAAGACGGAACTCCTGAAGTTCCACGAGGCTTATGACCGCTACCAGCTTGCCGAACTTGGCGTAACACGCCAGGAATGGGAAGAAAGCCTGAAGAGCCAGGTGGAAGAAAGTCAGCTGAACGTAGTTGAGCGCGCCTCCCGCCGAGTCGCTGCCCGCCACCTGAAAAACCTGGGTTACCGCAAAGAGTTCACTAAAGAAGACGAGCATCTCACCACAAACTGCGGCCACGTCTGGTCGCAGGAGATTGAGAACACGAACTACAAGTGGGAAAACAAACTCTTCTGCGGCCTGAGGGAAGAGTAGCCGAAGTAGTCTGGGAAATCAGAGTTGCTACGGGATAAAAAGGTTCGCGGAAAACTGCGTCGTCATGCTCTTGTTCTTGCAGCAGCGACTCTTATAGCGTTGCTGCTTGCGGGATTTTTCCTGATGCGCCAGTCAGGCCCGATACTATCGTTCAACCTCAATCAAGACATATCTGTTGATTTGATCGAAGTCGTACAGGGCTCTGATAATAGTTTTAAGGCGCCACAGCCTTTTAACTACAATCGGTTCTTTTATGAAAAGCTTCCTCGTCGGATAGGGAATCAACTGATCAATTGGAAGGTCATCGATCCGCACGCCGCCGGCGGATACATTGGAACTACATGGACCGCGGGTACCGGGAAAGCAGATTCACTGGTGCTGGTCTTTCAACAGAAGTTCTCTGATGATCTGGCGGCACTGGTTAAGACAGATATAGAGAAGGTCTCAGAGCGGATCAGCGGAATCAGTAGAGAAGGTTATAAGGCTACCTACCACCGGGTGAGGCTGCAGTCGATGGATGGTAGTTTTGTCGACAATACAGGCCTCGAGCTAAACAGCAGTTGGAGTGCGAACGGCAGACGAGGCACGGGCGATTACAAGGTGTCGTTTGCGCCATTTGCCAAAGCTCACTTCCAATGGGTTCCGCCGAATGTTCCACAATTTGAACTGACGATTTTTAAAGCTACGGAAGATGAAATCTTGTCATCGGCCACTGCCATGCTTGATAATCCTCATTACCGAGAGATACCTGATCCGGGGCCGGTACGGAAGCTGCCGATTACAGAATCCAATGGCGATGTTTCTGTCACCCTGAAGCGAATTGTTGGAAATGTTGCTCGGGAACCCCAGATGCGGAAATCGCTAACCGGGGAGCCGGGTGAAGAACTGCTAAGTTCCGGAGTTTTGCTGCGCGCGAACAAGGAAGCAGCCGAGAGAGGAAACACCTGGATTCAGCTGGATATCTTGGAGAATGGCGAGCCCTCTTCAAATTGGGAACCGGGTTACGAGCATTTCTATTATGGCGATGGAAGTAAAATTGGAACAGGCTATGGTGTGAATGACACTGGCCATGGCTTCTGGTATTCTAGCCAGAATGCTTCCATTGCAGACGGGCCGGTAACGTTTGAACTGGCTTTAAGGAGGAAAGCCAACTTCCCCGTAGATGAATATACAACAGTCTCCCTTCCTCTGCCAGGAGTTGGCAAAGTCATTGAACACAAAGAGAAGGTTTCGTTCTGGAACGGCGCCTTTAGTATCAGCAAAATTGAGAACCAGCACGGTAACAATTACCAAGGAATCAAGGTCACAGCAACGGGACCAAAAGGAGAGGACGGCGTAAAATTGAAGGCCATCCATCTCGTTAACGATGAAACGACGCACACACTGAAAAACGTCGGCGTTTCCAGTAGTTATAGCCCCGGCGATACTGTTGCTGCCTACGACATCGCCGCAAATCTCAACTTGTCTTCTGACAAACCAGATACCACCATGTTCAGCACCGTTACCCTGGAACTGGCGGCGCCGAGAACGCTGAAGTACAATTTTATTGTAGAGCCGGAATCGGCCACCGTTGTTGCTGAACCACTAGACAGGCTTTCCCTATTTTAACGGACAGGTTCTACGGTTGCGTTCGCAGCTCAACTGGCCCGAGCAGGCCTGAAGGCAGTAGTGGCGTGTCTGCTTTATGGGGATTGTAGGTAGTGAATGTTACGCGAGCACCGGGCTGCGGTTTTCCTTCCAATAGCCACTGGGGCCATTCGTTGTTTTTAATTCCCGTGTCCGGTTGCTTCAGGTCACCGATGAGTCGATTGGGCCAGAGGTTTGCCACTTCGACTTCCAGGACATTGCCGGTTGGTTTGGCTGCGGCGGATATTTCCACTTCCCAGGGATCAGTCCAGAGGACTCCAAGTTCTTTGCCATTCAGGCGAACGCGGGCAAGATTCTTCACCGTGCCGAGGTTCAGGTAGAGCGGTCCGGAGGTGGAGGTGGCAGCGGTTGGCAAGTCGAAGGTTTTTGTGTAGGTGGCTATGCCTGAGTAGTACTTAATATCGTCCTCTGGCCGCTGCGTCCAGTCTGTCAGTTGGTCGAACTCAACCTTCGCAGGGCCCCCAAGTTTAGGATCAAACGCAACTGTCCAACTGCCCTCGAGTGCTGCCAGAGTGGTTCGGTCTGAGGTCTTCGCTGCTGCTGCCGATGGTATGTTATCGGGCGAGAAGATGATGAAAAAGCTTTCATGGGGACCGAACTGCAGCGGGATTGTCGTACGGGAATTGTCGGAATGAAATTCTACTGACTGCACTGAGCCCTTCAGCGGGTCCCAGAGTTCCGGCGTGGTGCCGGCCGTGCGGAACCCACATTCCGAGTTAACCGTTGCAGTTGTCTTGTTAGACAGGAAGTAGATGTGGGTATCACCCGCAACGCGGTGGTGATAGCGGATGGCGTCGTCGGCAATAAAGTCTTCTTCTTGATCCAGGGACTGCAGAACCGCTGCAGTTGCTGCATAGGCCGGATAAAGGGAGTCCCCGTCTCGTTTGCTGAGGGGGTTGCTCGTGCGCAACCTGTCAGTGTCAATCTTGGTGTCTATCGACGTCGTCGAGAGGTGGTCAGCAAGACTTGGAGATTCTTGGGCCGGTGAACCTACAATAATAGCACCATCATTGGCTAGTGCAGCGATTTTTTCCCGGAGACCAACCGTCATAGTTTCCACAATCGGCAACACAAGCACACGGTAGCTGGCTCCACCGGGGAAGGTGATGCGGCCATCTTTCACAGTGGCCTTCATAAGCTGATCCGGCGAGCAGGCGTAGAAGTTATAACCCCGTTTATCCGGCAGTACAGGATCGCCGCTCGTGGCTGAGGGCGGCGGAACAAAAACATGCGGTGCGCCCTCGGAAGTAAGGTAAAGGATATCTGCAACGGCAAGACCCTGCTGCAGCACGGCCTGACAGCGGGCGATGTACCGGTGGTATTCAGACGCCATGGGCCACCAGGTTTGTTTGCGGTCCCAGTGCACACCGTAGGGTCCCATGGTCATGCCCGGCACCAGTTCCTCCGGCAGCGGCTGGTGAGCAAATGTATGGTAGAAGAAGCGATTAATCCCGAGAGCGAAAGCCCAGTCGCCCTGGTTTTTCATAGAGCCGGGATACTGCAGCCACCCTTCGCCGGGATCGGCGGTAAAAGCTTCTGCCTGCACCAGGCTAATCCCCTCGACGTTGGCGATGGAAGTGGCTTCCAGGCAACTGAAGGCCGAGTTGAAACCGAAGCCCTTGCTCCAGAATTCACACATGGGAATGTCAGCCACGGCTCCAAGGTCCAGGTCGGTATTCGGGTTCATGTCGTAAGGCTCGATGGAGAGCTTCAAGTCATGCTTATGACTGAACTCTTTCACAGCACCCGCATGGTTTTCCAGCACAAGCTCTTGCGCCGTCATACGCAGGTCCCACAGGAACCGTTCGGTTACTTTGCGGTTCTCTACGATCCTGCCGGTGTAGGCCGGGTAGTAGGGGAGAGGGTCGTAGCCACGGCGCTGGCGGAACTGCTCACGGAAATCATCGGTCCAGTTTTGCGCCCCCATTTCCCAACTATCGATATGGATGGCCGCAAGGCCACCGGGAGTGTTGGTGTCAACGGGTCCAATCTTGTCGAAGATCTTGCCGATGAAGGCATCAAGGTGTGCTTGCAGATGTTCCTTGCTGAACTTATCGCATTCGAAGCCAAGGCCCGGCATGGGCGCCGGGCGGGTTACCATGCCATTGTTACGTGTGCCAAACCGCATGATGGTCCAATTGCCATCTGGCGCCTCCCAGGTTATAGAGCCATCGGGCTGAAGCTTGTCAGTCAGGTCTATGATCTGTTCTGTCGGAATGGCGGAGGCGGGAGATACTTCCATATATTCCGCAGGAGCAGGGAAGTACGGCTTTACGTTTGGCTGCGAAGTGTAAGGTGGGCGATAGTAGAGGGCCTTTTCGTCGGCGTCTTCAGTGCGCAAATTTCCGGCCGGAGTGGGGAATGCAAGCATTGCGACGTCTTCATAATACGCTTCCCATTTCTTCCGCAGTTCGGGAGTAAAGACGCCCTCGCCGAAGAAAGGTTTTTTTGGCGGTGGAACGGGGAGCGTGGTCGTGACGGTGTCGCCTCCGGAAACCTGGACTTCACTGGCAACAAGGTGACGCATGGACTGCTCTGCTTTTACCCAGGGTCCGCCGCTGCCGGCCCAGCCAGGGCCTGTGCCGAGAGTGATGGCGATGCCGAGGCGCTCGGCTTCGGTGTTGGCGTGCTTGAAAAGTTCAAGCCATTCGTCGCTGAGAAAATCGACTTTACCGCGAGGTACGCCCACGCTGACCTCGAGAAAAACCACATGGGCGATGCCCGCCTGCTTCATGGATTCCAGGTCGCGCGTCATTCCTTCGCGAGAAAGGTTGCCGTCCATAAAGTACCAGTAGACGCCGGGCCTGGCAGAGTCGGGGGGATTTGCGAAGGCAGCCTTCAGTTCAGAGAGGGGAAGAGGCGGCGTAGCGGCATTGGCCAATGTTGGTAAGGCAAAGGCGGCGATGAGGCCGAGGTGGCGGAAGGTGAGACAGGCAAATTTTGTAAGCGGCATTGTCAGTTCTCCAGATATAATGAGTGGAGAATGCAGAATGAAGAAAGACAATGGAATTCCCGCACGGGCACTTATGGGTACTAACAGACACTAAACTTTCAGGACTTCTCAAAAAAGAAGCCGAAGCGTTGCCGCTTCGGCTTCTCGTGACCCAATGGTCACTGGCACCCGGGGTTTCCCCTCGGTTATATCTGTAAGAGGCCAGGTAGCTTGGCGCCCATTTGCTACTGGTCCAGCTTGGCCATGTTTCCTTTTACGTCTTCGGCGCTCTTGTTCAGGGCTGTGCGTTCTTCATCGGTAAGCGGCACTTCAAGCACGCGCTCAATACCTTCCTTGCCGAGGATGACCGGCACGCCGCAGTAGACGCCACTGATGCCGTATTCGCCTTCAAGATAGGCGGCGCATGGCAACACGCGTTTTTTATCCTTCAGGATGGCTTCAGCCATCTGCACGGCGGCGGCGCTTGGGGCGTAGTACGCGCTGCCTGTCTTCAGGAAGTTTACGATTTCGATGCCGCCGTCGCGGGTACGCTGAACGATCTGATCGAGGCGGTCTTTCTTAATAAACTCCGTAACCGGAATACCGGAGATGGTGGTGTAGCTGATCAGCGGAACCATGCTGTCGCCGTGGCCACCCATCACCAGGGCCTGGATGTCTTCAACGCTGACCTTGGCTTCTTCAGCAATGAAGGAGCGGTAGCGGGCAGTATCGAGGATGCCGGCCATGCCGACAACGCGCTCTTTCGGGAAGCCGCTGGCTTTGTACGCCACGTAGGCCATAATGTCGAGCGGGTTGGATACAATGATCAGTATGGAGTTGGGCGAGTACTTCGCAGCCTGCTCGGCGCAACTCTTTACGATGCCGGCGTTGGTCTTCATCAGGTCGTCGCGGCTCATGCCGGGCTTGCGAGCCAGGCCTGCGGTGATGATGACGACATCGCTGTCAGCGGTCGCTTCGTAGTTGTTCGCGCCGGTTACATTGGCATCAAACAGTTCTATGGGGCTGGCCTCGAAAAGATCGAGGGCTTTGCCCTGCGGAATTCCTTCCGCGATATCTACGAGTACTACATCACCCAGTTCTTTTGCTGCGGCCCAGTGTGCGCATGTAGCGCCTACATTGCCTGCACCAACGACGGTAATCTTGTTACGCCTCGGCATGGTTGCTCCGTTCTGATAGATTTAAAATTTGTTAAAGCAAGTTTGTGGACCCAGCGTCCACTGAGACAGACAAGAATATCTGTCCTACTTTATTCTGGTCCCTACACAGAATGTCCGTTACTTTTCAGCCCGAACGACTTTTACGGTAACTTCCGCAGTGACTTCGCTATGGATTTTGACGTGGGCTTTATGTAAACCTACTGTTTTGATAGGTTCAGGCGTGTCGATCTGCTTTTTGTCGACGGCAAAGCCCTGGTTTTCCATGGCCTTGGCGACGTCGGCGTTGGTCACGGCGCCAAAAAGCTTTTCGCCAGAGCCAGCCTTGGCATTAACGACGAACTCGATGCCTTTAAGTTTGGCTTCCAGTTCGCGGGCCTCTGCAACCTGGGCGGCAGCCAGTTCAATGGCCTTTTTCTTCATCTTGTCGTAGCGCTGGCGGGCAGCCGGGGTGGCTTCTTCTGCCAGGTTCTTGGGCTTCAGGAAGTTGCGGAAGTAGCCTTCGGATACCTTTACCAGGTCGCCCTGGCGGCCGAGGCCTTTCACGTTGTCGAACAGAATGACTTCCATTGATTCTCCTTCGATGCGGTGGTGGTCGGATATGGGGTACAGCGGAGGTTAAG
>JAKFFN010000192.1:0-8927 GCA_036675025.1 Candidatus Sumerlaeales bacterium | reverse complement strand
CATGGTTTCGGCGATCCGCATTGATCAGGTAGCTCGCCAGCAGCGTATCACACGAACCCTTGTCCAGGTCCATGCCGTGCCGCCGCAGCAGGTGCCAGTCAAACTTCAGGTTGTACGCATACTTCTTTATCGAAGGATCAGCCAGAACCGGCGCCAGGTGCTTCTGCACCAACTCCAGAGGCAACTGGTCAATCTCCTCAGTTGCCCCCAGCATCCCCGTATGCCGCAGCGGAATATAAACCGCTTCATTCGCCTTCACGCTCAGCGAGATCCCCACCAGGTCCGCCACAATTACCTGCAGCCGGTCCGTCTCCACGTCCAGCCCCACATACCCGGCGTCGCGAATCTGCTGAACGAAATCCTGGAGGTCCGCCTCAGTCGTAATGGCCCGGTAGTTCGTGTCCCGCTCCGGCAGCTCTTCCGCCGCCGCGGCCGCCTCAGGCGAGGCCGCCTGCAGATCGTCCACCAGTTTGCGAAACTCAAGCTCGCGGTATATTTTTAGCAGCGATGGCAGGTCCGGTTCCGCCATAATGCAGTCTTCAGCTACGCATTCCATAGGCACCTCGTAGTGCAGCGCCACCAGCTTCTGGCTCAGCAGCGCGCTCTCGCGCCCAGCTGCCACATACTCCGCCTGCTTTCCCTTTAGTTCATCCACGTGATCCAGCACTGCGGCCATCGTCCCATATTTATCCAGCAGCGTCGCTGCCGTCTTCATTCCGATGCGCGGGATGCCCGGGATATTGTCAGACGTATCGCCCACCATTGCAAGCAGGTCACCTATCTGCTCCGGGTACACGCCCATCTTTTCCTTCACCGCTTCCCGGTCATACACGATCTCCTGGTCCGGCATCAGGCGCAATATCTGCACTTGGTCGTTCACCAGCTGGAACAGGTCCTTGTCAGCCGTCACCACGCGAACATCATAACCCTTAGCCGCCGCCTGCCGTGTCATCGTCGCGATAATATCATCCGCCTCAAAACCCGGCGCGGTTACCACTTTCAGATTCATGCTTTTTAAGATCTGCATGATGTAATCCATCTGCTGGCCAAAATCCTCCGGCGGCGCGCCGCGGTTCGCCTTATAGCCGTCATAAAGTTCATGTCTGAACGTCGGGTGGCTCGTATCAAACACCACCACGATATGCTGCGGGTTACGCGTTTTAAACAGCCGGTGCAGAATCTGAACAAATCCGTAGACGGCGTTTGTGGGAATACCCGTCGACGTAGAAAGCTGGCGGATGCCATGGTAAGCCTTAAACACCTGGCTGTGGCCATCGATGATATAAAGCTCTTTGTTAGCAGGGGAGTCAGTCATAAGATGGAGTTACCAGCCACAAAGGAAAAAGCGTCAAGCTCAGCGTTACAGGCAGGAAAATAAGTCATCTGGGGAACACGCACCCATACGAAAAGACGGCTATCTGCATCTGCCCACGCCACTGATTAACCTAAGCCGTCCGCCGTCACCCAACTAAGTTTATATCGTCAAACTCGATCACATAAATGCGCTTAAAACAGGGCGCCTACGCGCCGGGTACCGCGGAATTTATTCCGTAAAGTGGACTGACTAGTGGCAGACAGCGCCAATTACCGCGAACCAGCATAACATAATCCACCGCTACTAAAGGCTACCCACCTGGAACCGGAGGCGATTACCTACTGATTCTCATCCGGCTCCTGGTAAAGCCCGTGTTCCTTCACATACTCAAACACCCGGCGCGGCAGTGCACCGTGGGGAGCGCCACCTTCCGCTATATGCCGCCGGATTGCCGTGCTGTCCACATCCGGCAGTGCGGCTTCAATGGGAGTTCCGCCCTGGATCTCTCCGTCAGATATCCGCGGGATAACCAGCAGGGGAGCCATTTGAACCAGCGCATCAAACTCCCGCCATTTCGGCGTATCCGGCAGAATATCTCCACCCACCAGCAGCCGAAACTCTTCCTCCGGAAACTGACGCTTCAGTTCCCGTACAGTGTCCACCGTATAGCTCACGCCCCCCAGCTGTCTCTCCACATCGCTCACCTGCACATACTCGCCAAGGTGTTCAAAAGCCAGTTCGCACATCAGCAGCCGCTTGTCAAAATCCGGCAGGTACTTGCCGAATGGATGCTTGTAGCTCGGCACAATCAGGATTTTCTTCAGGTTCCAGCGCAGCAGGGCGTAGTGCGCCGCCAGCACGTGACCCACATGCGGCGGAGAAAAGCTTCCGCCGAACAATCCGATAGCACCTTCTGCCACGTGTTCCACAGGAACTGTCCTTACACCGTGCGCGCCGTCAGGTACTCAGTCACTTCCAGCAGCCGCGTCTGCAGGTTCGCGGGCAGCGGCTGCAGCGCCGTGATCGCCTTCTGTTTCAGGTCATCACAACGCTCATCCGCGGCCATCATCGCGCCGCACTTGTCAAATATTCCCAGCGCCGCCTGCACGTCTTCATCCGTCGTATCGGTGCGCGGCAGGTCCAGTATTGCCATCAGCCTATTCTGATCTTCGTTACTCGCATGCTCAAACGCATGCGCCACCAGGAAGCTGCGTTTGCCTTCACGGATATCATTGCCGATGGAGTTCCGCCCCTTGCCATGGGTCAGGTCGATCACGTCATCGCGAATCTGGAACATCGGCCCGATCATCAGACCAAACGTGTTAAGCGCCGCACCAACGCTCGCATCCGCATCCGTGCAGATCGCCCCGGCCACCAGCGGCGCCGCCAGATAGTGCCCGGTTTTCTCCGTTACCAGTGTCATGTAATGGTCCACGTCTATCCGGCCCTCGCGGGCGTTCATGTCCAGGGCCTGGCCACGGTGAGTATGGTCCAGTGTCGATCGCATCAGTTCAAACAGCCGCACCATTCTGTCTGGCGGCGAGCTGTAGCTGTCCATCAGCAGCGCCTCGAACACCTTCGTAAACAGGTAGTCGCCAATGTTAATGGCATGCGGCAGACCATACTTCATCCATACCGCCGGCCGGCCCCGGCGCACTTCGTCGCCATCTTCAATGTCATCATGTACGAGGCAGAAGTTGTGCATCAGCTCAATAGCCGACGCAAAGGGTAGCGCAGGCCGGGCATCACCGCCCAGTTCCCGGCATACCAGCAGGCAAAGCAAAGGACGTATGCGCTTGCCCGAATTCTCTCCCTCTGGATCCAGTCCCAGGCTATAGGCTATGCCATCATCCAGATTCGCAATCGGTTCTTTCTTTGGGGCAATAATCTTGCGTAAGGCTTCATCTACAAGGCCCTGTGCTTCGCTAAAAAAGCTTTCCAATTCCGGAGAAAGTCGGTTCATAGAAATAGATTATGTATCCAGAGGTTTGTTGGGCGGAACGCTCTTATGACTAAAAACATTCCAAAGCGGAGAGGCCAAAAGCCTTCCGGAAGTCCAACGGTATCAGACACCGTTCGCCTGCAGAAATTCCTGGCCGAGGCAGGCCTGTGCTCACGCCGTGGCGGCAGTGCCCTCGTTGAAGAAGGCCGGGTAACCGTTGATGGCGTTGTAGCCACCACTGGTGGCCAGCGCATAGAACCCGGCCGTTCCAAGATATTAGTCGATGGCCGGCCCATTAAGCTTCCCCAGCGCAAGCGCCCTCCTGCCTACTATGTGCTCAACAAGCCCCGCGGATACGTTACCACCTTAAGCGATCCAGAAGGCCGCAAAACCATTGCCGACCTTCTCCATGGCATCCGTGAGCGAGTCGTGCCCGTCGGGCGGCTGGACCGCGATTCCGAAGGCCTGCTCCTGTTAACCAATGATGGTGATCTCGTCTATCGCCTCACCCACCCAAAGTTTGAGATCGAAAAAGAATACCAGATCACGGTAAATGGCGTTCCCTCTGAGAACGATCTCATCCAGATGCGCGAAGGCGTAGAGATCGACGGCAAGGTAACCCGCAAAGCCACTGTGCGAGTTATAGAAGAGCGCGGTCCCGTAACTGTTCTGAGCATTGTTCTCAAAGAAGGCCGAAAGCGCCAGGCCCGCCGCATGTGCGAAGCCGTCGGCCTCGATGTACGCCGCCTTATGCGAGTTCGCGAAGGCAAGATCACCCTCGGCGACATGAAACTAGGCGGCTACCGCGTCCTCAAGAAAAACGAAGTCGCAACCCTCCGCAAAGAAACCGGGCTGGATAAAGCACCCAGGTAGCATTGGCATCCTCAGGTAGCGTCGGCATTCTGCAGTAGCGTCGGCATTCTGCAGTAGCGTTGGCATTCTGCCGACGAAGTTTTCACAGACCTTTGCAAAGAACCGATAAAAGTTCCGCAAATTACAATCCGCACTGTGCCGTTGTCTCTTGTGCCTTTTTGGCGCGCAGCGCCTTTTGTGCTTCTTGTGTCCTGCTTTTCTTTCTTTTGTTCTTCTTCGCGCCTTCGCGCCTTTGTGTCAAAAATCGTCACCTATCCACGCACCCCCCCAAACTAATCCCGTGTCTCCCTCAAAAGCTTCAGCGTCTCCCAGATCGTCTTAAATAGCGGCAGCTTACTCCGGCTCCGCTTCTGGTCATACCGCAACACAAACGGCACCTCCGTTATCCGGTCCGTCATATGGCTCAACCGCACCAGCAGCTCATCCGTACAAGCAAATCCCTCACGCCTAATCAGCCCATCGCCATACCGTTCAAGGGCCTCACTGATCAGCTTCCCCCGGTACGCGCGAAATCCACATGTGTAATCACGCACCCCCGGCAGACGCAATATCGCCTGGAATACGTACCGGGCGGTGCGGCTCAGCAACAGCCGAAACGGCGGCACTCCCATCTCCTTGCTGCCCGGTTGGTATCGGCTGGCGATAACAATATCGTAACCTTCATCCCATACTTTTCGCGCCATGCCCGGGATGTACTCGGGCGAGTGGGTATTGTCCGCATCCATGCAGACAATAATATCATCAGGCGAAGTTGATACCTCGGTCGCTCCCCGCAAACCCGTCATAATAGCCTGACCCAGTCCCCGGTTTTGCGGATGCGTAATCACCTGCACGCCAAACTCCTCATGCAGCGCAGCAAGCACGTCCGCTGTTGCATCGCTTGAACCGTCATTTACCACAACAATCCGGCCGTTCAACCCATGATCCCGAAACACCCGCACCGCATGCTCAATAAGAGGACGCAGGTTCTCAGCTTCATTATAAGCGGGCAGAGTCAAAATCACCTGCGGCTTTTCGGTCACGGCTATGTCATCATCAGTAATCATGTAAGAGTAAGGATATGAACCCCCAGCCACAGCGCATGGCAATAAATTAGTAAAAGATCATCACCAGCATAAGCGCGGCATACAACGTACCGTTGGCATCCTGCCGACGATGTTATCGCACCTTGCCCACCAACGTCTAACTTCACTTGCATCGTCAACATCCTCCCACCCGGTATTCTCGGCACTTCCACTCTTAGCTCGCGTTATAGCCGGCTTTAGCCGGCCAGTCTTTGCACCCGCCTTTAGGCGGGGTGTAACAAAGCCGCCTCGAACCCCGAGTCGGCTTTAGCCGGGCTTTCCACCGCTTTAGCAATCCACCGCACCGCATCCCACTCATCCATCAAGTCTCATCCACCATTATCCCACGTAGACCCTCGGATCATACACTGGTCACAAACTCTGAACCGGTCCTCTTCTTCCCCAAGTCTGCGTACCTTTAAGTGTTCGCCGCATCTGGGGCAGGGAACCTTCTTTCTTAATGCCCAATATACAAGTGCCAGAAATCCAGCACACCACACAAAAAAAAGAAAAAGCGTCGGATTAAAAAATCCGACGCCTGATGTTTGCTTGTCCCAAATAAAAAACCACGGGGTGAAAAACCACACTAGCACCACGCAGAGTCTGGGAAAGGCCGCTTTAAGCGCTGCTGTGTTTACTTGGTTATCAAAGGTATAGCCATCAACAGGTGGTTCAATTGTACTCCACCGACTCATATTACCTTACCGCAACGCGTTAGTAATCACGTCCCGGTTACGCCCCACTAGCTCAACACCCGCATTCAGCAGCGTCAACGCGTCACGCTCGCTGATCGCAAGCATTGTCATTTCGCTTTCATATTGTTTGTGGTAGCTTGCGTCCGTCAGGTTAATCGGAATAATGTTAACCGCATGCGGCGCATCATAGAGCACCGACGCCAGCGTGTGAGCACGCGTTCCCATTGTCACCGATGCGCGGTCAGCATACTCAATGCTGCTCACGTAGCCATCCGGATCCTGGGTTTCTTTCGGTTCAGGCTTGCTGGATACGTTAATTGCCAGTACCACCAGCTTCTTGCTCTTGCTGGCCTTGGCCAGGTGTCCGAGGTAAAGCCCCACAACGCTGTCGATGCCGCTGTTATCATTTATGCCGCCGTCAGCCAGGTGCACATAGCCCGTCTGCGCATAGTTGATAAGCGCTGTAGGACCGGGAATAACCGGATACGCACACGATGCCGCCACCGCATGAGACAGGCGGAAGGCGCTGATGTCGCTGTTGATCGAATCGAACCCAAATGGCTGAAACACCGAGGTGCCCATAGCCTTAGCCATTACGGCCAGACCCTGCTGATCACCTGCGGGCGCTACCTGCGGCAGACGTCCAATCAGCCCCGCCGGATCAAACGCCCAGTTTTCATGGACGTTCAGGTTCGTGAACAGAAACTTCTTACCGGTATCAAGCGATGTTGCGTTGATCAACGTAACAGGAGCTTCACCGGCCAGTTCGCGTTCGTGCAGGTGGCCGAAGGTGCTGCCTTTAAAAATATGCTGGTCAAAGGTTTCGCCAAGTGTCTGCGCAAAGCGATACCTCGTGTAATACTTGCTAACGGCTTCCCATGGGTGGCTGAGGTAGTGTGCCACCCCGCGCATGTGGAAGTCCGTGGTCATATTGGATTTATAGCGGGAGAAGAACTCGACGTTAACGTCCTGGTTCGAGAAATCCGCAGGTTTGTAGAGGGAGAAGTAGGTTGCCGAAAGGCTGCCGCCGCTCACGCCGCTGATCACATCCACGCCATCAAGCACTGTCCGCCCCGGGTGACGCGGATCAGGGATATAAGCCAGCTGCTCCAGCACCGCGGCGCTAAACACAGCCGAGCGCGAGCCGCCGCCACTGACCGCGATAGCCAGGTTCACCTTCTCCTCAACAACGGGGGGCTGTACAGGATGATTGTAGCCGGCGACGTTATCAAATACGTAAAGCGGCAGCGTCATAAAGGTCCACCGGAACTGGTCCAGCTTGTCGCCGAGGACAACACACCCGGTCAGCATGGCCATGGCGGTTCCGGCAATCACTAACCGCAACGAACGTTTCAGCAAACTAGTCTCCTCTCGCGGCCGGAGCGTCTATATCTCCAGTCTCGAACCTCTATTGTAATGGGGCAGGTTACAGCTGTAACATCAACCATTTGTAAATCACGTAATTCACCGGGTTTGCGATACCAGATATCAATAAAAATGTTTGAACGGCTCTTCAAATATCAACTGTCTGATTCCGGGTTTAAACCTTGCCCATTTTCGATGCGCTCAAACACGCCTCTGTCTGTAATATATGCCGTTATAAGTTCAGCCGGGGTAACATCAAACGCGGGGTTGTACACGTTGATATCTGAGGGAGCCGTAACAGTGCTGCCAACCTGTGCAACTTCCTGGGGAGACCGCTCTTCAATTGGAATGTCTGCGCCGGTGGCGGTGGCCGCATCAATGGTAGAGAACGGCGCAGCCACGTAAAACGGCACATCGTGATAGCGGGCAAGTACAGCAAGGGGATAGGTACCAATTTTATTGGCGGCATCACCGTTTGCGGCGATCCGGTCCGCACCAACTATAATCCGCTGAACCTTCCCACTCGCCAGCACGCTTCCAGCCATATTGTCGCATATCAGCGTTACCGGGATTCCTGCCTTCTGCAGTTCCCATGCCGTCAACCGGGACCCCTGCAGCAGCGGCCGCGTCTCATCGGCAAACACCGCAATCTGCTTCCCCTGCACCTGCGCAGCCCAGAACATCGGTGCCAGCGCCGTACCGAAGCCTGATGTAGCCAGTGCGCCGGCGTTGCAATGGGTAAGAAGCGTCTCGCCATTCGTGATCAACTCCGCCCCGTGACGGCCAATGTTGTGGCAGGATTCCAAATCCTCTGATCGAATGGCCTCGGCTTCAGTTAAAACAAGTTCCGCCAGCGCCCGGCCTGACGCACTGCTGTGCCGTTCAACAAATGCCTTGATACGATCAAGCGCCCAAAACAGGTTCACAGCAGTCGGTCGGCTGGTAGCCAGGTAATCGCAGGCACTTAGAATGGCACCTCTCACATCGCTACCGACCGCCGCCGCGTTGCGGGCAGCAATCCAGGCGCCGAATCCTGCAGCCACCCCAATGGCCGGCGCGCCCCTCACCGCCAGTCGCTTAATTGCATCCCACATCTCTTCAACCGTAGTAATTTCCAGTACCAGTTCCTCCAGGGGCAGCAGAGTCTGGTCCAGGAGATATACCCGTCCCGCATCGTGCCATACGGTCTTGATTTCGAACAGTTTGGCTTCTGTAGAAGTAGTCATAAGCTGAAGCCTACAGGTCTGCTCATACGCCGTTCAATTCCGCTGAATGTTTTTTTCAGGCGTCCTGTAGTAGCCAGACGGTTGCTCACGTAGCTCAGTTGGTAGAGCACGTCCTTGGTAAGGACGAGGTCACCAGTTCAATCCTGGTCGTGAGCTCCATTTTTGTTTCTGGCAGTCTAACTTTATTATTTCCGGGGCTAATCGCATGAACGCTAACGATATCCGCAAAGGCATGGTCATCCTCTATAACGACGATCCCCACACGGTTATGGAATCTCAGCACCGCACCCCCGGCAACCTTCGCGCTTTCGTTCAGGTTCGCCTGCGCAACCTTCGCAGCGGCAACAGTTTTGAAACACGCTTCAGCAGCACGGAATCCGTAGAGCGCGCCATGCTTGAGCGTCACGATATGGAATTCCTCTACCGCGATGAAGACCTCTACAACTT
>JAKFFN010000025.1:0-9065 GCA_036675025.1 Candidatus Sumerlaeales bacterium | reverse complement strand
AGAGGCTCGAGCGCCTGGCCAAACACCCACAGCATGTACATGTTGAGCACGATGTGGAGGATGAATCCCTGGGAATGCAGGAAAGCGGAGGTCACCATCCGCCAGGGTTCGAAGACCCCGTACTCCGGGCTGGCATAGACAGTTGCGAACGCCAGGTTCCGGTAGATCCCGTCGTTGGGGACCAGCCACTGGAGCACAAAGACCAGGGAACACAGACTGATGAGGGACAGCGTAACCACGGGTTTTCCGGTGGTCACGGCGCCGCCGTAGACGGTCTTGACCGCCGGCGTCGTACGTTTTGTTTCGTTGACGCAGTCAACGCATTGGAATCCGACGGCGGCCGCCCGCTGGCAGTCGGGGCACGCAGGGCGCCCGCAACGCTGGCAGCGCACATAGGCGGGCCGGTCCGGGTGCCGGGGGCACACCGGGATCTGCGCGGACGGCTCTGCCGCCGGAATTCCGTAGCTCATGCGCTGGGCTTAGAGCTTTTCTACGTCAATGCTGTTGATGGTGACGTCCTCGACCGGGCGGTCGCCCATTCCGGTGCGGACACCCTCGATGGCGTCAACAACCTTCTTGGACTCATCGTCTGCCACCTCGCCGAAGATGCTGTGCTTGCCCTGCAGCCAGCCGGTGGGGATCGTCGTGATGAAGAACTGCGAGCCGTTGGTGCCGCGGCCCATCTGGATGCCGGCGTTCGCCATGGCCAGCTTGTAGGGCTCGTTGAAGGTCAGTTCGGGGTGAATTTCGTCGTCGAACTTGTAGCCCGGGCCGCCCACGCCACGGCCGAGGGGATCGCCCGCCTGGATCATGAAGTCCTTGATGATGCGGTGGAAGATGGTGCCGTCATAGAGCGGCGTCCCGGTCTTGTCCTCGCCGGACTCCGGGTGGGTCCAGGCCTTCTCGCCCGTGGCAAGTCCGACGAAGTTCTCGACGGTCTTGGGGGCGTGGTTGCCGAAGAGATTGACGACAATGTCGCCCATGCTCGTGTGAATGGTTGCTTTTGCAGTTGCGATGGCAGTCATAGGCCCTATTCTTCCATGACGGGCCCCTGCACATAGGGCCGGTCCGCCAGTTCCGCGCTGGGTGAAATCCGCCCATAATCGGCCTGAAGAATAGCCGGTGAGGTCTGGGCCACGTAGGCTAACAGCAGAATCGTCACATTAATCGGGAGGTAGTTGTGAAGAAAACGGATCGTATTGCCCGTGAGCTGGAGCATTCAGTCAGCACCGGAGTAGAGACCGCCAAGGACTGGGCAACCCCGCGGGTTGAAGCAGCCGTCAACTGGGCCGTTCCGCGCCTGCAGCAGGGCCTGGATACCGCTTCTCCCAAGATCCAGGAGGGGCTCAAGTCGGCGGCCTACAATCTCGCCGACGGCGTTGCGACGGTAACCCCGCGTCTCCAGGACGGACTCGCACACCTCGCACCCAAGATCAACGACGCCGTTGAGGGCGCCACCCCCCGCCTGCACGAGGCGCTGGACAAGGCGACACCGGTGATCGCCAACGCGCGCGACCGGGTGGTCGTGGAGTACCTGCCGAAGCTTTCGGACCAGATCGGCCACGCCTCCGACGCCGTGCACCGCACACTCCAGAGCGCCCCGGGCCATGTGGACGCGGTTGCCCAGCGGCTCGGCGAAGCGGGGATCATCCACTCCGTCCAGGAGCAGGCGAAGTCCGCGAAGCGCCACGCCAAGGTCGCCGCGAACAAGGCGAGCAAGGCCGTGAGCGGTGAGCTGGTCAAGAAGCAGAAGCCCAAGCACCGCGGGCTGCTGATTTTCGGTATCATCCAGACGGCCATTGCTTTTGAAGGAACCCTCAATTCCTGGTGGACAAAGATTGGAATTGCGGCACTTCTCCTTCTGTTCATTGTGATGCAGAGGCTGATCGAGGGCGGCAAACGCGAACACTAGTCTCCTCTGCCCCCGTAGAAGGGTAAGTGATTATGAAAATACTGGCCATTGGCGCCCATCCCGACGACTGTGAGATCAAGTGCGGCGGAACCGCAACCATGCTGGCGGCGGCAGGGCACACTGTCCGCTTTGTTTCAGCCACAAACGGCGATAAGGGGCACCATAAGCAAGAGGGACATCCTCTTCTTTCCCGACGAAAACAGGAAGCCGCGGCTGCCGCTAAAATCCTTGGCGTGGAAAGCCTGGTGCTCGACATCCCCGACGCCGAAATCCAGCCTGACCTCGCCACCCGCTGGCGGTTCATACGCACCATCCGCAAGTTCGCTCCAGATTACATAATCACCCACCGCCCGTGGGACTACCACCCTGATCACCGCATTACCGGCCAGATCGTGCAAGACTGCAGCTACCTGGTCCGGGTGCCCCATGTATGCCCGGATGCGCCCATACCCGGGCGTCAGCCTGTCATCCTGCTAATGTCCGACGGGTTCTCGCGGCCGATAATCTTCAGCCCAGATGTGGTTGTAGCCATTGACGCAGTCTACGACCAGAAACTGCGGGCTTTGCATTGCCACGCATCACAGGTTTACGAGTGGCTACCCTGGATCGATGGCCGGACTGAAGGAGTCCCCGAAGAAGAAGCGCAACGCCTGGAATGGCTATCCGAGTGGCTTGGCCCTCGCGACGTTCGCATAGCCGAGATGACCCGGCACGAGCTGGAGCGGCGGCTGGGTTCAGCGGGCGCCGAAGTTAAGTACGCGGAGGCCTTCGAAATCAGCGAGTACGGCCGCCAGGTGACTGCAGAACAGGTACTGGCCGACTGGAATCTCTAGGTTCCACTACTCGCCCTTGACGCACGCCCCCTGAACGGCTACTGGTCTCTCAGGTAGTATAGCTCAAGAAACAGAACGAATTTGCAGGAGTTAGCCATGGCCGATACACTGAATGTTACATGCCCATGCTGTCAGTCGATCCTCATCGTAGAGCGCAAAACCGGTGCTGTGCTTGAAGAACGAAAGCCGCTGATCGAAGAATCCACGGGTGATCGCTATGAAGACGCACTGAAAAAAGTGCGTCAGCGTCCCGGCCAGGCCAATGAGAAATTTAACAAGTTCCAGTCAGAACAGGATGCAAAGAAGGCCCGCCTGAATGCCCTTTTTGACGAGCGGCTGAAAGAAATCAACGACAGTGGCGAGGATGTGGAAAAGGTAAATCCTCTGGAAATGGACTAGCGCAGCTAGAACAATTCCCATCCCTCCACTCTTGAATCCGGACCCACAACCTTAACGGCAATGGGCGTGGAAACCGAAGCCGCTCCGGCCGGATCAGTGACCCGGCATCTCACCATGTACGTACCTGGTATGTCATACTGGTGCTGAAGATCAAACGTCGGCGCTGGCGCGGTATCAAACGTGCCATCCCCGTTCAGATCCCACTCCACCGTAAGCTGTGAAATGCTGTGGTCCGGGTCCTGCGAAAAACCCGACCGCATGGAAAATGTCGTTTCAATGTCACCTGTCTCAGGCTTTATCCACGCAAATGGTCTAGGAGCCCGGTTAGAGCCTGCCACTGGCGTGAGCCCGATAGATAGCGTACGTTTATTACCCTGCACGTCAAACACGCAAACCTTATACTGGTTTGTAACGCCAGGTTCATAATACGGCGTATGAAAGGTGTGGTCCACTGAGGTGCTCGAAAGGGCCACCTCATCTATAACATTGTCATTAAGCAGCAGTGTAGCTGCAGCCATGCCGCTTGTATCTGTGGCTGTAAACCTGAAAGGCAGCAGCCCGTTGACTGGCACCACGCTGCCCAGCGTCTGCGCATTAACCAGTGGGGCTGCATTATCCGTATAAGTCTGGTCGCCATTAAAGTATCGGTTAACGCTCAAAACAAGCGCACTGGCATAACCAAGTCGACATTCTTCATCAAACCTGTATTGAGGCTCCACCCACGACCTGATGCCCCGGAACCCATTGCCCAATAGGTTACCATAAAAGTTCAGGTCATTGCGGAAGTCATGCTCAAGGGCATAGCCATGGGCAAGTTCATGAAACACCACTCCAAGCCGTACGCTAGCCAGGTTACCAATGGTGGTCCCTTCAAATGTCGGTGCAGTAACCCCGTACACCATAGGGTACGGTCCCAGCTCCGGCAGCACTTTTCCATTGTAGGCGGTATCGCTGGTCATGTAATCCAGTGAAGAATGGGCCAGGGAATTGGAGCACGTCAGTCCCAGACCGGCAGAGCTTCCCGAACCCTGGTTCGAGCCACCGTTGAAATTCCCGGAAACTGATCCATCCGGATTCATAAGGTGTGCCTCGTAAATTCCAAGCCATACCTCGCCCGGCCGCCAGACCGGCAATCCCGCCGCCTGTGCCGCTTCATACACCCTCGGCCATGGCACTGCCCGGTAGTAGCTATCCAAATTAGGAGCGTTAACAACATGAATCTTCGGCGTAACTCCGTCGGCCTCGGTCTCAAAGGAGATCGTCTTCGGCCCGAAGCCGTTCCGTTCCATCTGTTCGCGGAAGTAGTCTTTTAAAGTGACAATGTGGCTTTGAATGCGCGGGATAGCGTCTGGCTGCGCGGTACGATTTGACGGGACCAGGTAAAACACTCGGAGCGGATGCCCCGGAAGTGCCCGCGGCAGCGGCCCGCGAGGCATATTATTCATCCACTCATCCGGCGGGGGAGGGGTTACATCAGCTTCCCAGTCCTGCGGCACATCAGGCTGAAGCGTAACAGCGTATTGGGCATTGCTCATAGTCGTGAAAAGGGCAACTACCAGTGCCAAAATACCGACTTTAAACCCCATAGATCAATCCCCCCAGTTAACGATGCGTATGAGGTTCCCCCTACGCTGAAATTGCGTCAAGAATTCCTTTAATAAACCTTACTGCAACGACCACTTCAGCCGGCCTTCCAACCCGCTTCAGCATGGCACGCCGGCCTATCCTTATCCTGCCTATAGGTCCTATAGGTCTTATAGGTCCTATTCGTGTAGCATCCTAAAAATAAAAACTTTCAGCCGGCTTTAGCCGGGCTTCCAAACCGCTTCAGCAAGTATCCCACCCGCATCTAATCCACCCACTCACGCGCCAGAACAACAAGCCGCCCATGGCCCAGCCCCCCTAAAACCTGAACCTCGTCTGCAGATAAAAGAAATTCGCCCCATCGTTCTTGCCCTGGCTGGCCGGAAATGAACCCGGAAAGAAATGCGCCGCCCCGGCTTCAAACGACATGTACTTGCTGTATTCGTACTCCGCCACCAGGCTGATTTCCTGCCCTATTTCCCGTCCGCTATTACCTGTGCGGTCGCGCAGGCTCGATTGTCCCGGCAGGTTGCTCCAGCCATCGGTCTTGCTATCAAGCCAATAGGCATGCCCTTCCAGCTGAACTTTAAGTTTATCAGTGGGCTGAATACTGCCAATAAGTCCAAGCTCCCGCAGGTTGCGTGGCCGAACCACGTCCATAATTCCATATGGCGAATGGGTAGTTCCAAAAAGTATATCCAGGCTTCCTGCCGTACCATCGTCAGGGTCGCGGTCGCCGCTGGCCAGTGTTCCCACTAGCCCAAAGGTCGGTTTCCACGGACGCTTCCATTCATGGGCAACCTGGCCCCGGAACAAATAAGCCCGCACCCGGTCTGACGCGTACCGCCCGAACTGGAACGCCCCTTCCGCATAATACGTCAACTCGCCACATTCATCCTCATACAGCGGACCATAGATGGCCGAGCCAATCGTGTAGCGGTGTTCGCTGCCATAGGTGCCATCCTCGCCACGGCGGTCCGGGTTAAACGTACGGCGGTCTTCTCTATCAGAAAGCCCCAGGAAGTAGCTTTCTATAGTGTGAGGTTCAAAGTGCCGTGACGTCAGGTACGCCCCGTAAAAGAATTCCTCGGTGCGGGGGCGGCCGCGGCTGGTGTACTCTCCATCACCGCGGCGGCGTTCATAGTAGTTGGGCATCATTACAAAAAGGTCCGCATCCAGCTTTTCCGTGCGGTACATGGCTTTTACGCCATCATAGCGCCGGCGCAGGTTGCTCCAGCCGCTGTTATCGCTCCACGTCTTTTCACGGCCCAGAGGCATCTCCTGCCGCCCTGCGCGAAGTGACCACGGCCCTTCTTTGCCCGTAAGTGGAAACTCAAGGTACGCCTGGTGCAGGTCAACATGAGATTCCTGCCCCTGGTACAGATAAGAATCAATTTCCCGGGCGTCGAGGATTTGCACAAACGCTCGAACGCAATCACGATAAACGACATCAAAGTTTACAAAAGTGCGGGTAAAGGCCAGGCCGTCATTGCGGTCACGGGAACTGCGGAGATCAAAGTTATCCCGATACTCCGCGCGGATTCGGGTCTCACCGCTGACCTGCATTTTGTATTCGCCGTCTGGTCCCCAAACAAACTGCGGGATCAGGTGCGGAAACTTCTCTTCCTTGGCGACTGTAGTAGGCTTGTCTGCCGAAGCGCTTCCGGTCGTTTCTTCCTGGGACCACACGGGTCCGCAAAAGAAGAGTGCGCCTAGACACAGGGCAACGGGGAACTGGTAAGAAATCGCCATAGCTATAAACGGGGTGATTCATTGTTATCCAATAGCCACTAGCAAGTATTATCAGTGACAAAAAATTGCCCCTGCACCTGCGCAAATTCCCAACGATTTTCCACTTGCTCGCGGAACCGGGTGGTGTTCCACCTGTCTGACACAAGGTTAATTTGGTAACACTATACAGATCAGGAGAAACATCTATGAACACGGTAGACTTGCGGCGCCCGCGTAGATTCACCGCGACTTGCGCAGCAGTCGCCGCTTTCGCGTGGCTGGGTGCACAGCCCGCTTCGGCGGAGGTTGCGAACCCGAATTTGGTCCCCGCAGAAAGTGCCTATATCATCAGCATTCCGGATTCACCTGCCTTTTGGAGCGCATGGGAAGCCAATGCACTGTATGATGCTTACAAGAAGGTAATGGCTATGCCCGAGGTCGAGGGCAAAGTCGCCAATTTCCGCAAGGAACTTGGAATCGTAGAAAGCAGCCTCGGCTTTAAAATCGACGGGGCAACCCTCAGCCAGGTCTTCGGCGCCATGGATCTGTACGTTGAGCCGGGCACTGGTGACGACAAGATGTCTGTTGCTGGCGTTTTCAAAGTTACTGACGAGGAAAAACTGACCAAGATTCTTGACCTGGCAGAGAAGGCCGCGGCCCAGGCTGCGGCGGGCGATGATGAATCCACAGATACCGAAACAGCGGACTCGGCTAGCACGTCAGCCATTACGGAGTCAGACTACCAGGGCGTAAAAATCAAAACCTTTGATTCCGGTGACGACAAAGAGTTTGTATTCGCACGCACCACAGGCCTCTTTATCATTGGCAGTGGCGAGGCACCGGTAAAACAGATCATCGATCGCTCAAAGGCCGCCGCGCCCGGAGCTGACACCGTAGCTGCATCAGAAAACTACAAAAAGATCGATGCCGCACTGGTAGCTGAAAAGGGCGAACTCTACGTCTACGGAAACCAGGACCTCGCCATGAAGATGCAGTCGGGCGACGACGCATCGGCAGGCTTCAATAAATCTCTTAAAGCACTCATGGACGACTTTGCGCCCATGTCCTATTACGGCGCCAGCGTTAATTTTGAACCCAAAGAGATAGCTTCCTACAGCTACGGCATCTTGAAGGAAGGGGCCGCCGACAGCCTGCTCGTAAAGAACCCTGGCGATAAACCATTAAAGGTTCTCAACTACGTTCCCGACTCAACAATGGTAACGGCAGCAACCAGTCTGTTTGATGCCAAATCTCTTTATGACCTGGTTATGGGCATTGCGGATGCGGCCAAAGCAGACGCGGACAGCGAAGAAGCAGCGCCCGGCCTGCAGGATAAGATCAAGAGCGCAGAAACCATCCTTGGTTTCTCTGTTGAGAACGACCTTATCCCGGCAATGAGCAACGAAGCCGGCATTGCCATTAACGAGGTAGAGTTTGCTGGTTTAATTCCGCGGGTGGATGCGACCATCATGTTTGGTGTCGCCGACGCAGCCAAGATGAAAAAGGTTGTAGATAGCCTGGAGCGTCTCGCGACAAATGCTCTCGCGGCCCAGAGTGCTGATAGCCAGACCTCCGCGCCTGGCTTCACCTCGGAAGAAGTCAGCGGGCAGACCATCAAGTACCTGGAAAACCCGGCCCTTATGGGCTTCACCCCGGGCTTTGTCCTTACGCCGGATTTCTTCATCATCGGCTCTACGAAATCGGCCCTCTCCGCTGCTGTCGAGGCCAACGCCGGAACAAACCTGGCCAATGGCGAATCGCTGAAGGCTCTTAGTCACAGCATCAGTGCTAATGGCAACATGGTTCAATACGCCAACGTTAGTGCGATCCTCGACACGGCGAAACAGGTAACAAACCAGATCCCGGCGGTCAAAGATGCCGGCAAGTACATCGATGCTCTAAAGGTCATCGAAGCCAGTGGCTCCGTTAGCCGCGTAGAAAACGGCGCTGCCATCGGCCACGGCGTGATAAAGCTGAACTAGTACTTTTTCGCTAAGTTTGCGAAACATAATCGCCGCGGCCGGACTTAAGTCTGGCCGCGGCTTTTTCTTTGAGTTGAACGCTTGCACCCTGACAGCGAGGCTCATTCTCTACGTACTCCCACGCCGCCCAGTTGCCGTATAGCTTCATAAAGAACGATGCTCACCGCATTGCCCAGGTTCAGGCTCCTGACCGCAGGCGTGAAAATCGGAATGTTCAGACATGTCTCCGCATAAGCCTCCCGGATCTCCTGCGGCAAACCCCGCGTCTCCGGCCCGAACAGCAATACATCGTCAGGCCGATACTCCCAAGCAGTGTACAACCGCGTAGCCTTCGTGGTAAAACAGAGAATCCTGGCCGCAGCCGGCAGTGACTCTATAAACGATTCAAATCCCGCATGCTGGGTCAGCTTTACGTGAGGCCAGTAATCCAGGCCAGCCCGCTTCACGGCGGCGTCATCCATACGAAATTTCGCCGGTCCCACGATATGAAGAGGCGCTCCAGTGGCTGCGCACGTCCTCGCCACGTTACCCGTATTCGGAGGAATCTCAGGCTCATAAAGCCCCACACTAATCATAAACCAAAACCCCCGGCTGCATTGTTACCCGAAGCCAGGCCGCCGCGGC
>JAKFFN010000053.1:0-9119 GCA_036675025.1 Candidatus Sumerlaeales bacterium | reverse complement strand
ATTACATAGCGCCGGAAACTGACCTGGAAGTTCCCATCAGCAGGTTTTTCGACAAGGTAAGCCGGCCCGCATTGGTCAATGCAAAGCTGGAAATCCCTGGCGTGGATGCCACAGAAGTTTTTCCCCCTGAACTGCCGGATCTTTTCTATGGCACGGACGTCTCTGTTTTTGGCAAGTACCGTAAACCCGGCCACACTACCATAACCCTTACCGGAACTTTGGCCGGCCAGCAGAAGATTTACGAGTTTCAAAAGACGATGCCCGAAGCTGAGCACGGGCACACCTTCGTCGAAAAACTCTGGGCTACGCGAAAAGTGGCGTGGCTGCTGGACCAGGTGCGGATGTCAGGTGAAAACGAGGAGCTGAAAACTGAGATCACGAACCTGGCAAAAAAGTACGATATCGTTACTCCATACACATCCTACCTGGCCATGGAAGACAAGTCAGTCGACGAGCAGCGGATGGTCCAGCAAGACCAAAGGATGCGCTTTTACGCGCCACCGATAGCCGAAGGCCGCAGCCAGGATTTAGGACTTTCGGGCGGTTCGGCCCTGAAAGCGGAATCCGGGGCAGTGGCCGTACAGACAGCCAGGCGCCTCAGTTCCATGAAATCTGCCGATGTAGTTAGCGCTCCGAACTTGCCCGCAGTATCAGAACGAACAGTCGGTGATAAGACTTTCCGGCTGGAAAACAACGTCTGGGTTGATTCCGCAATATCAGGAACAGAGAGAAACGTGGTAAAGGTTAAAACCTATTCCGATGCCTGGTTCCACCTGCTCGATAAATTTCCTGAGCTTCGACAGTTTTTCGAGCTTGGAGACTGTGTTCGAGTGGGTTTCAAGGAAAATGTGATACTGGAAACTAGCACGGAAGGCATTGATTCTGCTGATGTTATAGAAGAATCACTTAAAAAGCTGCAGCTGACGGATAAAAAATAGAAAAAATCTTTCGCCTTATGGAACCTCCTCGCGAAACCCCTGTCCTATAATCAGCAGCAAGCAAGACCTCCCCCTCAAAAGGGTGGCCAAACTTCAACAGAGATCGTCCAAGCAGCGATCTCCCAAACCTCCTAACCTCAAGATTAGACCTCCGGACCAGCAGCCGGGGGTCTTTTCTTTTCCAGGAGGTTTCAGTTTAACTGAATCGGATGCGGAACGGCAGCCTGAGCAGCCGGTGAGCTACGATGATCGTAGCGGTATAGGTGATGAAGTGAACCACTGCGGTGCCCAGGGTTAGCCCGAAAACGCCGTTCCATTTGAACCCGAAGTAGGCCGCAGCTACGTTGGCAATGCCGGGAAAAAGTGTAAGAAAGAAAGCAGCCCCGGGATGCCCCCCCTGGACAAGCAACACTGACGCAGCATAGCCTACCCCCTGCACTACCATGGCAGGCGCAAAGTACCGCAGCATCTCGCTGGCGGGCCCGTACTCGGGAAAGAGCCACGTAATCAGCGGCCCGTTCCACCAGAAAAAGATCGCCAGGGGCAGTGTGAGCACCAGCATGAACCCATACACCTTACTCAGCATCATCGAAAGATGCGCGTGCCCCTCAAGCTGCGCCTGGGCCAGCCGAGGCGTTATCGCGGCGAGTACCGCTGAAAGTACCAGGGTGGGTATGGTGATAAACTGATCGGCCAGCCGGAACTGCCCGGTATCGTACTTCGTGGCTAGATCTCCCAGTATCCAGACGTTAACTTTAATAAACAAAAAGGCGGCTAAGCCCCGGAACGCCAACGGCATGGCATATCGGACGAAGTCATTGCTATCAGGCGCGTGCCCAGATTCGACCTGTGATCTGCCTTGCAGGATCTGATTCCGATACACCATCGCCAGCCACGCCGAATTGAGCAGCGTGCCCGCGGCCATCACAGCAAGATACGCCGTAACCCGGTAGCCAACAGCTGAAAGCGCAATAATGGCGCCTGCCATTGTCGCCGAACAGACTATACCGGCAATGGCTGGCGCCCTGAACTGCTGGTGTCCCCTGAATCCGCCGTCGAATACCGCCCGCCATCCCCGGGCAGTGGCGAGAATGACGGCCAGTACGATCCACACGGGCAGCAAATCCGAAGAATAACCGGCGAAAGAGGAAATGCCAAGCAGTGCTGACAGGAAAAACAGAACCAGGATCGACAGCCAACCGAAGTGCCAGCCGATACGCGCGGAGGCCGGATCCTGTCGAGCGCTGGCGTCTGACACGAATTTTAATACGGCGCCGTAAAACCCATCAGCGATCATAGAGATGAGCTGCACACCCGTAAGCACAATCGCGAGCTGCCCCCATGCGACCGGCCCAAACCACTTTGCCGCCAGCAAGGTGGCTACTGTCATCGTGGCGGCCTCAAACATCGATTGCAGCATCAGCCAGCTGATGTGCCTGCCTATGCCCCCAGGTTTGAATCGCGCGGTGACTCTACTGATGTCCATCGAGAAACCTCCACACGCAGGAAATGATCGATGCAACCAGATACGGTGCGGGCTCAGGCATCAACGGGGAGATTTCGCTGGATCCAGGAGCTGCTGTATGATTTCCATAAATTTCGATACCTGGCGTTCAGCCGTAAACTGCTCGGCATAGGCGCGCGCGGCCTGCCCCAGGTTTTTCCGATACGTCTCATCCAGCGTAAGAATCCTGATAGCATCAGCCATGGCCTCTGCGTTATCGGGCTCTACAAGGAGACCCGTTTCGTCGTGCAGCACTGCGTCAACCGCTCCCCCGCTACGGCCCGCGATTGACGGCACTCCGTACAGCCCGGCTTCGAGAAACACGATGCCAAAACCCTCCCGCTCGCCGTTAGCCAGTTCCCGGTTCGGCATGCAGAAGATATCCGCTGTCTGGAAATACAGCTTCGGGTCGGGTACAGACCCGTGCAGGTGCACACAATCTTCCAGCTGTAATTCCTTTATCAGTTCGTGCAAGCGGGATGAGTCCGGGCCTGTTCCTGCTATGTGATACTGAATGTCAGGAAACTCATCACGCAAAGCGGCAACTGCCCTTATGGTTGTATCCATACCCTTGCGCTCCACGATCCGTGACAGCGTGAACAGGTTTGGTCGACCTGCTTTTATCTCGGCAGGTGCTCCATCGGGTTTATCGTGGTCATCGTTTACTTTTACAGACGGCGGGATGACGAAGGTTTTCGCTGCAGCACCGGGGTAGATCAGATCCAGCTCTTCTCGGCTGTCATTTGTTAATGCCGTCACAGCGTCGGCCCCCTGCAGTGCTTTCCGCATCAGGTTCAGCATGCGTGCACTGCGACGATACATGGTAAGTTCTTCACCGTAGGTAACGACAACCGATGCCTTGCAGCGATTAGCCTGCACCAGGAACCTGGCAACTACCCCGGCAGGCAAAATGTGCCCCGCGATCACAACATCAGCCCGCTTGCGAAACAACCTGGCTGCTAATAGAGGAAAGATGGCCAGGCGCGACAGGCGATTGATAACAGCGTTCGGATGCGAGCCGAGAATATGCAGTCGCTGCCACAGACGGCTGCGCCGGATCAATACGCCCGGATGAAATTTTGGCATCGGTCCTGTAACTTTAGATGCCGGTGTGACAACCGTTACACGGTGGCCATTTTGCGCCAGCCCTTCCGCAAGTACCGCCAGGTAAGCTTCTGACCCACCACGATTCGGCACAAACGTGTCTGCTAGAAGTAAAATGTCAGCCATTGCTAGCAGGCTTGGCAGGTACAGCAAAGTCTAGTCATCAGAAATCCGCTTGGCTTCTTCCTCGGTGTGCAGGCGCGCGTGAGTGTCGTGCAGCAATTTCGGGATGTCGAGATTCTGTGGGCACCGCGGCAGACAGTCGCCACACGAACTGCATTTATCCGCCTTGCTCCCCGGGAACCAATGTCCGGCAACCTCAAACATCTTGTACCGGTACTTGCCAAAGTCTTCCATACCAAAGGCGACTGCCATGTTCCGGAGCCTCAGCGCCTCGGGTATGTTGACTTCCATTGGGCAGGGCAGGCATTGCCAGCACTGGGCGCAGAAGTCTTCGTTGGGAATCGTTTTCCACTGGGCTTCCACCCGATCAAGTATCTCATTCTCCTCGGCGGTAAAAGGGCCATCCATATCAAATGCAGGTACGTGGGGATGAAACTCCTCCGCGAAGCTCGGCCCGAAAGACAGTGTGTGAACGTTCGGGTGTAAACCCAGCAACCAGCGGGCATTCCATACAACCGGGTGCATCGGGGCGGTCAGCTGCTCCAGTATCGGAGAGGGCTTGAAAAGCTGGCCACCTTTATCCGCCGGGGAAATGATAAACACACCCATATCCAGTTCCGAGGCCCGCTCCACAGCAGGGCGGTTCCGCTGGTTGAAGTAATAATAGTGGAGATTTACGCTTTCAAAAAGTTCAGTGTTAATTGCCGCCAGGATGACCTGCAGCGGGCCATGGGTGGAGAAACCAACATGACGGATTAGCCCTTCGCGCACTGCCCGATCAACGGCAGCGCGGCAGCCATCCGGCCTGGCAACCTGCTCCAGCAGCTCGAATGTGTTGATACCGTGGTAGTCAAAATTATCAATCCACGAAATCTTCATCCGCTCGAGCGATTCGTTGATGTAACGCCACATTTCTTCTTCGGTTTCCAGCGGAGCAATCTTGGTGGTAATATAGAGGTTTTCTCGCGGCAGCTTGTGCATGATGCCGCCGATCAACTCTTCGCTGCCCTTGTAACCGCGCGCTGTCTCAATGTGATTAATGCCGTACTCGAGCCCTTTCATCACCACCGCTTCCATCTGCTCGGCGTTAACGTTCGGCGGGATGAACCGCATGCCGCCCATGCTGAACACGCTGAGATTCATCTCAGTTTTTCCAAAGCGACGGTATCTCACACAGGCTCCTTAAAACAAAACATTAAGACTCAACAGGTCCGCACGCGCCGCCGGCAGACCTGTATATTTCTTCTACAGTTTCAACTACAGTAACTGCTTCCATCGGGGCAACCCCCGGAGTGGCTTTTCCAGTTATTGCATCCACAATGTTCAGGTACTGCCGGAAAAAGAGCTTCAGTTTACGGTCAAGGTTGTCTGGGGTTTCACAAAGGTTTGGCGCTGGTGCCGGCAGCCCATCATTGTGATGCCAGTAAACCAGTTCGCCCTTCTCCACCCGGGCTGTGGCTATCGGCGAATGCACCTCGTACCCCTCGTCGAAGCCGGGCGCAGCGTTTGTGCTGGCTTCAAGGGTGGCCAACAGCCCGCTGTTCCACTTCATGATGGCCACCGCAGTATCTTCAGTCTCCACAACGCCAGGGCGGGTGCAATGGGAGTAGCCTGATACCATGTCGGGCACTCCGAACCACCATTGCAGAGTATCGATGGAATGGATAGCCTGGTTCATCAGCACACCGCCATGCTCACCGCTTTTTCTTCCGCGCCAATGGCTGTCGCTGTAATACTCATCGTGCCTGAACCATTTAACCGTGGCGCGGGCCAGATTCGGCTTTCCCATTATTCCCTGTTCCAATGCAGTCTTAATCGCGGCCAGACCGGGACTGTACCGATTTTGACTGATGACAGCACATTTAACGCCCGCAGATTCGCATGCGCGCACCAGCTTATGAGCTTCTACAGATTGCGAATCTATCGGCTTTTCCACCACCACATGTTTGCCGGCCGCCGCGGCCTGCATGCCGAACCGGGCGTGCAGCCCGCTCGGAAGGCAAATGATAACGGCATCAACTTCAGGACAGGCCAGAAGTTGTTCGTAGGTTTCGAAGCGAGCTGTTCCAAATGCCTCCGCCTGCCTCCGGCCCAGCTCTTCGTGGTGATCATACACACCCGCCAGCATAGCCGACGGTAGCGCCTGGATCACCCGGCAATGCCGCTCGCCCATGAGCCCGAGGCCCACCACGGCAAACCGCACCTTCGCCTCTTCGCCCCGCCCGCTATTCATTCAACCTGTTCGGCGGCAAGAATCTGCGGCGATACCAACGCAATCCATAGATGTCCAGTATTCCCACCCAGATGCGATTACCGACACCATACTTCGAAACCCCCGCCTGCCGCGCGCGGTGGTGGATCGGCATCTCTATTACCTTGTAGCCGTGGATGCCCAGGATGGTCGGCAGAAATCTGTGCAGCGCCCGGAAAGCTGGCAACTGCTCAAGGGCTGCCCGGCGCATTACCCGCAGTGCGCAGCCTGCATCAGTAATGTTGTCTTTCAGCGCCCAATGCCGCACACGGTTCGCGACCCGGCTGGAAAACAACTTCATCCGGCTGTCCTGTCGCTTCTGCCGCACTCCGCACACCGCGTCCGCCTTTTCCCGCTCAAGCAACTCAATCATCGCCGGGATGTCGTCAGGATCGTTCTGCAAATCGGAATCCATGGTAATAACGAGTTCACCGCGCGCCTGCCTCACGCCAGACAGAATCGCAGCGCTTTGACCAAAGTTTGTCCTATGATAATAGGGGCGCAGATTCGGAAATCGCTCCCGCGCCGCTTCCAGCTTCTGCCGACTGTTATCCGTGCTGCCATCATCCACGTAGATAATCTCGCCGCGCCGGCCAAGTTTATCCAGCACAGTCTGCACCTGGGCAAGCATGGCGTCGATATTATCGGCCTCATTGTAGCCCGGCAGAACTATTGATATTTCAGGTTCTTGCGTCATTAAGCGTCTTCAGTCTTTCCGGCGCAGCCTTACCATCATCAAGTGTTATTTGTTGAGCAAATGTGTATGAATAATCCGGCGCCCGAAACCCTAATAACGCATGCTGCTGCAAGTCGGTAGCAAGTGCACCCATAGCTCAATTGGATAGAGCGACAGACTACGGATCTGTAGGTTGGGAGTTCGACTCTTCCTGGGTGCACCATTTTTTTTGCCTACTTGTTTCTCTGGCGGCGATGATGCCCACTTCTTGCTTTAGGTTTAACCATCATGACCCATAACGCCAACAACCGGCCTGCGAACCGCCTCTCTAAAGAATCATCCCCCTACCTGCTCCAGCACCAGCACAACCCCGTCGACTGGTATCCATGGGGCGAAGAAGCCTTTGCACGCGCCCGGGCCGAAAACAAACCGCTGCTTATCTCCATTGGTTACTCCGC
The DNA here is from genome assembly GCA_036675025.1 of Candidatus Sumerlaeales bacterium. Taxonomy (GTDB): domain Bacteria; phylum Sumerlaeota; class Sumerlaeia; order Sumerlaeales; family Sumerlaeaceae; genus JAKFFN01. Next base: position 2,065 of record JAKFFN010000053.1, on the reverse strand, counting down.
CTGTCACTGGTGTCACGTGATGGAGCATGAGAGCTTCAGCAATCCGGAAATGGCAAAGGTTATTAACGAAACTGTCATACCTGTAAAAGTTGACCGCGAAGAACGACCCGACGTCGACGCCATTTACATGAATGCCTGCCAGGCCATGAGCGGCCACGGCGGCTGGCCTTTAAACGCATTTGTCACCCCTGATCTCAAACCCTTCTTCGTCGGAACCTACTTCCCCCCGACAGATAACTATGGCCGTCCCGGCTTCGGTAGCGTACTTCAGCGAATCCGCGAAGCGTGGGCGCTCGACGGAAAATCGCTCGTTCACCAGGCAGAGTCTCTCCACCAGCAACTCGAGCATTTCTCATCCAGCACCGACTCGCAGACTCTCGCTCCTGATCTTTTGGAAACCGTTGTCCGCGATTCGGCCAGCATGTATGACCTTCGCCACGGCGGCTTCGGCACCGCCCCAAAGTTTCCTCCCGATACGCGCCTTGCTCTGCTCCTGGCGGCGTACCACACGCATAAAACCCAAAGCGCCCTGGATATGACTGTCGGCTCGCTAACCGCAATGGCACGCGGGGGTATCTACGATCAGGTAGCCGGCGGCTTCGCCCGTTACAGCGTGGATGCGCAATGGCTGATCCCGCACTTCGAAAAGATGCTCTACAACCAGGCTCTGCTGATCCCCGTATACGTTGATGCATGGCTGCTGACGGGCGAGCCACTGTTCAATCGCATTGCCCGCGAAACCGCCGACTGGGTTCTGCGTGACCTCACCGACGACTCCGGCGTGTTCCAGTGCGCCTATGATGCCGACAGTGAAGGCGAAGAAGGCAAATTCTACGTCTGGACCCCGCAGCAGATCCAGGAACTTTTGTCCGCAGAAGACGCGCGTCTCTTTAACGACTATTACGGAATCACCCCTCGCGGCAACTTCGAACACGGCACCAGCAACCCCCACGTCAGTGTATCGCCGGAAGAATTCGCCAAGCGCCACGGCATCGATCCCGAGCAGTGGTATACCCGTCTCAACGCCATGCGGGAAACCGTTCGCAATGCGCGCGAGAAGCGCGTGTGGCCGGGCCGCGACGACAAATGCCTCACCGGCTGGAACGGCCTCATGATTTCCGCCCTATGCCGCCTGGCCCAGGCAACGGACGAACCCCGCTATTCCGATGCAGCCACCCGCGCAGCTACATCCCTCCTCAATTCTCAGTGGGACGGCGAGACCCTTCTCCGCGTCTGGAAGGACGGCCGCAGCAGCGTCCGCGGCACCCTTGAAGACTATGCCTTCTTTACCGATGCCCTCATTGATCTTTACGAAACCACTTTCGATTCGCAATGGCTGCAGTCGGCTAAAGCCATCGCCACACACATGATCGCGCTGTTCTCCGATTCCGCCGATGGCGGCTTCTACTACACCGACGGCACCGACAACACCCTTATCAGCCGCACCCGCGACACCCACGACGGCGCCTTGCCCGCGTCTGCTTCCATTGCCACCAAAGCCCTTCTGCGCCTGGGCCATTTCTTCTACGATGAAAGCCTGACCAATCACGCCAAATCAGCCCTTGCGTCAGATGGCCGTCGCGCAAACCAGCATCCCATGGCCTATGCCTCGCTCGTTTTGGCATATCTCTACGCTCAGCCCGATCTGCCTGAAATCGTCATCACCGCAGATTCCTACGATGACGCCAGACCCCTCTTATCCGCCATTCGCAGCCAGTACAGCCCGGCCCGAGTGATCGCTCTCAAACTTACCGATAATACAGAAGATCTTCCCATCACCAACGACCGCCCCGCCGGCACTGCCGCCCAGGCCTACGTCTGCCGAAACTTCACCTGTCAGGCGCCAGTAACAGAACCAGAAGCCCTGGTTCGCGCTCTAACCCTCCCCTAGAGCAACCTCCTTTTTCGTTCTACTACTCTTTCTACTTTCTGCGTTCTACTTTCTACGTTCTTCCCTGGCGCTGCGCGCCCTAAGGCACCGCCACACAAACCGCGCATTCCCGATCACATACCGTCGCCACAACCGCTTCGGCTCCCCACACCCGTACGCGAGCTCGAGGCGCTC
>JAKFFN010000204.1:0-9204 GCA_036675025.1 Candidatus Sumerlaeales bacterium | reverse complement strand
CCGAGCACGGCTATGGTTCGTCCGCCGGCTTTCAGCGCCGCGTTGTGGGCTTCGCCATCTATCCCGCGGGCAAATCCGCTGACTACAGTCATCCCATAACGAGCAAGCCCCGCCGCAAACTGGCTGGAGACGGCGCGGCCATACTGGGTGGCGTGGCGGCTGCCCACCATGGCGATGGAGTAACGATCCTCCGGCGCCAGCGTTCCTTTCACGAACAGCAGCGGAGGGCCTAATGACGACTGGGCGAGATTGACCGGGTAATCTGCATCATCCCGCGTAACAATCCGTACGCCCATGGACTCAAGTTTTTCCGCATGACGGTGCACTTCCGCTGCACCCCGATTCGACAGCACCCCTCGGGCCAGGTTAGCATCAAACCCGCGTACCCGCGCGATCTCGGCGCCCGAAGCACCAAAGACTTCCGCCGGTGTCGCATATTTTGACATCAACGAGTAAAAGCGGGGCCGGGTCATATCCGGCGCCAACCGCACACTTAACCAGTCAAGCAGACGAGCATCCATAGCCATAGGCGCAACGTCGTCAGTGATCGAGGCGAATGTTACAAGCTATTTTTCTCAAAGAAGCTATATTGATGCGGCGCCTGGCTCACCGACACAAGGCTTTGATCACGCCTTCAGGATCTCGAAACACCTGGGGACTCCACAGCCCGCCGGGTTGCCAGGAGCGCGACTTCAGGATTCCCGCCTGGTACACTTCCCACTCGGCGGGATCGGCAGCTTTCTGGAAGCGTGACCCATCCACCTGCACTGATGCGGCAATGCCAGCCTCGCCGGGCTTGGCAGGAAAGGCGATGTCTACATGGAAGCCTTCTGTACCAAGGTAAGTTAACGGGGTAATCTGCGATTGTGCTTTCACCGCTTCTGACAGCGAATCTACCAGGCGGGAGCGCGGAATGTTATGCCGTGGCGCCGGAGCCTCTGCTGCGGCGGGATGATCCTGCGCGGCGGCGCCATCTGCGGCTGTGCGGCCGAGCTGGTGCGCGTAGCGCAGGTAATCCATGAAATGCCAGGAGCCGGTAGGTTTAGTGCCCTCAGGCACGGTGGACAGGGAAAGGTATTCGCTTTCGGGAATCGAGGTAACAACCTCAACAACATCGCGAGCGCGGGTGACGATGACGTTGAGGCGGCGCTCGCCGCCAGACAGCGCCAGCGGTCCGAACCGGCGGTAGAACTTGCCTTTGGTATCGGGCCCATAAGTGCAGCTGAGAATCATCACATCACGCTCATCACCCTGCACGCTTTCGAGGTTCTTTACAAATAGCCCCTCGAAAGCACCTTTACCAACGCGCGCATGGGCTGTCTCAAGCAGCTTCCCGAATTCCGGATCAGCCATGGCCGCGTCGTCGAGTTTATCGGTAATGAGATCTTTCTGGGTGAGGTTAAATGTTACAATACCGACCGACGGCGGATTAGGCCGGCTGAGCCATTTGCGGACGAGTTCGACAACGTAGTCCGCTTCAATCTCATTCTGCCGCTTCTCGTACACCCCGGCAACCTTGTGGAGTCGGACGGCGGGCTCGCGGCTGGCGTTATCTGGCCGCGACGGAAGCGCCTGCAGGCGCCCGCCATAAAAAGCCTTGTTGCTGAACTCGATCAGCTCCGCATTAGAGGATCGGTAGTGGATCTCGAGAAAACTCTGATCGACTTCGATGTTCAGCGCGGCGGTCAGCAGGTCTTCGATTTCCGACTGCTGGCTGGTAAAGAGCGCATCGGGATCATCAGAATCAGGATCAGCATCGGTACCGGAAACAACGGCGGATTCAAAGAAACGGGTGGGCGGAAGCTGGCGTGTATCGCCGGCAATGATAACGCGGGAACCGCGGGCGAGCACCCCCACGCCCTGCTCAAGCCGGCACTGGCTGGCTTCATCAAACACAACAGCATCGAAAACCGGCTCGAGCGGAAACAACTGCGCGACGGTTTCCGGACTGGCCATCCATACAGGACAGACATCAAACAGCGGATCGTTCTGCCCATACTGATTCACGCCCTGCTGAATGACCTGGCGCACACGGCTGGCATTTTTGCCGCGAATGGCCAGGCGGCGACGCAAGTCGGCGCCATCGCTGTTGAGACGGCTCTGCGTCCCGGCCAGCAGGCGAGTGCGCTGCTTCTCAGTCCACTTCCAATCGATGAACTTCGCCACAAGCTCGCGCTTGCGATCCGCCAGTTCTTGGATGCGGTTGACGGAAGTGCTTATGGCCGTGGCATCCATGGCGGTAAGTTCCTTGTTCGTGGCGAGGCGGCGCTTCAGTTCCGCCGCGAGAACGGGTTCCAGCAGGCGCGGCCAGCCGGCCTGCGCATCCAGTCCGGAAGCGGCGACGGCAAGGGCCGCGGTGCCGAGAACGCCGGTAAGGGCGTGGCTGTCTTCCTCCATGCGGAGCAGGCACTCCAGGCGGTCGAAGCTGTCGCGGAGTTCGGATGCCAGTGGCTGAACAGCATCGCCGCGCAGCAGCATGGAGTTGATGTCGTTGATCGCCGCGTCGTTGAAGAGTCCGCTGCGCTGCACTCGCTGATACAGGGCATCGCGGCGAAGAAGGTCTTCTTTGATGGCGGTCAGACTCTGAGGAAACATGGAAGCCGTTTGCGGATTTGCAAGCTCGTGCCGTGCGAAATCAGCGGTCGTCTGCCACCCTTCGGTGGAGTCCATTTCACCAAGAAGGTCAGCAAGAAGGTGCGTGCGCTCCCATATGCCGGAAAGATCAGCATCCTGCATCAACGGGCTTGCGGCTACGCCGCTGACATGCTGTGAGAGCGTGCCCTGCAGGAGTATGCGTGCGCGAAGGCCCTCGAGAAACGAGAGCAGGCGCCGCGCGTTTGGTTCATTTAAGGCCATGCCGTACTTCCCGGTGATTTCCGCGGCTCGCTTACGAACGCCAAACTGAAACCAGCCGAGCAGCCCCAGCCCCTTCGCCAGGTAATCCTGCAGTCCGGCAACGGCTGATGTGACTTCGGGGAGCGTGGCCGGAGCACTATCGTAGCCAAGTCTCAGTTCTGTATCAAGAGGCTGGCCAAGCCGTGCAGCGGATGGCGCAAAGGGGTCGAGTGCTTTGCGGATGGAAGCTGTCTGTTCGGCGGAAAAGACTGGCAGTGCTGAGGCGGTGGCTGCTGAGCGCGCGAGCAGTGTCGCGCGTTCTGAGAGCTTACCGGCACGTGCAGCTTCGGTTGCTAAAGTAGCGGTTGCGGGCAGCACGGGAGAGTACTCCACACGCCCGTCGTCACTGCCGCGCGCCGACTCTACCTGCGCGTCCAACGCTGTCCGCAGGTCCGACACATTGCGGCTCATGAAGCTCTGCAGCGTGAACCCGTGGCGCCCCCGCCAGGGATTTTCTTCGTATCGGCATTCCCGTCCGCGCGTAAGCACCGCTTCTACCTGCGGCTGTTGCCGGTAGACTTCAGCAGGGACGACGCCATCGACAGACAACGTTAAACCAGCCTGTCCTAGTGCCTGGTTATGATGCAATGCCTGCAGCCACTCCCCTGTCAGCTCTGTGAAGTTGCGCCCGGTCTCGTCCTTCTCGCGAAGAGCCAGTATATACGCACGCAGTTTCGCCTGCTCCCGGTCCAGGTCTTCGTTGACCAGCTTCACCTGGTTCGCTGGGTTGCTGCCGGATTGCGTTTCGGCAAGCAGATCGAGACGATCGCGGATCATCTTGAAAAGCGCGGTGCGGTCACGCGTGGCATCGTGAACAACTGCGCACAGATGGCCAATGCCGATGTGATCGAGGCGGTTTTTAACAACATCAAGCGCCGTTCGCTTTTCGCAGACTATCAGCACTCGTTTATCGCGGGCCAGGTAATCGCCGACGATGTTCGCAATGGTCTGGCTTTTGCCCGTGCCCGGTGGCCCGTGCACGACCAGCGCCTTTGTATCGCGCGCCATCAGAACGGCCGAGCGCTGCGAAGGATCAGCCAGGGTAACAAGGTGCTCATCTTTATGTTGCTGATACTTAGGCTGCTGTGCGGCCTGTGCGGCAGCGTCCGCCGCTTCCGCGCCTTCCGTTTCCTCCTCGTTCGACTCATCCACAAGGTCGTGCTTCAGTGTAAGGAACGGCGCAACCGTGGCCGGGTATTGCTGCATCGCCTTAAGCGTCTGCAGATCTGCAATCATGTTCTGGTTCTCCAGCCGGAACATGCCGATGACAGCTGACGGCAAAATTTCCGCCTTGTCGGGAAGAGCCGCAGTTTCCGGTATGGGCGTAACAGGCCAGCCAGTCAGGTCGGGTGCCGCACCCAGTTCAAGCATTGCGGCTGCCGCATCTACGATTTCCTTTATTTCCCGGGCGGGATCTGCCCCTTCTTCATCTTCGAATACCGGGGGGAAACTTTTACTGAGCTGGCGTTCAAGGAGAACCTTCACCGCTTCGTTCATAAAAACGCGCTCAGTGCCTTCAGTGGCGCTGGACAGTTCAACAAAGGGCGCATTTCCTTTGCCCACGACCACGCTGATCGGTATAAATGCCAACGGAGCCAGCACCCGCGGGCTCTTGCCGAACCCCGTGGATGATGGCGGTATGTTCAGAAGCGGGTACCCAAGGAACAGCACGTATGCGCCCGTATCCTGCTGGAACTGCCAGGCGTCTTCCGTAATGGCAGAAAGGCGGCGGAGCATCGCGCGCAACTCCCGCTGCAGTTTCTTCCGCGCCTTTAACTCGGGGTCATCGGCGTCCGCTTCTTCCAGGTCCTCGATCTTTTCCAGCGGCACTTTTGCACGCCACTTGCCTGATCCTGTAAGCAGTTCACCAAGTACACCTGACGCTTCAACCTCGGGAATGTGCTCCAGCGCAGTCATGTCAATGCGCTGCCGGCTGCGCCCTGGATATGCGTTAATCGCAGGCCCCCGCGCAATGCTGGCGTATAGCCGCTCGATAAGGATATCGAGCAGACGATGGGATTCCGATGGCGCTTCAGGCATTAAATTCCTCCGATGATACGATCAGCCGCAGGAGTAACTCCCGCCTACTTCTCAAGCTCTTCAAACGACAGGTTCATTATGGGATACCTCTCCCAACCCTGGAAGTCAAAATGCCACCATTCTGCGGGATAAACTTTAAATCCTTCCGCTTCCATGGCCGCGCGGAGAATTTCGCGGTGTTTACGGCTTTCCTCACTGCCACCGGCATAGCTTGGATACGCCCGTTCTGTAAACTCGTCGTATTCCGTCGGCATCTCCACGGGCTTGCTGGTTTTCAGATCGTACAGGGAAATATCCACCGCACAGCCGCGATTGTGGCGCGAACCCGATGCCGGGTCAGCGACAAATTCCTTCTTATCTTGCGGCGTAATGTCCCAGAATTTTTTCGTCACGCTCCAGGGGCGATACGCATCGTACACAATAACCCCATAGCCCTGTGCCCGTACCCGCTCATGAGCTCGCTTGAGCGCCTCCGCCGCCGGCCGCTGGAGAAACGCCCGCGGCTCAGGATAAACCTGTTCCCCTGCGAAGTTATTGGTCGTGGCATAACGCACATCCAGGATGTAGCGCGGATCATGATCAACCAGTTCCACCAGGTCGGGCTTTAGGAAATCACCGGTTTCCACCGGCGGCTGGTTCACCGTGGTGGTGCCGTCGTCGTTCACCACCACCGGCGGGCGATGTACTTTAGCCTCGGATGTCATTGATGCAGACATTACTACTCCTGTCAAAATTGCGGTGATACACTTCACGCTGACTCATCTCCCGGAAGAATCTTAAGACAACTATGCGATTTTGAAACCCGTCACACGCAATAGTTTTTGCGCCGCGGGTTAATTGATTACCATGACGTCATCACGACCATCTACACTGGCAGAGTGCTTCGTGTGGCTAACCCATAACCTCACGGGGAAACAGCTGGCCGATCTTGAATCACTCAACCGCGAGGATCTCTGGCAGACACACTTCTGGCTTACGCCGATTATCCGTGAGAATCTCCTGAAGGATAACGACGGACTGCGCCAGCGCCTGGACCGCAGCGCTTTTTGCGATGATCCTGATATCGCCGGCCAGATTGGCGACGCCTTCTGGGATCATCTGCAGATCGCCAAATCGCGCCAATAGCATCGGCTGCAATACCAGCTGACACTCATGCGGGCTGTTTTGCAGAATTTCCCGCTAGATTCCTGTAGATGATTCGAATTCGCCCAGCCACTTTACACAGGACCTGATGCCCTCCACCTTTCGCGACACTTTTCTTCATCTCCGTCCCCGCTCGTGGCCCATCGTTTTCGCCCACTACTCCGGTGGCGCCGCCATTGCCATGGCCCACGCCACTGAAGTCACCTGGGTCATGATCCTGCAGTACCTTGCCGGGGGTGCACTGTGGGCCGTTTTTCTTAATGGCGGAACCCTCGCAGTAAACAGCGCCTTTGATGAAGACGAAGCCGGGGCTGACATTGGCTACCTGGACAACCCGCCGCCCACGCCACCTCACCTGGCCCGGACGTCCATCAACCTGATGGTACTCGGCCTGGCCGGGGCCTTTATACTTCCCTGGGGGTATTTCTGGTCTTACGCGCTGTGTTTCATGCTGAGCCTGGTCTACAGCGTGCCGCCTCTTCGCTTAAAAGCTGTGCCCGGGGCCGATCTTGCTATCAATATGGCAGGCTATGGTGCGTTTAATTTCGCAGCGGGCGCCCTCGCGCCTGGCACTGGTCTCGAGTATCCCGGATTGTTTGCCGCAATAGTCTGGCTCGCCTTCGCTTTTGCGTTCCTGTTTGGTGCGTTTTATCCCATGACGCAGATTTACCAGATGCCCGAAGATATGGCCAAGGGCGACCGGACCCTCGCCGTCAGGTTTGGTGCCCGGCGTGTGCTGGCGTTTTCCATCGGCCTGGTCGCCGCCTCGGGCTTTTGCCAGGCCATGGCAGCGTGGTCTATCGACATGCGCATGTGGGGCTACATCGCGCTGCTGTTTTCCAGCGGCGCGTGGATCGTGTTTACCATCGACTGGCTTCGCCGCAGCGAAGGTTATCAAAGCCAAAAGGGCATGTACCGCGCACTGAAACTCTGGGGCATCAGTGATATCGTCGTCATCCTCACTTTTGCATTTGCCGCCTGATCTTGCTTATATGAAAAAGAGAATGATCAATTGCGCGGACACGATACGAAGAATCATGGCAAACGGATAGACGGTGGCGTAGGTTGTGCTGGGGATGTCGCTTCCCGTCATTTTCACGGCAAAAGCCAGGGCCGGCGGATCTGTAGAAGCGCCGGCCAGAAGACCTGCAAGTTCAAAGTAAGATTTGCGAAAGTACTTCTTAGACAGGTATCCCACTGTCAGTAGCGGAATTACTGTAATAAAAGCTCCCATGAACATCCAGATCACGCCTCTTCCGCCAGCAAATGCCCTGGCAAGATTGTGACCGCTGGCAAGCCCGATACTGGCAAGGAACAGGGTTATACCAAGTTCGCGGATCATAAGGTTGGCGCTGTGGGTGGTGTAATTGCTCAGGTAGACCCGCCCCCCAAAGCGGCTTAACAGCATGGCAATGATCAGGGGTCCGGCGGCAAGTCCAATTTTAACAGGAGCGGGTATTCCCGGGATGGTTATGGGAAGACTCCCGATAATCACGCCAAGCACGATTCCGAGAAAGATAGGAGCGAGATTCGGCACATCCAGGTGGCGCGGAGAATTGCCGAGGGTTTTGGTGATTTGATCTATCCCCTCGCGCGTTCCTACCACCCTTACGGTGTCACCCAGTTGCAGAAAGGTGCCGGCATTCGGGATAATTTCCACCCCTGCGCGCATCAGGCGACTGATGTTAAAATCCGCATTTCGCAACTCAGGAATTTCGCCGATGCGTTGATGCGTCACGTCTGGCCGCGTTACCACAATCAGCCGGTCCACAACTTCGCTTTGGCTTACCTCTTTCAAGTTAAGATCGCTTACGTCGCCGATCAGCAGTTTCAGCGTCTTCAGCTGGTGGCGTGGAGTTACAATAAGCAGCACATCATCTGCGCTAAACAAGGTTGACCCGGAGGGAGTGATGATGTGGTTCTCATGCCACATTCGAGAAACAATTACGGGTGAGGCGAGCAAACTGTTGAGGCTTCGTAAGGGCTCGCCAATCAGCTGTGGATTTTCGAGTCTCAGCGTAACGGACACTATCTTGTTAACGCGAATGCTGGCCAGTCGCTGATGAAAACGCTCTTCCCGGTTAATATCGATATTGAAGAGACCTTTGAGCACCAGCAGAGATAGTATGATGCCGAACACGCCAAACGGATATGCGACGGCGTAGGCGAGGGTCACCATTGTAGGATCAACATCTGCGACGTTTAAATCTGCCAGGGCGGTACGTGCGGCACCCAGACCGGGCGTATTCGTTACCGCACCGCTCATCAGGCCAGCCATAATTCCAATGTGATTCTCAGTCACAAGATAGAAGATTATCGTGACCACAACACCGAGAACGACCACTCCTCCAGCGAGGAGATTATTGGCAATAGCATTGCGATTCAATGAGGCAAAAAACCCCGGGCCGACTTGCAATCCAATAGCGTAAACAAAAAGGATCAGACCAAAGTCGCGCAGAAATTCCCCGATCTCTTCGTTAACGGTTAAACCGAAATACGAAAAGGCTATCCCTACGAAAAGGATCCAGGTAATACCTAGAGAAATGCCATACAGCCTTATATGTCCCAGTACAATGCCCAGGGCAATAACAAGGCTGTAAATCAAAACCGTTTGCGCAACGCTGTGAAGGGTAAATAGGTCTGAAAGCCAAGCCATAGTTAAGCTCTCTTTAGTACGAATCGAGAATTGTCAAAAAATATTGTGTATATCGATGGGCGCCGCCGGTTCATAGCTGAGATCAATAGACTTTTATCGCACAAACTTGCCGCTCAGGCGTAAGCCCACTTTGCTATGACCGCTAAACTCATCGATGGAAAAGCCATTGCCGCCGCCATGCGCGCGCAGGCAGCCGAAGACTCAAAAGCTTTCACGCAGCGGACGGGTGTCACCCCCGGTCTTGTCGTTGTCATTGTAGGTGAAAATCCCGCGAGCCAGGTTTATGTCCGCAGCAAACACAAAGCCTGCCAGGAACTGGGCTGGTTCAGCGAAATCCGCGAACTGCCTGAGCAGATCACCCAGCAGGAGCTTGAAGCGGAGATCGACAAGCTCAACAATGATTCCCGGGTGCATGGCATCCTGGTTCAGCTTCCGCTGCCAAAGCATCTTAACGAAGATGCGATCCTGCT
>JAKFFN010000317.1:0-9244 GCA_036675025.1 Candidatus Sumerlaeales bacterium | reverse complement strand
AACCGCCCTTCTTCTTTCTGCTCGTTTCGGCTTATTATTTAACACCATTTAACCAAACTATTTCTCAAACCAATCAGCACAGGAGATTCGTGCCATGACAAAAACAATAGTAATTACAGAAGCTGACCGTTCCCGCCTTTCACAGGTTCTGGACATCAACCATTCGTTCGGTGACGAGAAGACCGGGCAGTGCCTGCGTGAACTCAATTCCGACCTTAAGAATGCCCAGATTGTGGAATCCGACGCCATTCCGAGTGACGTGGTCACCATGAATTCCCGCGTTTTGATCCGCGACCTGGCGTCAAACGACGAGGAAGAATGGGTACTCTGCTTTCCCAACGATGCGGATATTTATGAAAACCGGCTGTCGGTTCTTGCTCCCATGGGCGTTGCCATGCTCGGAACCAAAACCGGCGACGTGATCGAGTGGATCACTCCGCGGGGCACGGCCAAGGCTGAAGTTGTAAAAATCGCCTATCAGCCCGAAGCCGCAGGTGATCTGCACCTGTAAGCACCAGTTGACGCGAGGCCGGGCGTACCGCCCGGCCTCGTACGCCTTCACCTGCCGCAAATGAATTGTCGCTGCACCTGAGGTTAAGTCGTTATGCGACCATCTTAACCAAAAGGATCAATTTATGGCGTCAACGCCCCTTCCCTCTACGCTCGGCGAATTAAAAAAAAGCGGCTACCGGCCAGTAAGCGTAAAGGAAGAGATGCGGCGCAACCTGATCCGGAAGTTGCAAAACCGCGAAACCGTATTTCCAGGCATTCTTGGCTATGATGATACTGTTATTCCGCAGGTGAATAATGCTATTCTCGCGCGCCACGATTTCCTGCTTCTCGGGCTGCGCGGCCAGGCCAAAACGCGCATTGTACGTTCGCTCGTACATCTGCTCGATGATTACATCCCCATTATCCGCGGGTCACACATTAATGATGACCCGCTTAATCCCATTTCAAAATATGCCCGCGAACTTGTAGAAAGTATGGGCGACGAGGCGCCTGTAGAATGGCTGCCGGCAGAGCGCCGTTTCCAGGAGAAACTGGCGACACCCGACGTAACCATTGCAGACCTCATCGGCGATGTCGACCCCATTAAAGCCATGAGCCGTAAACTGGATTTTTCCGACGAAGAAGTTATCCACTACGGAATCATTCCCCGTTCCAACCGCGGTATATTCGCGATCAACGAACTGCCAGACCTGCAGCCGCGCATCCAGGTGGGTCTGCTGAACATTATGGAAGAAAAAGATCTCCAGATCCGCGGGTTCCCAATTCGCATTCCGCTGGACCTTTGCATCGTATACACCGCGAACCCGGAGGACTATACCAACCGGGGAAACATCATTACGCCATTAAAAGACCGCATCGACGCGCAGATCATTACGCATTACCCGGAATCGCTGGAAGAAGCGAAAGCCATTACGCGCCAGGAAGCCTGGCTGGATCGCGACCTGTCGCAGGGTGATATCAATGTGCTGGTGCCGGATATCTTTCACGAACTGGTGGAACTGGTGGCGTTTGAAGCTCGTAAGAGCGAGTATGTGGACCGTAACAGCGGCGTTAGCGCCCGCATGCCCATCACGCTTATTGAAACGGTGGTGGCCGCGGCTGAGCAGCGCGCTTTACTGGCGGGCGATAAAGCGACGACCGTCCGAATTTCCGACCTCTTTACAGCAGTGACAGCCATCACTGGCAAAGTCGAACTCGTATATAAAGGCGAACAGGAAGGACCGCAAAACGTAGCCCAGTTCCTTGTCGGCCGCGCGATAAAAGAAGCGTTTAATAAGCGATTTGTGCCCGACTACCGTCCTGGCCGCGAGCAAAAGTATGGATTCCCTCGCTTCCAGGCCATTGTTAACTGGTTTGAGGAGGAGGGCCGGGTGCTGGATATCCTCGATAACATGGACGAAAAAACCTACGCGGCCGCCCTGCGGGAAGTTGGAGACCTGGAGCAGGTTACCAGGAACTTCTGGAGCGATGCGCCTGCGCAGGAACTGCCGCCACTTATGGAATTTGTGGTGGAAGGACTGCACCAGAATTTTTTGATCACGAAAATGGTGGCCGGTAAAAAGATCGTCTACACCGATACGGTAAGCCATATGATGGGTCAATTGGAAGAAGACTAGTCGGCAGGTCTGGCCACCAGGACTCATTAATTAAATGAACCGACGGAGCTGCGGGGGACGCTCACCTTCCCTGCAGCTTCCGCATAAGCCGCTCGTAACGCGACGGCTTATCCGTGTTGATGATGATCCACCCTGCATCGGCGGGTGGATCCAGGTGCTGGTGATAGCCTTTGAAATGCTCGACCGTATGCCCCTGGAACGCCGGGTCATCGGCATGCCACGTGGACAGGTGGACCTGGTAGGGATTATCGTGGATCGGCTCTACCGGACATTCTCCCAGCGGCGCCCAGATCAGGATCCGTCTGCGCGTGATCTCCATCAGCTTTTGCAGTGCTCGCTCGCCGTCTTCGCGAGACAGGTGCTCCAGAACATCGATCATCAGCACGATATCTATGACAGGGAGGCTCGGCCTTGCCAGGAATTCGCAGATATCCACCTGGTGAAATTCCACGCTTTTTGCCGCAAAGGTCATCGTCTTTAACTGGTCCATGTAGGGACCGAACTTTTCTACGTGCACCAGGCGTTCGCACGGCAGAAAATGCAGCTGCTCGCTGATCGGGCTGCCGCAGATGCCTGCACCCAGGTTCAACACCGTAAGATGCTGCAGGGGCAGGTCTTTCAGTCGACCCAGCAGGTCAAGGGGGTGGCCTTCCGGCACCAGCCGGGGCGGAAAATTCTTCTTCAAAAAACTTGGCATTGTTCTTGGTACAGGCGACTGGTAAAACCTTGGTAAATACGCAACAATTTATTGGGGTTTATCCTACTGAAGGGTCTTTAAAAAACCTTTGAGTCTCCCGGCGCCACCCCCCGCAAATCCGAGCAATACCGAAAAACTTATCACCATACTGGGATTTGTGGTGGCTACGGCCGTCCTTTACCTGGCTAAAGAAATACTGATCCCCATAGCGCTTGCAGTACTTATCAGCTTCCTGCTTTTCCCGCTGGTATTGTGGCTGGAAAGGCGCAGGGTAAAGCGGGTAATCGCGGTAATTCTAACGGTTCTCACGATTATGGGGTTTGTCGGCTCACTTGGTTACCTGCTGGCCGGGCAGTTTATAGAATTTGTGGATAACCTGCCCAGCTACCGCAAAAACATTGTCGCAAAAATCCATACCATCAAGCCGGGCAAAGAGAGCGTTTTTAAACGAGCTGAAGCCGCCTTTGCGGACATTTCCCGAGAGGTGGAATCTGCCGGGACTACAACGACCGTTCAATCTACCGGTCAGACAACCGGGACAACCACCACAGTTACGACTGCTTCAGTGCCAGTTCCAGCTGAGGTACTGGGACTGCGAGCCGAGGATGAAACGGATCTAAAGGGGCCGCGGGAGGAGGCTTTTGCAGAAGTTGTCGCGGGCCATATTGATGAAGACGTTGAAGACACCCGGCAGGGCCTGGAAGTGATCGCAGAAGCCCAGACGGGACAGGTCCCGGGAACCAGCGATGCAGTGCCTGTAAAAGTGGTGGAAGGGCCTCCAAATTCGTGGCAAACGTTCCAGGATATCGTCGGCCCGCTGTTTACAATTCTCGGCAACGCTGGTCTCGTCGTGCTCTTTGTTATTTTCTTCCTGCTTCAGCGCGAAGACTTGCGCGACCGCATGATTCGCCTGGCCGGGCAGAACAAGGTGCGCGTTACCACCGAGGCGCTCGAAGAAGCCGCAAATCGCGTAAGCCGCTACCTGCTGATGCAGTTTATCGTAAATGCAACCTATGGTATTCCCGTAGCCCTGGGCCTGTGGCTGATCGGCGTACCGAACGCCATCCTGTGGGGGGCCATGGCCACGATTCTGCGGTTTATCCCGTACGTAGGCCCCTGGTTTGCTGCGATCATGCCAATCATGCTTTCCCTCGCTGTATTCGATAACTGGACCATGCCGCTGCTTACCATCGGCCTGTTCGTACTCCTGGAGATCATCAGCAACAACTTCATGGAACCTGTACTTTACGGCCACACGACCGGCGTATCACCCGTAGCTATCATAGTTGCCGCGGTCTTCTGGACGTGGCTCTGGGGGGCGGTGGGCCTTGTGCTGGCTACTCCGATTACAGTATGCCTTGTGGTGCTGGGGCGGCATATCCCGCAACTGGCGTTTCTCCGTGTCCTGCTGGGCGATGAGCCCGTTTTATCCGACGATGCACGCATCTACAACCGCCTGCTTAGTGGTGCTGCGGATGAAGCCGTGGACATTGCTGAGGAGTACGCGGAAGAGCATGGAATCAACGCCCTTTATGATAAAGTTCTGCTGCCGGCCCTCGAGAGTGCGGAGACGGACAGGAGCGACGAACTGCTCTCTGTGAAGCGCTACGAGAAATTGATCAGCGGCATGAACGAGTTGCTAGATGCAGTAGCGGATAAAGCGGCCAAGGCTGAAGACGAAGAGAACCAGGAACGGATAGACAGCGAGGGCGAAAACGTCAATTCCATATCTACGCCACTTCCCATGCGCAAAATTACCTGCATCCCCGTGAACGACGCAACCGATGAAACCGCCGCCCATATGCTGCGCCATTTGCTGGAGAAGCGCGACTGCTTCGTTGATGTGCTGCGGCCCGGTATGCTGGTCAGTGAGATTCTCGATGCGGTCCGCGAGTTTGGTTCCGAAAGCATAGTCCTGTCCTCAGTGCCGCCCTTCGCCGTTACGCATACGAGGTACCTGGCCAAACGCGTGGATGCAGAGTTCCCGGACAAGAAGTTGTGTGTCGGACTATGGCGTCCGGGTGACACCCCGGAAAAGGCGGATGTCCGCCTGAAGCAGGTGGGCGTGGAACACATCTTCACGAGCTTATCAGAAGCCGCCTTGCGCGTATAAAAAAAGCGCCCGAAGCCGTCGGCTCTGGGCGCTGATTCTTAACTGTTGTTCGTTCTTATCGGTTCTTCAGCATCGGCTGAACTTCCTGCTCGCCACTGGTACGGTAGGTGATAGCCTTGCCTTTTTTACGGGCACGCTCGTGCATGAAGTAAACCAGCGGAGAGGCGACGTACAAGCTGCTGTACGTACCCATGACAACACCGATCAGAAGAACGAGAGCGAAGTCGAACAAGCCCGAACCCCCAAAGAATACCATCACAACAAGCACGAAAACAACCGTGCTGACCGTCATGATGGTGCGGTTGAGGGATTCGCTGATGCTCAGGTTGATCAGCTTATAGTCCGGCATGTTCGGATGCAGCTTTCGATTTTCACGGATGCGGTCGAAGATGATGATCGTATCATTCACCGAGTAACCGAGAACCACCAGCAGGGCCGCGACTACGTCCAGCGTAACCTCGCCTGCCAACTTCATGTCACCCATGATGTTAAACACACCGTAAGCGATGATAACGTCATGGAGCAGTGCCACAACCGCGGCCACACCGAAAACAAACTCAAACCGGAACGCCAGGTAGATCAGGATGCCAAGGCTGGCAATTATGCAGGAAAGAATAGCCTTGTTGGTAAACTCCCGGCCGACCTCGTTGCTCACAGCCTCACTGCTGAGAACAGTGTACTGCCCCGCGCCAATGGTCTCATCCAGCCGCTGCGCTACTTCAGTTTTTGCGGCGGCCAGTGTCTGCTCACCCTCTTCAGCGAGCTTGGTGCGAACAAGGAACTGGTTTACGCCAGCCACCTTCTGAATGCGCCATCCTTCAAACTCGCCCTCTACCTGCTGGGTCGTCAGTTCTTTTTCGGTCGATACTTCTGTGAGAAGACCGCCCTCGAAATCAACGCCCCAGTTGCTGCCATTAACCAGTACATAGCCCAGGCAGCCAACGCACATCACGAGCGAAATACCGTAAACGGCTTTGCGAAGCTTGAGGAAATCGATATGCACTGCATGTTTAAACCAGGATAGTGTGCCAAAACCGATGTTGCCCAGCTTTTCATACCAGCCATCAATGAGTGCCTTGGTCACAAAAAGGCCCGTGAACATCGTCGCAATAATACCAACGTTCAGGGAGAGTGCGAAGCCTTTAATGCTGCCCTCACCAAACTGCAGCAGCACGAGGCCTGAAATAAGAGTCGTCAGGTTCGCATCGAAAATAACGCTGAAGGCTTTGCCGAAGCCAAGCTGGATCGCCTGCTTCATCGTTTTGCCTTCTCGTAGTTCTTCACGGATACGCTCATAAATTAGCACGTTGGCGTCTACGGCCATACCCACTGTAAGCAGAATACCGCCAATACCGCTCAGGGTAAGGGTAGCATTTGCCAGCTTCATAAAGGCAAAGATCAGCAGGACGTTAATAATAACGGCGATAACAGCGATAACGCCCGCAGCGCCATAATAAGCGATCATGTACACAGCCACGATAATGCTGCCCAGTGCCAGCGCAAACACCGAATTCGAGATACTGTCAGCACCGAGAGTTGCCTCCACGGTACGCATGTCCATGGTGATAAGTTCTGCGGGCAGAGCGCCAGCCTTAAGCACAAGGCTCAGGTTCGTTGCTTCTTCCAAGGCAAAGCCGCCAGTAATCGAGCAGTAGCCACCGCTGATGCGTTCCGTGATGTTCGGCGCAGAGTAAACAACACCATCCAGCACGATAGCCAGCGGCTTGCGCGAATACTTCTGTGTGATCTCATCAAAGCGCTTGGTGCCTTCGTCATTGAACTGAACAATAACCTCAACCTCACCTGCGCTGAGGCCACCCTGCGCGATGTTAACATGCGAGTCTTTCAAAGCCGCGCCCGTAAGCTCCGGCTGCTTCTTTACCAGGATGTACCGCGTTGACGTCTCCGGTTGCTGTCCACGTTCCGCACGATTCGTCTGCCGATAGGGGAGCACTTCATAACCGGGAGGAATGCGTTTGCCTTCCAGTACCTTGCCCGTCGTAATGTCGATAAACTCACTGCTGTTCTCAGGGAATGACGGGTCGCCGTCACTGCCGGGAACCTGCTGATCCGATGTATGCACGCCGCGAAACTCAAGCTTGGCGGGCCGGATCATCGTATCGATAGCTTTCTGAGGATCCTTTTCACCCGGAATCTGCACGCGGATGCGGTCATTACCCTGCTTTACGATAGTCGGCTGCGTAACGCCCAGGCTGTCCACACGATCACGGATAACCTTGATGGAGCTGTCTACCGTCTGCACCATGTCCTGGCGGAGCAGGTCCTGGTTCACTGGCAGTCGCATCGCATTGTTCGGCTGCAGCGAACCAGAATCATACGTAAAGTACTGGTTCTTCTCTGACATTTCCGTCAGAGTATTGTCAGCGGCGCGAACCTGGTCTTGCCGGTTAACCGTAACAATAATCTCGCGGGTGCCTGAAGAGACTTCAACCGAGCCTTCAATAGAAGGGCTTTCCGCGGAGAAATTGCGGCGGATGATATCAGCAATATCCGTAACCTTAGCAGCTTCAGTCTTTTCCGTGTCTACAGCCAGTAGCACGTCCACGCCGCCCTGCAGGTCAAGTCCCAGTGGAACACTTTGACTTTTAAGCTCAGCCAGTTTCTCTTCCGAGGTAGCCAGTACCGGGGTTTCGCCCACACCAAGGAAGTACCGCATAGTCGGGGTAATCAGGTAGATCGAACCTAGCGTAACTGCCAGCACAACAAGCAGGCGCTGAATCGTGTTGCTTTTCATCATGTCTCCATTTCAGCCGAGGCCGGGTGTCTGATTCCTTATCCCCGGGTCCAACGGTTACAAATTATCTCTTTTATGTATTATGCAGGAAATCCGCAGCAACTGTCACCGCAAATGCCCCATGTAAGTAAGCAGTCCGTGTCATCTGGAACAAGTCCGACGCATCGTGTCAATGCGTGACTGGGTCGAAATCAAGGACTTTATCAAAAACCTGTTATTTCCCTGCTGGTGGTTCGGCTTCCATTAGTGGCTTTTCCTGCTCACTGGCAGCCGGAGATTCCTTCAGCTGCTTGGCGTCTTCCTTTTTAATAACGGTCGCAATGGCGTTTTTGTCAAAATCCAGCTTCACGTTACGGTCAACCTGCACTGTGACAATGCCATTTGTTGTGTCCACAGCCGTTACAGTACCGTAAATACCGCCGATGGACTTTACCCGGTCGCCTTTCTTTACGGTGTTTCGCATTTCATCCACCTGCTGCTGGCTCTTTTTCTGCGGCCGGATGATCATGAAGTAAAACAACGCCACCATTCCGATAAGCAAAGGCAGCATGCTGAGCCCGCCACCAGACTTTGGGGCTGCCGTAGCGCCCGCATCAGAAGCCTGGCCCGCCAGGGCAAGGAGAGAAGACCAATCCATCAATTTATCCTGAACTAAGATTTCTACCCTGCAGTTTGCACAGGGCGACTAGTATGTTTCACCCACTGCACAATTTCAATTCAGCAAATTTTGATTTCCTGCTGGACAATCAGCCTTAGGCTGGTTTGTGACACTGCAGCATCTACCTCTGCTGGAGTTACCTTACATATGTTTCCTATCCGAGTAGTACTCGCTGCCGGCATAATAGCAGTAGCCGGGCTATGCGCCGCCGCACCAGTTTCCATTGGCAATATCCTGCCCACCATGGAAAACACCACCGTTACCCTGGCTGGCACCGCCGCCGGCTGGAAAGATTCCTGGAAGACAACGGCTCCCAACACCTTCTACCTGACTGACGCTACAGGCTCCATCCGCGTATGCATCTGGCCCGATGACCTTGCCGAGGTTCCGCCACCGGTAGCTGAGAATCTAAAGAAGAAAGGCACTCCGATCAGGCTTTCCGGAGAAGTTGCTGTTTTCCGTGAGCGCGTAGAGCTTCATGTGAAAGATGGCGCTTCGGTTGGCGTGATCACTGCCGGCGCCCCCGTGGCTGCACCAGGCCAGCCCGCAGCCGCGCCAGTCGCACCGGCAGCGCCTGCCGCCCCATCAGTACCAGTAGGCTATGCTGCACCGCAGGCGCCGTCGGCACCGTCTGCTCCGCCTCCGGGTTACGCACCGGCAGCGCCTGCCGCCCGTTAACGTTTCCTTATCACCGTGCACCTGAAATGCAACCGTTTCAGCGCGGTATGCTTTTGCAACTGGGCCCCCGTAGCTCAGGGGATAGAGCAGCGGTTTCCTAAACCGTTGGTCGGAGGTTCGAATCCTCTCGGGGGTACCATTTTTCTTTCAGGCTACCGTTTCTTCTTCTGCCGGAATGCCCGTTTCAGTTCAGAAATCACCCGCTGTTCCTCAG
>JAKFFN010000258.1:0-9294 GCA_036675025.1 Candidatus Sumerlaeales bacterium | reverse complement strand
GTGACAGGATGAAGCGCCTCGTCTGCCTCATTCCGGATGTTTAAAACTGGCTTCTTTAGATCATGGAGGATGTTTGCTGACAATTGTCCGGCCAGTGCCAACCGCTCAAGCCGCACCATTTCGCGGCGTTTCTCTTCCAGTTCCACTGTGGTAGCCGAGATGACCTGCTCCTGTTTGCGAAACTGCAGCGCCAGGAATGCGAGGGATGCGGCGAGAATAGCCCCCAGGGCCCAGATGACCATGCTGACTGTACGCAGTGCGCCATAGTTCACCTCCACCTGTAGCGCGCCCAGCAAGTCAGTACCGGATTCCAGCGGCAGTTCCACTACTCGCTTGTTGGAGCCCAGGCGCTCCCACCACGAAAGACTGTCTGCCTCGTCCTGTTCAGCAGGTTGCCGCGTTTCCAGGCCTGCAGCTTCAAGCGCCGGCACATAGAAAGGATAAACGATTCGCTGGGTGTTTCCGAAAAGCTTTGCCACGCGGATGTCGCCAAAATCTCCGCGATTCTCGTATTTTGCGACTTCTGCCTCAATTTCGGCAAAGGATATTTTCGCTTCTGAGCGGGTTTTGAGGAGAGCGCGGTTGGAAAATACCCGCTGGAGATCGCCCACACGGCCCTCGAGGTTAGTGTTGAACTGCTCTCGAAGGCGAAAAAGTACCGCCAATGATATGACAGCCAGTACCGCCATCAGCGCATATATTGCGACGTTGCCACGCAGGCGTCCCATCACGAACTATATTTCCCCTGCAAATGCTAAAACTGCAGCGGCGGCCACGAGGGGCGCTGTCTCGGCGCGCAAAATTCTGGGGCCCATTGTTACGGAAACAACGTCGTCGCCCATTTCCGCCAGCTCCTCCGGGTGCCATCCGCCTTCCGGGCCACTGGCAAATATGACTGATTCCCGTGGTGCCGGTAGCGCAGCCAGGGTAGCGGTCAGGGTGCGGGAACCGTCACGCTCATGGAGAATAAATCGCGCACCAGGGTCGCCCGCGGCACTTTCAAATGCCGTTTTTATAGACGCTGCTGTCGATATTTCCGGTACTGTCACACGTTCGCACTGTTTGCATGCCTCGAGGGCAATGCGGGCGAGGCGGTCGATTTTTGAGTCGTCGCCCTTGGCTACCTCGCGGCGCGCCTGGAAAACGATTACTCGAGCAGCGCCAAGCTCCGTAAGTTTCTGGATAAGAAATTCGGTCTTCCCGCCTTTGATCCACGGCACGAGAAAAGTCATTTGGATTTGCGGCTCTGCTGGGCCAGATACTTGTTCGCCAAGTTCTACCGTGGCCCTTTTTCCGTCAGTGGCCACCAGTTCCGCCGCGTACTGCCGACCTCCACCAAATACCACCAGGCGGTCGCCTACACGCCCACGCATGGTTTTCAGGAGATGACGGGATTCCTCCGCAGGCAGATCAATCCGCTGGCCCGTTACCAGCGGTTGATCGCCACAATAAAAGCGAGAACTCACATTAGCCTCACCTGGCGCTGCGGTTAATCGTTCTTGCCGTAAACTTTAACAACTATAGCCCGCATCGTTTCTCCACGTTTTGAGAACACAAAGGTGACCAAATTCACATCACGAACGGCATCCATCTGACGGACAATTTCCGGGGCATTTCCAGAAGTGTTAACCCGGGATTCGGCATCGTCCCAGAGCTTTTCAACAGCCTTTGCATCGTCCGCATTGTTAAAGCGGAAAGAGTAAATCTCGACGGGTTCTTCGCCGGATTTTTCAGCGGTTTCCTTACGGTATTCCACGGCTTTATCCAGCGCAGCCGCCATCTGCGGCATAATTCCGATAGGAGCCGTGCGCCGGGCAATCGTCTGGACGCCGCTGGCTTTATCGGCGCCAGCTTCTGTGACAGGTGGTTTTACGCCTTCAGGCCAGCCGCTGTGGCCTTTGCGATAGGCAGAATCAATGGTCGGCCATGTGCTGTCAGGATCGACCATACGCACTGCATACTTGCCCCACTGGAACGGGGTCTTCAGTGCGGAAATTTTACCAAGTTCATTATAGTCGTAAATCCCAAACATCTGTACACCGATAGTGGCACCGAGAACGACGACAATAATGGCAGCCAGCTTAAAGTAAAAGCTGCCAAAGAACTTGCCGGCTTTCTGACGAGCAGCTCCTGCTGCAATGCCTGCCTTATACTGGGTTTCGTTGATCTGCGACAATTCTTCACGCTTATGTTCAAGCGCTGCAATGGTATCGTTTAGCAGGAGATAGCTCTCGTGCCAGTCCATTTCCATCTTCTTTACATCGGCCGTGCTAAGGCGCCCCAGGTGTTTCAGGGTAATTGCGCGGGTGATGATGCTCAGCACTTCCTGGCCCACGTTCTGGTTTGCCGTCAGCGCATCCATGAAGCTGTCGTGCAGCATGGCGATCCGGCTTTTTATCTCCAGGAACTGGTTTTCTTTTTCTGGCGTTATTTCCTGGCCACTTTTACCCATGGTGAAGAACTGGTGAAAGGTGTTCCACAGGGCAAGAAGCTCTTTTGTGTCGGAATACTGGCGCTCAACTGCCGGATCAATCATCTCTGGTTACCTGTTATTAGTTAAAATCCACTAGGCGTGCTGCATGGCACGTGGTAATACCGCTGTCATTGCTTTCCCGTCATCAACAGAAATCTTAGCCTGAAACAGCCTCAATCATCTTGATGAGCGGCATAAACATGGCGATAACGATGGTACCGATACAGATACCGAGGCCCACGATCAGCAAAGGTTCGATGAGCGACGTAAGACCTGCAACGGCCGTATCCACCTGGTCTTCGTAGTACTCTGCCACTTTGTGGAGCATGTTTTCAAGGGCGCCGGTTTTTTCGCCCACCTCGATCATGCGGGTAACCATGGGCGGAAATACTCCGCTTTCCACAAGGGGCTTTGTAATGCTCTCACCCCCCTGGATACTTAGCTTTGTTTCCATAATGGCTTCTTCAACAACTACATTATTAGCCGTTTTTGCCACGATTTCAAGGGCGCCGAGTATGTTAACGCCTGCGCGCATAAGCGTGCCGAGGGAACGGGTGAACTTGGCGATAGCCACCTTAAGCATGAGCGGTCCAAAAACCGGCATGCGCAGTTTCCAGGTGTCGATCATCTTTCTACCACCCTTTGTACGGCCCCACTGCACGAAGATGATATAGATACCGACAAGTCCGGCAATTCCCAGGTACCACTGATCGCGGATGAACCGGCTGATGGCGATAATGAACTGTGTAATTATGGGGAGTTCTTCGTCGAGATCTTTAAAGATCTCTTCGAACACGGGTACGACCTTCCACATGATAAGGATCATGATCAGGATGGCCACCACGGTCACAACGGCCGGATACATGATGGCTGCTTTGACTTTACGGCGGATGCTGGCCGATTTTTCCAGGTAGGTCGCTACCTGGTCAAGAATCGTATCAAGCATACCGCTGGCCTCACCGGCCTTAACCATGCTCAGGAAAAACTGGTTGAATACCCGCGGGTGCCGGGCAAGGGCCTCGAAGAAGGAGCTGCCGCCCTGGACGTCTTTCTCCACCTGTCGCAGCACGTTTTTCAGTGTAAGCCGCTCGACCTGTTCGCCCAGA
Organism: Candidatus Sumerlaeales bacterium; assembly: GCA_036675025.1. Lineage (GTDB taxonomy): Bacteria > Sumerlaeota > Sumerlaeia > Sumerlaeales > Sumerlaeaceae > JAKFFN01. Next base: position 5,715 of record JAKFFN010000258.1, on the reverse strand, counting down.
ATGTTGAGAACTTCGATAAGCGGCAAACCGGCGCGAATCATTGTGGCCAACTGACGCGAGATAAGAACAAGGTCTTCAATCTTGGGCTTACCACGTTTCAGCTTTTGTTTACGGGCTTTTGATTTCGCCTTGGAAGCGCCCGCGACGCCAGTGTCTATAGAGGTCGGCGTCAGACCCTGGTCTTTCAGAATTTTTACGACGACAGCCTGCGTAGGAGCTTCCGTGCGACCGGTAACCAGCTTCCCTTGAGGATTTCTCGCAACGTATGTGAAGTAAGGCATAACTCAGGTTTTCCCGAACGTTGATTTAGTAACGCCAGAAGATGCAGCAAGTGGTACACTTGAATCAATGTTTTTTATGGGAATCTGCACAGACTGATTGACATGGCTTTTTCCCCCGAAATTCTCGGCCCTTGCCTGTTGTAGGCAAATCATTCCGGGGATTGACAAGCGTATTCCCTCTCTGTCTGTTCGCTGGTAATTCTCTGCCTGGCAGGGGCAGTTGTATAAAGGTATTCCGAATGAACATTGATTCGCTGTTGCTTGGCGCCAAAAAGGTTAAGGCCTCCGACGTCCACCTGATTGAAAACCAGCCCCCCTACTTCCGTATTGCGGGTGATATGAAGAAGGTAGACATGCCGGCGGTCACCGCTGAAGATCTCGACGTCATGCTGAAAAAGATGATGCCGACCCATCTTCACCGCGAGTATGAAAGCCAGCGCGGGGCAGACTTCGGTTACCAGGTTGGGAAAGACATCCGCGTTCGCGTGGTCTGTTATTATGAAATGGGCCTTCGCGGCATCGTAATGCGTCTGATTCCGCTGGAAATTCCAACTATTGAAGATTTGCAGCTTCCTGAAGTTATCCGCACCATCGCCAGCAACACCCGCGGCATGATCCTTCTGACCGGTATGACGGGGTCGGGTAAATCCACCACCCTGGCAGCGATGATTGATTACGTGAACAGCACCGACTCGGTCCGCATTGTTACCATTGAAGACCCGGTGGAATATGTCTACACCAATAAGAAGGCTATTATCAGCCAGCGTGAAGTGGGTAAAGACGTTCCCGACTTTAACGTGGCTCTTCGCCAGGCCATGCGTATGGATCCTGATATCATCCTGGTGGGTGAAATGCGTGACGCGGAGACAATCCGCGTTGCGATTAAGGCTTCAGAAACGGGCCACCTTGTAATGTCGACCCTTCATACGACGTCAGCCGTACATACGGTTCAGCGTATATTTGGTTATTTTGACCGTAGTGAACACGCCCTACTGAGCGAACAGCTCTCGTTGAACCTGAAAGCATCCATATCGCAGCGCCTGGTAAAGCGGGCCGATGGCAAAGGCCGGCTGGCAGTGCAGGAAATCATGGTGGTAAATGCCACGATTGCCAAGCTTATCGCGGAAGATCGCATTCCTGATATTTTCGGCGTCATCAAAGGCCGCGACGACGGCATGCAGACCTTTGACCAGGCCCTTGCTGACCTCGTTCGTGCCAATAAGATCACCTTTGATGAGGGCGCATTGTACTGCGAGGATTTCTATGCCTACAAACGGTTCATTGCAGGCATCGCATCTACGGGTGACAAGGGCGGCATCATCTAAGCGTCCTGTAAAACCTGCTCGTTAAGTTGCCGGGCTGCGAATCTCCATCGAATTCTCTGTTGACATGGATTCTGCATCCCTTCGACTATCCGCCGGTTTACGAATGTAAGCTTTGCCGGTTACCTTGTATAACCGGGTGTTCCGTAGCAACTTTATCGGGCACTAAAAATATGCAGTTATTGCCATGGAGAGACCTGACCTAAAATGCTGAGACAGCTACGTTCCGCTGACAAACTGAAGCGAGTGCTATGGATTGGCCTGCTGATTATCATCATCCCCTCGTTTATCGCGTTTTACGGTGCAGGGTCCGGTGACCTCGGCCTTACTTCCGGCCGAAACCAGACCATGGTAACCATAAATTACCCGAATGGTACCCCCAGCGAGATAAAACCTAATGATCTACGCATGGCGAAGAATTACCTGGAACAGCGCGTGGGCCAGTATGCCCAGATGCAGGGTACCATGATGGCTCCCGATGCGCTACGCCAGATGGTTAACGATAAAGCCATTGTTGACCAGGCGGTTAACCTGGATATCCTGCGCCATTACGCTGAAGCCAATGACCTTACCGTGAGCGCGGATGAAGTGCTGAACAATCTGAAGGAAGGCACCACTGCTGAGCAGCGGCGCATGTTCAGCGAACAACTGGTAATGCAGGGAAGTTCGATTGAGACATTCGTCGAGGAGCAGCGCAAGGGCCAGGTTATTGACAAGGCCATGAGCAGCATTGGCGCGCAGGCCCGGGTCACTAATTACGAGGCCTGGCAGGAATACATTAAAGACAATGAGAAGCTGGTAGCCAACTTCTATAAAGTCTCCCCCACAGATTTCCTGTCGTCTGTTACAGTTACTGAGGAAGGTCTGAACACTTACTTTAAAGAGAACGAGGAAAAGTTCCGGATTCCCGACCAGGTGGAGTATGAGTATGTCCTGGTTCGCAAGGACGACCTGAAAAGCAGCATCACCCTGACGGATGATCAAATTACGAGCTACTATACATCAAATCAGGAAGAGTTCCGCCTTCCACGGAAAGTTGAAGCCCGCCAGGTATTCCTCAAGCTTCCTTCACCGGAAGAACTGAACACCACGAGTGCTGAAACTCTCACGTCTATTACTGAAGCCGTTATGGCGAAAGCTGATGATGTGTATGAACGTGCCGCCAAGGGTGAAAACTTCTCGCAGCTGGCCGGCAGCCTTTCAGAAGAAGAGAACTTTCCGCCTCGTGCAGACGAAGGCACGACGGCAACTGACAATGCCACCACTGCTGGTGGCTACCTGGGTCTGATCAGCGAGGATGTAGCGACAACGTGGTATGGCGAACAATGGACGTCTTCTGTATTCTCCATGCAGCCGGGCTCTATTACCCGCCCGATCCGCACCGCAAACGGTGTGGCCGTAGTGCAGGTGGAACGTATCATAGAGGGTGAGATTCAACCGCTGGACCAGGTGCGGCAGATTGTGGAAAACCGCCTTCGCGACCAGCTTGTAGAGCCGATATTTGCCGAGGTCGGTGAGAAACTTTCAACGGTGTCAGGGAACGTTACTGGACTACAGCAGATTGCCGATGCGACCACCGAGACAGTAGTGACGTCGCAAAAAGTGAACAGCGGCGAGAAGTTTATCCCGGGAGTGGGTCTGCTGGGTGAATTTGAAGATGCTATTGCCGACCTGGAAAAGGGCGGACGCAGCGATGTCCTTTCTGATTCTCAACGTCACCTGGTTATCCAGATCAAGGAAGAATTCCCCTCCAACATTCCGCCTCTTGCTGAGGTTAAGGGCCGTGTTGAACAGGCTTACAAGCAGGCTCTTGCTGAAGAGGCCGCCAAAGCCAAAGCAGAAGAACTGCTCAAGAAGTCGCAGAGCTTTGAGGCTTTCCAGGCCGCATTAACGGACATGGGCACCACATACACGACAAGCCGCGCCTTTACCCGGCCTGAAGCACAGACGGTGTTTGGCGGCGCGGTAACGGATTTTGCGGAGAAGACGTCTGGTGCGAAACCAGGCGAAATCCTGATGCTGAACGTTGGGCGCCCGGGACAGCAGCAGTCATATGTTGTGGCTCACCTTGCCGAAGTTACCGAACCATCAAAGGAAGAATTTGCAAAGCAACTCGACGATATTTCAGGCCGTATTCTGCAGCGTAAGCGGGATATCCTGGTGCTTGAGTATATCCGCGATCAGCGCAAAAAGCTCGCTGACAAAATCGATTTGCACCCAAGCATGCAATAGCATAACGAACAAAAAGAACCAAACTAAAGCCCGGCTGAATGCCGGGCTTTTCTTTTTTAAACTTATGGCTGCACGCGCATTTTTCACTTATTTGCTTCCTGAAGCCACGCAGAATTGGACTGCAAAAGCCTTGCTTTTAAGGTCTGTTCCAGCTATTTCTAAGACTGCCCCGTGCACTTCGGCCTCGGTAATGACATTTAACTTCCTTAATTATCAAAAAATCTCACTTTTGCCTTGCATAGGAACCAGGCCAGACATAGTCACAAGCCGTCATTCCTGGATGCCCCATTCAGAGTCTTTTGCCGAGGACGTACTCTGTTTAGCCGTTTGCTGTTACAAGTTGCTGACCGTTGCCCCGTGAACCGTGGAAATAGCGCGTACCTGCCTGTGGTGCGTAGCATGTTTACTGCATGCCTGGCGATACTCGCTGTGGCTCCCCTGTGGAGCCAGGCCGCCTTTCCGACAAACTCCGGGCAGATGTATCACACGATGCCTTCAGACGCGGCTGACGCCAAGCCTGGCGTGCAAAGCCACGATGATGTGGAAGTGCGAGACCGGACGCCCGAAGATGATGCGCGCCTTGAACGAGAAGCTGCTGAAAAGCGCGGCGATTCTCAAACTCCTGCGGGAGTGGCAACTCCCCCACCGTCCGTGTCTGTACCTGATGCTCCCATTGTGCGTGGAGTCGAGATTGTAGGCGCACCGGAAGAAGACGCTGCCAAGGCGCGGCGGGTACTGTCTACCCGTGAAGGCGAACCACTGGACCCGGACAAGCAGCGCGAAGACATCAATAAGCTTTATGACCTGGGCTTGTTCCAGGCGAACATCCTGGTTGAAGCCGTTGATAATCCCGATGGCGGCGTCACCGTAAGGTACGTGGTTCAGCCGAACCCGAAGGTTTCGGCCATTAACGTAAACGGGAACATCCAGGTGCCGACTGCTAAAATTATTGGCGACCTGCCAGTTCGTGCCGGCGAAACGTATACTGTTCAGGCGCAGAACAAGATCCGCGAAAATATCCTGCGGCTTTACGAGGAGCGGGGCTTTCCTGATGCCGCAGTTTCTGTCGAAGAACGCCCTGACGTCGCGGGCAATGTAGAGCTCAACATTACCGTGGATGAAGGCACGAAAACAAAAATTCGCAACCTCCAGATTATTGGGGCTAATAGCGTAAACGATCTCATGCTGCGGTTGAAGACTGAAAACCGCGGCAGCTGGGGTCCGTTCAAACGCTACTATAACGAATCTCGCTTCGAACAGGATATGGACGTCATCCGCGCACAGTACCTGAACAAGGGCTTCCTGGATGTGGATGTGCGGCGCGGCGACTTTGTTTATGCAGAGGATCGTTCGTGGGTTGATCCGGTAATTATTGTCAACGAGGGACCGCAATACCGGGTCGGCCGGCTGGAAGCCAATGGCTATACCCTGTTTACCCGCGATGAAGTTCTGAACCCTTTCCGGTCCATGCAGGGCGAAGTTTACGACCAGGCGGAATTTGAGAAACGCGCCACTCAGGTAAAGAACCTGTACGGTGATGAAGGTTTTATCACCACAAACGTTTCGTCAGAGTTCCACAAGGATTCTTCTACGGGCCTGGTTGATGTTGACGTGCAGATAACAGAAGGTCCGCGGGTGTACGTCGGTGACGTTCGTGTGGTTAGTGAAAGCTACCCGGAAGATGCGGACATGGGCTGGCTGCGCCGGTTTTACTCACGCTTTTCGCCGCCGGTTCGTGATGAGGTTGTTCAGCGCGAAGTTCAGCTTCGACCTGGCCAGGTTTACCGCCGGTTCGACGAAGTGAGAACGCGCGAGCGGCTGGAATCGCTTAACGTATTTGAAACCGTACAGGTGCATGAACAGCTTACGGGTGACAGCAA
>JAKFFN010000128.1:0-42944 GCA_036675025.1 Candidatus Sumerlaeales bacterium | reverse complement strand
AGGGCAGACGAGCTGATGATCACCGGCCACATCTACGACCACGCCGCGCGGTTAAGGTCGTTCGAGATCGCCGCGGATGTCCTTAGAGGCTGAAGCGCTAAGGGGCCGTGCGGTTTCGCCGCAGGTGCAGGCCAGACTGAAGGGACTACGCACGATCAGCGGTTGCTTCCGTATTAGCCCCTTGAGAGTCTGCTCCACTTTTTCGAAATCGGTTCTTGCAAGGGCCAAACCAGCTAAACAGTATGCCCACTGCGTTAAGTGATCCGGGGAAAGTTCTTTTTTTTAGCTTCTTTTACAGGAAAAGGTAACGCTTTAGGTTTGGCGTCTGCGCTGGTGCGCGGCCAATCTTCTCGATATTGCATCAAGAGCGAAGGGTAATTTCGTGAAAAGACACCGGCTTCTCGTCGCAGTTTTTGCCAGCATGGCCCTGGCAGGCTGGGCTGGCGATACGGAAATTATTGTAGAGTCTTACGCAGACGGATTGAACAGCGCCGCCTTCAGTAAGGTGGACGGCAAGTGGAATGAGAGCACCGCCAAAAGTACGGCAGAAGGGCTTCAGGCCACGAAAGCTGTTTATAACGACGCCAATACGGAACCAGGCACCGCACGGTTTACCCCGCAGATCCCTGTAACGGGCAAGTACGATGTCTTTATTACGTACGCCACTTCTGGCAACGCTTCTGATGTGAAATACACGGTCGTGTCAGCCGATGGTAGCAAAGACATTATACTAACGCAAAATGGCCGCGACCTTGGCCATAGCCCCACCGCTAACCAGTGGTATTCCCTTGGAACTTTCACTTTTAACGAAGGTAACAGCGGGTATATCGAACTATCGGACCCGCTGACCGGGGCAAAGCCTCTCGCCAATGAACCGAATGCACGCATCTACGCCGACGCCGTAAAGCTTGTGCCGGTGGGGATGAGTCTACCTGCAGATTACGTGAACGCAGGGAAATCGGCTGGCGCAGCCACCACCGCTGCACCTACCCCGACGCCTGCTGTTGTTGCCGCGGCCACCACGCCGACGCCCGCAGCGTCTACGGGTGGACCGGTCGTGCCCGGTCTGCCGTCGCTGCCCGGAACGCCCGCTGCTGCACCTACTCCGGCCGCGGGACTGCCGGCTCTGCCCGCGGAATCTACGCCTGGTCTGCCGGCGCTGCCGCCTGCTACGGCCGGCGCAGCCCAGGCGCTGCCTGGCCTGCCAAGTGATACGCCGCCTGCAGCGGCAATGCCCGCGCTTCCTGAAACCCCTGTCGGCCAGCCCGGCCTGCCGGACTTGCCCGGTGCTCAGGCTTCGGCTTCTACCATAACAGAATCTTCGGTTGTTACAGCGCAGGCAACGCCTCTGGTTACGCCGAATCTGCCTTCGCTCGCTCCCGTAACTCCTACGCCGCAGCGCAATATGCCGTCACCGGCTGATACGCCTGTAGCCGGAGTGCCAGGCAGTCTGCCTGGCGGTCCGCTAGCTTCAATGACACCCGCTCTTCCGCCGCCCGGCGCGGCATTGCCCGGAGCTCCGAGCATGCCTGCCACGCTGCCCGCGGCGGTGCCGGGAGCCCCAACGGCCGGACGCAGCGATTCTATCACACAGAGCAACCCTGCCAATCTGCAGTGGATGTATGATTTCGGCGCTGCTCTTAACGTGGCCCGCGCCCGCGACAAGAAGGTAATGGTGTTCTTCACTGCGCCGGGTAACACCGTCGCTGATACCTATGAAAACCAGTATTTTGCGCACCCGGCTGTGCGTCAGGCGCTGAACAACTATGTGCTGGTAAAGGTCAACTTCCCGCAGAATACCCGGCTGGGTTACAGCCTTGGTATCTTTGGTGCCGGTATCGTTGTTGTAACTGACTCAACAGGCGATGTGCTTGTGCGGGTCGAACAGATTCCGGCGACACCGCAAGATCTCATTAAACTGATGGCCGGCGTGCAGCCTGTAAAACCGGCTGCACCAGCTTCAGCGGTCCAGCCGGCTGGGGCGCCAGGTGCTCCGGCAGCTGATGCCACCGCCACCACCGCTACAGTTCCTGCTGTTACAGAAGTACAGGGCGGCGTCCCGCCCATGCCAGGCGCAGTTACTCCCGCTGTTACAGAAATACAGGGCGGAATTCCGCCGATGCCGGGTGCAGTTCCCCCGGCAGTCACGGAAGTCCAGGGTGGGATTCCCCCCATGCCCGGTGCTACGCCCCCGGCTCCGCCTCCGCCAGGTGCCCCGCCTGTGGCCCCAGGCGCCCCGGGTGCACTTCCTGCCCTGCCGGGTGCTCCCGGTGCTACGCCCGCTGCACCTTAGTTAATTTCGTCTTTAATGGATAAAAAAAGACCCGGTGGCCTTCATGGCCCGCCGGGTCTTTTAATTTATTATCAATTAGTGATCTAATAAACTCCAAGCATTCCAGTGCGGCTAATCGCCGCCGTCATCGGGAGCAACGTTAAACAGCTCCTGTGCAATCTGAAAACGGTGCCGCCCTTCGGCGGTCTCCAGGTTAATCGCGCGTACATTCTCCACCAGCTCGTGGAGAAGCGAACGGGTCAGGCCGGACGAAAACATTTCCAGGTGATCCAGGTGCGCCTTGTCAAAATGGTGGCCGTGGCGGGCGATGTGGTCCTGCCGTACCTTTTCCACGCGCCGGTGCAGGGCCCCCACAAAGCGGTGGGTATCCAGTGAACACCGCGCAGAAGTATACGCGTCTAGTTCCTGGTCAACAAGGACAGATACTTCCTTCACCTGCTCCTCGCGCTGTGTGCGGTTTTCTTCCGCCAGTTGATTCAGGTGCTCAAGGCTGTAAACATGCACGTTATCAATGCTGCCCACCGCCGGGTCGACGTTTCGAGGAACTGAAACATCCAGGAAAAGCAGCGGGCGCTGGGCACGGGCAGCCATGGTCGCCTGCACCATGGGCGTTGTGATAATGTAATGGGGTGCACCGGTGGCGCAGACCACAATATCTGTTTCCAGCAGAATGCGCCCGACTTCTTCGAGGGCGGCTTCACGGGCGCCCAGCACATTGGCCAGCATGTGCGCCTTCTGGTAGGTGCGGTTTGCGATGGTGAGGTTTTTGAGGCCGCGCTCTCGCAACTGGAAAGCAGCCGCTTCGGCCGTTTCGCCGGCGCCGAGCACCACGCCTTCCTTGTCAGAAAGGTCGTCTAGGTGACGCAGGGCGAGAGTGGCAGCCACGCTCGCCACAGAAACATTGCCCCGGCTGATGGATGTGGCCTGGCGGGCCCTGCGGCCGACGTCGATGGCGCGGAGCAGCATCGGCTCCAGCACTTCGCCAATGTGCGCCGCATCCGAAGCTGCCTCCCGGGCGCGCCTGAGCTGTCCGAGAATCTCGTTTTCGCCAATAACTAATGAGTCAATCCCGCATGCAACCTTGAAAATATGGCGGATGGCTTCGTCTTCAGCGTAGAAAAACGTATGCTCCGCTTCCGCTCTCAGGTCGATGCCTTTAACGTCATGCATGCGGCTGAGCAGGCCTGTCAGAGCCTCGTGTGCATTGCCGGCCAGCAGCAGGAATTCGGTGCGGTTGCAGGTGCTAAGGCCAAAAGCTTCACGAACATTGCCCGTAGCCCGCAGGGAGGCGAGGAATGCATCCATGCCATCTGCACCGAAGCTCACTCTTTCCAGGAGCGACAGCGGCGCGCTTTTATGGTTAAGTCCGAAGCCTATAACTGTCATGTTCGTGGGAACGTCTACTCACTATTAAAAACATGGGGAAGAACCTGCGGCGACTGTGCCAACGGGTGCTTTGATAACTTGAAACCTTGCAGAAGCGATTGCATTCAACAACGAAATGAAAAATCGGACAACTATATCCATAATGCCTACTGCGGGGTAACTGGTGCACCTGGCGCGCCCGGGGCTACCGGCGGCACAGCGCCTGGAGCTGCAGGGGGCACGGCCCCCGGGGCAACTGCGCCCGGCTGCGGCATCCCCGGCATCTGCGGCATGGCCGGCATTGTTTGTCCCGGAATAGCCTGTCCCGGCATTATCGGTTGTACGGTGCCTGTGGTTACAGTCACGGTGCTGGTTGTCACCACTGCGGGCATGCTCATCGCCATGGTTGGTGCTCCCACAATTGCGGTGCCGGTCGTTGCCGATATTGACCCTGTCGTGGTCATGGTTCCCGTAGTCATGGCCATGGTAGAAGTCGTTATCAGTTCAGGGCGCGCTTCGCCGCCCACCTCTACCAGCCAGGCGTTGGCACGTGCGTCAGTGCCGCCTTTGTCTACATAGAGATTGTAGTACTCGCGGGCTTTGGGGAAGTTGCCCGCATAACGATGATAAAACCGGCCGGCTTTTTCATAGTATTCCGGATTCTCCGGATCCTTGGCGATAGCTTTCAGGTAAAATTCCTCCGCCTCCTGGTAAAGCTGTTCCCGCGAGCGCATGGCCGAGGCATCTGTAGCCATAAGCAGGTTGGCGTCAGCCATGGCGACCATGGCGGGTCCATATTCCGGAACGGATTCAAGTGCCTGGCCAAGGTAGCTAACTGCCTGACGCGGGCTGTTCTGGGTAATGGCAATTTCACCGAGGTGGGTTAGAGCTTCCGCCCGGTACACGTTATACTGGTAGCTGAGATTATCCACCCCCTCGAGGGTAGTGGCCACCTGCTCAAACCACTTGCGGGCTCCATCTACCTGGTTTTGCTTCAGCAAGACCTGCCCCATCAGCAGGTGCACCGGCATTGCTGTCCTTTTCCGCTCGAGCGCCTCCATCAAGGCTGTACGTGCCTGGTCAAAGTTGTTCTGTTTAAAAGCCTGCAGCCCGGTAAGGTAATACGCCAGCCAGTGCTCCGTGTCGAGAGCCATGGCAGCAGCCAGGTCGGTCTCTGCAGCCTGGTAATTTCCAAGGGCTATGTAAACCTCAGCGCGGTCGACGAGCGCAAAATAGGTGTCGCTGTGAGCCTGGATTTCTGCGGAGAGGTGCTTCAGGGCATTATCATAATCTCTGATCCGGAAATAGGCGCGTCCCAGGAAATGGTTGGCTTCCTTGTAAGTAGGCGCCAGTTCCACCAGTCTTTTCAGCGAAACGACGGCGTTTTCCAGCTGGCCGATGTCCAGGTAAATGCGACCCAGCAGGAACAGGGCCTTCTGGTTCGTCGGGTTGAGCCTCAATGCGACGTTCAGGTTATCGATGGTTTCGCGGAAATCCGATGAGAGGTTTTCTTCGCCCATACGGACGTAAGATTCCACTGCACGGTCCAGGGCATCTGCATAGGCAGGGTATTTATCCCGCGCGGGGATCAGCTCCGCGAACATGGCGGCGGCGTCGGCGTAGTTGGCCTGGTCGAAGTATTTTCCCGCCAGTTCGTATTGGTAGGCGTAGCGCTGCTGTTCCGTCAGGCGGTCGCCGGCCACTGCCAGCCCCTTTTCCATCAGTTCGATGCCGCGCGAAGCCGTTGCGGAACTCTGCATCAGAGATTGGGCGAGGCTTAAGTACGCCGGGTAAAAATTTGGGTCTGCAGCAATAGCCAACTCCAGTTGACGGCGGGCTTCATCAACTTTCGCCGTGTCCAGAGCCGCCATTCCCTGCCCGTAATAAAGGTTCGCGCGTAAACGCTTAACCTGTTCATGCAGGGGGTCAGTGGGCAAAACCGATGTTGCAATTCGTTCCAGGAGAACTTGGGCAGCATCATACTGCTGGTTGGTGATTAGTGCCTTCGCATTGTTAACATCATTAATGATAGCAGCCGATGTCGCCTGTTGCGTTTCCGCGGTCAGCTTTGCAATTTTTCCGCGAAGTCTGTCCGATGCAAGGCCGCCCGCCGGCGCCTGGTTCAGCGCCTGCTGATAACGGGCGAGGGCTACGTTGAGTTCACCCCTGGCAGCCGCGATGTCGCCTTCCACTTCGACCTGCGTTGTGCCCTGTTCCACGGTGCGCGTAACGTCGGCCTTATTGATTTTGATCGTTCCCATCTCAGTCTGAAGCACGTATTCCGTGTCTGTCTCCGAGGCCAGGGCACCGCGCACCACCTTGCCGGATTTCAGGGTAAACTCGTCGGCCGTGGCCAGAGAGGCCGCCAGAACTCCCACCAGCGCCAGCGAGCCCAGGCGGGCGGTACGGGTGAACCTGCTCAACGTTTTACCAGCTTCAGACTGCATAGACATGGCTCCATTGCATCGGTATTAAACGCTTCAAACATCTCCATAGGCTAATCTTATGCCATTTTCTGACAGAAAGATTAACAAACTAAAATGCTTATGGACTACATCTCGCAAAAAGTGGAAGCGGCAAGCACTTTTACAGGAGCAGGTCAGCGCGCACATCAGGGGGCGGGGCAGGCGCCGTATCCACAGTGCCCTGGGGGGTAAACTTTACCATGCCCGCGGGGTCGGATTTTACATAGAAGCGCGTGTTGAGCGTCAATTGCTCGCGCAGCCAGCCGTCGGCAGCAGAGCCCGGGAAAAGCCGGTGGACTGCCTGTGCAGTAACAGGGGGATCGGACAGGGTGGAGACCTGGAGGTACGGGGGTGTCTGATCAATGTAGAGAGTGAGGAAGCCTGCTCCGTTGAGCGTACGCTCCGCCTGGGTAATGCGCATGCCGGGGGTAAGCAGCTCCAGCGCCTGCTCGCGCCGCGATGTGGCAAACAGCACCTCTGAAAAATCATACAGCAGCATCAGAAGGCCAGCTAATACCATAAGACTGCCGACGCTGGCGCTGGTCAGTTTCCAACTGGAGTGGCTGACGGGCGCAGATGACGCCAATTGTTCCGCAGCCAATTCGTTTCCGTTATCCATTCCCATTAGGTACCCACTTGAGCGAAAGAATTTTCAAACGATTGCCGTTCAGATTTTCAAAATTCTGCTGGACTCACAGTTCATTCCGGCTCTACAAGGCCTGCATTATGTTGGGAATTACTGTTACGCCGCGCTGGCGGCTTCCCGGTTGTCTGCTGTTAGGGCTATTGATTTCAGGCTGTGCCGCGCGCACGGAGCAAAGTGGCAACTCAGGTTTGCCGCTTCCCTCGGTTCGCATGGCCCTGTTAAAGATCCCGCTCAACCGGAGCGATAATGATTTGCTGGACGACAAGGCGCCCATTGAGCGGTTTAAGCCTGAGCCGCGCGCCGTTGCAAACGCGCCGACGTGGTAAACGCACGCCCTCCATTCGTCCTCACAATGCGGATTTCGCAATAAACCCCGCCGTTAAATGTCACAAATCCGGTATTCTGCCCGTTTGCGCGGGCCGTACGCAACCATGCACACGGGATGACGGATGAAGTTTGAACGTTTTATAGCGCGGCGATACCTTTTTTCCGGGCAAAACAAAGCGCTGGTTTCGCTTATCACCATTATCTCCATAGCGGGGGTGGCGCTTGGAGTTATGGCGCTGATCGTGGTGACTTCCGTGATGGAAGGCTTTGATAATACCCTCCAGTCGCAAATCATAGGCGCGAATGCTCATATTGAAGTTGTTCGCCGCCATGCGGAGTCGCCGCCCATTACCACGGGCAGCCTTGAACAGATCCGTAAGATTCCGGGCGTGAAGGGTGCCGGACCCGTCATTGTCCGGTACGCGCTTGTGCAGGTGCCCGGTGAGGGCAATGAAATGCGCCAGACGGTGCTGCGGGTGCATGGCTTGGATCTCGACGTCGAAGATGAAATCACAAGCATTATGGATAACGTGGAGGGCAACGAGCGACCTGGTCCCGATGAAATTGTCATTGGTTCGGCCGCCGCTGAACAGGCTCTCTTTGTTAAACCGGGCGACACCGTCCGGTTGATCATCCCGCAGTTTGCAAATACGCCTACCGGCAAAATGCCGTTGACCAGCATGGCCACGGTGGCCGGAAAGTTTACCACCGGCTTTGTTGAATTTGACGGCATGTACGGCTATGTAAGCGTTCGCGGCGCCCAGAACATGTTTATGGCGCCCGAGGGCCAGGTGGATGGCCTCCGCATCATGGTAGATAATCCCGAAGAAATGGGCAGGATTGCGGAACAGCTTCGCGGCATGCTTGGCGAAACGGTTCTTGTGACAACTGTGATGGAGCGAAACCAGAACCTTTTCAACGTACTCGTGCTGGAGAAGTGGGCCATGTTCATCATTCTCCTGCTGATCGTGCTGGTGGCCGCATTTAACATTATCGGCACGCTGACCATGGTCGTGACTGACAAGACCCGCGAGATCGGGATCTTGAAAAGCATGGGCTCTACAGAGGGCGCGATCCTGAGGATCTTCAGAAACCAGGGCCTTTTCATTGGCGGCATCGGCACGGCCATAGGCGCTGCTCTCGGTTTGTTTACCTGCTACATGCTTCGATACCAGATCAAAATTCCCCAGCTGAAGGAAGCCTACATGACGGATCACGTACCTGTGCTGGTTGACCCGCTCATGGTGATCCTGGTCATCGTCTGCGCCATGCTGATATGCCTGCTGGCTTCGCTCTACCCGGCGCGCCAGGCGGCAAAACTTGACCCGGTGGAGGCCCTGCGCTATGAGTAACCACACACCCGCATCGGCCAATGGCGGCGTGCTGGTAGAAGCCCGCGGCCTCAGGAAAGTTTATCACGACGGAACGCGTGAACTGGAAGTACTGCGGGAGGCCGAGCTGACCGTCCGCAGAGGCGAGATCATTTCTATCGTAGGCGCCAGCGGCGCCGGCAAAAGCACGCTGCTGCACTTACTGGGCGCGCTGGATAAACCCAATGCTGGCACCGTGACCCTCGACGGTCAGAACCTGGCGACCATGGATAACAAGAGCCTGGCGGCACTGCGCGCCCGTTCGATTGGCTTTATCTTTCAATTTCACCACCTGCTGAGCGAGTTTACGGCGCTGGAAAACGTCATGATCCCCGGCTTGATCCTTGGCAAGGACCAGGGCGAAATGCGGCAGAAGGCTCTCGACAGGCTGAAGTCCCTGGGGCTGGAAGAGCGGACGACGCATCGGCCGGTAAAGCTGTCCGGCGGTGAGCAGCAGCGCGTGGCTCTCGCCAGGGCGCTGGTTAACAACCCTGACCTGGTGCTTGCCGACGAACCCACCGGCAATCTCGACGGCGCCACGGCACGCACGGTTATCGACCTGCTCTGGAACAATGTGCGCGATAACAATAAGTCGCTGGTGATCGTGACGCACGATCCCGAAATTGCAAAGCTCGCAGACACACGCCTGCGACTGAAGGATAAGCAGCTGGTGGCGGACGTGTAGGATAACAATATCCGGTAGCCGCTTTTTGGGTTCCACTAAGGTTACGACCCCAAACCGCGTGCAGAGAGCTCAGCCGAAAACAAGGCGGCAACGCACGGGGTACCGCGGAATTTATTCCGTAAAGTGGACGGGTTACTGGCAGTGATCGTCCGAGCCTGATTACAGCAAATACTGCCGCCAGCGGCTACCGCCGCTTAAACTTATTTTTGGGTGCAACGAGTAGTTAGTAGTTCTGCTTCAGCTGGCGTCCCACTTTACGGAATAAATTCCGCGGTACCTGGCGCGGCTGACGTCATTTGCCAGCCGACGCTTTACTATTCGCGGCTTTGATTTATACTCTTTGGGCAAGCCCTGGCGGCTCTCTGACACATTAGACTTGGCATGTTTTAAATCTTAATCTCATCCAGTCCGCCCATGCTTGTCACTGCGCCTTCGCTGGCTGGGCCTACCAGCTTTGCATATTTGGCCAAAGCGCCGCCGCGGTAGCGGTGTTCCATGGGTTTCCAATGCTGGTGACGCCGGGCCAGTTCTGCCTCTTCCACTTCCAATGTGATTGTCCCCGCTTCGGCATCAATGGCAATGATATCGCCATTTTCCACCAGGGCGATGGGGCCGCCGTCCATGGCTTCCGGCCCTACGTGGCCTATCATCAGTCCCCGTGTTGCACCGCTGAAGCGGCCATCGGTCACCATGGCGCATTCATAACCAAGACCCTGTCCCACCAGCGCCGCCGTCGGCGCCAACATCTCTCGCATGCCGGGGCCACCTTTTGGGCCTTCGTAGCGGATCACCACCACGTCACCTTTTTTGATCTGCAGGGTATCGATGGCTTCAAACGCTGTGTCTTCGCAATTATACACCCGCGCCGGGCCCCGGTGCTGCAACTTGGTTACGCCGGCGATCTTAATTACGCTGCCATCGGGCGCCAGGTTGCCCTTCAGAACCACCAGGCCGCCGGTCGGGCTAATGGCTTTATCGATAGGCACGATCACATCCTGGTCGGCGCGCAGGTTGACCCCCGCCAAATTCTCGGCAATAGTTTTGCCCGTCACTGTCAGACAATCGCCGTTTAAAAGTCCCGCATCCAGAAGCAGCTTCAGCAGCACCGAGATGCCGCCGGCTTTATGAACGTCATATGCCGTGTAGCGGCCACCTGGTTTCAGGTCTGCGATGGTTGGCGTGCGGCGGGAGATGCGGTCGACGTCATCCAGCGTAAACTTAAATCCGCACTCGTTTGCCAGGGCCGGCAGATGCAAAGCGGCGTTTGTGCTGCCGCCTGTAGCCGCCACTACCGCCATGGCATTTTCAAAAGCTTCGAAGGTCATGATATCGCGCGGGCGGATGTTCTTCTCCAGGAGAGAGAGCACAGTCCTGCCGCTTTCGGCTGCCCATTCGTCGCGATTCAGGTCTTCTGCGGGGTAGCTGGCGCTGCCCGGCAGGGCGATTCCGATAGCCTCGCTCACGCAGGCCATGGTGTTGGCCGTAAACTGCCCGCCGCAACTGCCCGCGCCCGGACACGCCCCTACTTCCATCTCGTAAAGCTCTTCGTCGGTCATCTTGCCGGCCGCGTGGGCACCCACTGCTTCGTACACATCCTGGATCGTTACGTCTTTCCCATGGTAAGTGCCCGGCATGATGGTGCCGCCGTACAGAAACACTGACGGGATGTTTAGCCGCGCCATGGCCATCATCATACCCGGCAGCGACTTGTCGCAGCCGGCCAGGCCCACCAGCGCATCGTAGCAGTGGGCGCGTACCATAAGCTCTACGCTGTCAGCAATGACCTCGCGGCTGATAAGCGAGGCTTTCATGCCTTCGTGCCCCATGCCGATGCCGTCGCTTACCGCAATGGCAACAAATTCCCGCGGAGTGCCGCCGGCCTGCTTTACGCCCTCTTTAACCGCCTTTGCCTGACGGTCGAGAGTCGTATTGCAGGGAGTAGCCTCATTCCAGGTACTGGCAACCCCGACAAACGGCTGGTTTATTTCCTGATCACCCAGCCCCATTCCGCGGAGAAAAGCCCGGTGCGGCGCCCGCGCAGGACCCTTTGTAACGTGATGACTGTGTAAAGGCCGATCGCTGAACTTGCTCATGCCGGTAAGCACCTTCCGATTGTTTGAGAGTTTTTTCTGCGCCGACTCATCTCTTGCCAGTGCCGTTCCACTGGCGCGAGCAAAAAATGGCGTGTCACGCCAGCAGCCATAAGATCAGGCAAGTGGTGCGTTTTCCCTTGCTGTCAGCGTTCCGCCGCCATTCACTCACCACGATCATTTGAAACAGGAGCTTCTGCCGTGCTGCGTAAGAAAATCGTATTGATGGTTATTGTTGGACTTGGCGCATTGATTTTGACTGGCTGCCAGACAACCGGAAAGGCCATCCAGGGCGTAGGAAGCGGCGTGGGCACAGTGTTCAACAAGACCGGCGGCGCCATTAAAAACCTGGGTTAATCATTCGGGGGAAGTTCTATCCGGATCAGTTCTATCCCCAGCTCCCGGGCCACCTGGAAGCTCTTTTCTTCCCGGTAAAATTCGCCGTAAAATACTCGCTGAATACCGGCATTCGCAATCAGCTTGAAGCACTCCCAGCAGGGAGAGGCCGTGGTATAAATATCGGCCTTGTCGATATTTACGCCGTGGCGCGCCGCCTGGATGATGGCGTTTGCCTCGGCATGAACCGTCCTAACACAGTGATTGTTCTCCATCTGGTGGCCTACGTCATCACAGTGGGGCTGGCTGCGGATAGAACCGTTATAGCCCGTAGACAGGATGTTTTTGTCCCGTACGATGATGGCGCCCACGAACTTGCGGTCGCACGTGCTGCGGGTGGCAACTTCGCGGGCGATGTGCATAAAGTAGCTGTGCCAGTCGCGCCGTGACCGGGCTATCAGCTGGCGGCCGGCTTCCTCGGCCTTCTCATTTTCAGCCTGTAGCTTGGCTTCAGTTGTTGGATCAAGCGTACTCATTGTGCAGGCAAATACACCTGCCCCGGCGGCCGCCTACAACAAAAAAAATCAGGCAGGCCGGCCACTTGGGCCGACCCCCTGAGATCCGCGACTAGTCCTTCGAGAACCGTGGTCCTCGAAATTGTCGATTAGTAGCCGTAATATCCGCCGTAGTAGTTGCCATAGCCGTAGCCATAGCCATAGCTCGGATAGCTGTAGCCGTAGCTTGGATAGCTGTTGTAGTAGCCGCCATAGTAAGGCTGCTGGTAATATCCGCCGTAATAGGGCTGCTGATAATAGGAACGCTGGTTCATGTAATTACCCAGTGCTGCAGCGCCAAGGCCAATTGCGCCATACTTTAAAATGGTTTTCGTACGGGCATCTGCACTCTGCGGAGTGGTGGCCAGAAGCATGGCAACTGCAGGCAAGGCGATAAGCATTTTTGATTTCATCATAATGAAGCTCCTTTTTATGTGTCTCGTAGTGGGATAGCACGGTTAATGGCCCGCACTTGTCACATATGTTGTCTGCAAATTGCAGGCCAATTTAAGTATTAAATGGTTAACAGTATCTAACCTCATAAGTCTCAATGCTTTTCACTGCTGTTAACGTTCTGATACGACATTGGCCCATTTTTACAATTGTTGGAGTTTCAGACAGAATTTTCTGTTCAGTCGGTTAAAGTGTGTCGCGTTGAGAGCAAGTCCAGGTGTAGCAAATATGCGTTCAGTTATTACTGCCTTACCCCGTAATATGTCTCTGCCTTCTGCCACAGGTGACGCTGCAGCGCATCAGCGCTGAGTTCTTTGCCGGTAGCACGTTGAACCAGTTCGGCGGGGGAGTAGCGTTTGCCGTGGGTGTGGATGTTCTTTTGCAACCATTTGAGAAGCGGCGAGAACTCGCCGCGAGCGATTCCGGCTTCCAGATCAGGAATAGCCGTTCTGGCTGCTTCGAAAAGCTGCGCGCTCACCAGGTTCCCAAGTGTATAGGTGGGGAAATAGCCAAACGATCCGCCCGACCAGTGGATATCTTGCAGGCAGCCGTTGGCGTCGGTGGGCGGCTGTACGCCGAGAAACTTGTCCATAGCTTCGTTCCACGCACCCGGCAGATCCGCCACCGGCAACTCGCCGCTCAGCAGCGCCTGCTCCAGCTCGAAACGCAGGATGATGTGAAGGTTGTAAGTAATCTCATCGCTTTCCGTGCGGATGAGAGACGGTTGTACGCTGTTGATCGCAAACATCCATTCTTCTTCTGTAACATCGGCGAGAGCATCGGGAAATGCTGCTTTGAACTGCGGCCACATCCATTGCCAGAAGGCAGGGGAGCGGCCGACAAGGTTTTCCCATAGGCGCGACTGCGATTCATGGATTCCCAGCGAAACGTAACTGCCCAGGGGAGTGCCATAGTGCTCTGCGGGCAGACCCTGGTCGTAGAGCCCGTGGCCCGTCTCATGAAGAACGCTGAAGAAGGCGTCGCCGATGTCGCTCTCATTATAGCGGGTTGTCATGCGGGTATCGCCGGGGCCGACGAAGCTGCAGAACGGATGCACGCTGGTGTCGAGGCGTCCATCGTCGAAGTTAAAGCCGAACGCCGCCGCGGCGGTACGCGCCAGCGTTTCCTGCTGGGCAGCAGGGTAATGGCGCGACAGGATGTCAAGGCGAGGAGTGCGACCGCTTTCACGAATGGCGCCCACTATCTGCACGAGAGTCTCGCGCAGATCTGCGAAACTGGTGCGCAGTTCAGCGGCGGTTAAGCCCGGTTCGTACTCATCCAGGAGTGCATCATAAGGCTCACCCGACGCAGCACCTATGCACTGGGCTTCCTGCTGTTTCAGTGACAGGATCTTCTCAAGCCACGACTGGAAATCGCCGAACCTGTTATCTTTTCGCGCCTGTGCCCACGCCTGCTGGCCCATGCTCGTAGTGTGCGCCAGTTCTTCCACCAGCTTCGCAGGCAGCTTTGTAGCGCGGTCGTAGTCGCGGCGAGTCTCGCGAAGATTCACCGCCATGTCGGCAGCGCCATCAGCGGAAGGCGCCGCGGCAAGATCAGTCTCCGCCTGCGCCAGCAGATCTCCCATCCGCGGCGATGTAAAACGCTCGTGCCACATGCGGGCCAACAGGGAGAATTGATCCGCGCGGTGCGCAGCTCCGCCCGCAGGCATATACGTCTGTTCGTCCCAACCAAGAACCGACATAGTGGAACCAAGAAGCGAAAGCTCCTTCAACTCGTGAAGGAGATCGGTGTAAGCAGTCGAAGTCGTCATGGGTGCAACTACGGCGATTACTCCTTAACATGCAAAAAAAGCGGGACCTTTGCAGGCCCCGCTTCGGTAAACCAACTTTACTACTTCTGCTTAAACGACGAACTCGTTTTCAGCGAAGTGCAGTTTCTTCTCTGCAGCTACGGCTTCGTTCACTTTAAGTACTGCAACAGCCGTTTCATAGCCCACCTCGGCCGGGCAGTTCAGCTTGGCGCCAGTGCGGATCGCATCGAAGAAATTCTCCAGGTGCGGCATGTGGCCCGGCTTGGCCAGTTCCACAGGGAACGGCCATTTGGCGGCCTCAGGTGTGGCGCGAACGTCCACAACCACGTTTTCCTCCGCGGCCTCTGGCTTGTCCGTTGGCGGAGCCAGGAGCCAACCCTTTTTCACCAGCGCCGTCCAGTCCTCTTCCGGCGAATGGTCTTCGCGCCACGCCCAGTTGCCGCGGTTCGGCAGTTCTGACATGTCAACAGAACCCATGTCGCCCATGAACGTTTCATAAAACCCGCCATGCTTGGTTGTGGTCAGTACCTTATAAAGAGCGCGGGCGATACCGCCTTCTGTCTGATACTCGTAGATAGCGTAAACGTTGTCATACCACTCGTGGTTCGTGTAGTAGTCCTTGCCGCCTGCAGCCATCACGCTAATAGGGTTCGACTTGAACACCCAGCTGAAAATATCAATCTGGTGCGAACCCAGGTCAACGATCGGGCCGCCGCCATACTTCTTGTACCAGCGCCAGTTCCGGAACTCATGCATGTTCGCATAGCCATACTTTTCCAACGTGGCAGCCGGGATTTCATACCTTTCCGGCCAGGTCAGGTCCTCGCTCTTGGCGCGGTTCCACTGCGCGTAAGCCTGGTTGATTCGCCCGAGCAGATTGGCGTCTTCAAACAGGTTGTTTACCATGTGCTGGTAGCGCGGGTTGCTGCGGCGCTGGTGGCCAATCTGCAGCAGTTTGCCGGTGCGGCGCTGCGCCTCTACCATGCTGCGGGCGGCTTCCAGCGTGTTCGCCATTTCCTTTTCGCAGTATACGTCCAGCCCAGCCTCAAGGCAGGCGATAGTGTGTGGTGCGTGCACAAAGTCAGGCGTGGCAATAATGGCTGCGTCCAGGTCCTTCTCTTTGTCCAGCATCTCGCGATAATCTTCGTACACATTCGCGTTGTGGCCGTAGTGCTTGATGTAACGCGAAGCCGCGCGGCTGCTGTATTCCCAGATATCGCAGATGGCGAGAATCTTGATTCCCGGCAGTTTGATGAGCGAATCCAGCAGAACACGCCCCTGAGCTCCCACACCGATCAGTGCAATGTTGATATTTTCCACATTGGCATCAGCGGAGTTTACCTGCGGCCCGGTTGTGGTTTCGGCGCTTGTTACTGTTGAGGTGGTATTTGCCAGGGCCACGCCTGTGCCAGCCAGGGCAGTAGCAGCCAGCAGAAAGTCGCGCCTGCTCAGGATGCGCGGGCCCTTTACGTTCTTCTCGTCACTCAATTACTCGTCTCCTGGTAAATTACAGTCTGAAACGCCAAGGGCTTACCGCGGCGCACTACTGCGAAATTTGTCACACAATTTAACCAATGCCGCCGCCGGTCATTCACCCGCCGGCACGGCACTATACTTCAGGTCCTGCACAGGCTTGTCGTCTTCACCCACAATGCGCGCAGCAACAGAATAGCCATTTCCGCCGTTACCCACCTTCAGCAGCAGCGTGTTCCAGCCGCGCTTCAGCGTGATCGGGGTCTTATCCCCCCACCACGTAAAGCCGCGCGGATCATCATGAGCAAATACCTGTGCGCCATTCACCCACACGCGCAGTCCATCATCCGATCCCGTCTGGAGTTCAACCTTGCGTTCGTCCGGGCTCCATATGTGCTGGCGCAAATACACCACCGCGTTTTCTGCACCGGGATAATAGGCTTCGAGGTCAACCTGCCCCTTGTTGTCGTCATCATCCTTAGAGCCCCACACGGCATTTGTCCATTCGCCACCGCCGGTCTCTGGTTCAAACTCGTGTTCCAAAACGGCACTCAACGACGTTGCACCATCCAACGTGTACAACTTTGTTGCCTGCCACGCGCGGATGGCTGCTGCGCTTTCCTCGGAAGGCGTCAGCGCTTCTTCCAGCTTTTCCCACTGCGGACGCTCCAGTTTGTCTGAAAGCGGGTTCAACAGCTGCGCAGTTTCGTCGGCGTTAAATGCGTTAGCCACTGGCGCCTGGGCAATGATTGCCGCGGCGGCTTCCTGCTTAAACTCTTCCTGATCGACAAAAGGCAGCAGCATCGGAAGCACGCCCGGGATCTTCATCTCGCCCAGGGCACCAATAATCGCCTTCTTTTCTTCCGGACCGCCGGCCAGTTCCAAGGCTTTCTGCGCCATGGCCAGTCGCTCGCTCGCAGGCTTGCCATTGCTTTCGCCCAACAACCGCGCTACGCCGCGCACGGCAAGCACACGATGAACCTGTGAGTCGCTTTCCGATGCGATTTTCATCAGGTCGTCCAGCGCCGATGCATCCGGGAACTGCGCCAGACCGCGCACTGCGCCTTCGCGCAGTTTCTCGTTGTCGCTCGTTACATTGGCGCGGAGTGTCTCCAACGCCTTCGGGGTTCCCAGTTCGCCAAGCACTCCCAGCAGCGAAGCCCTCACATCGTCGCTGGGGGCGTTTTCATACGCCTTCACCACGTGCGTCACGGCGTCTTCCGGCTTTTTATACTCACGGGCCGCAGCAATGATGGTGCGCGAGCCCTCTTTCAGCACACGATCAGCTGTTGCAGCACCGTGAGCTTTCAGCAGCGCCGCGAGGTCTTTGTAAGTCAGAACTTCTCCCGCAGCCTTGAACGCCGCAATGGCCACCTTGTCATCTTCGCTGCCCGCTGCCTTGATCAACGCCGGCATGGCTTCGGGGGATTTTCGGGCAGCCGCAGCCTCCATCGCTACCACCTTCTCGTCCGGAGAAGCAGCCTCGTTCGCAAGTCGCAGCAGTTCCGGGTCAACTTCCGGCACGGGCATTTCTTTCAGCGTGGCTTCGGCGGCATCTGCCACAGCACCCTTAGCTTCAGCGGCAACCTTTACCAGTTGCGGCACCATCTTTTCATCTCCCAGGTTCTCCAGCGCGCGCAGCGCAGCAACCTGTACCTCTTCGCTTTCGGCCTTTTCACCAAGAGCCTGGATTTCCGGCAGCACCGTCTTGTCGCCGCGTGCACCCAGTATCTCGATTACTGCAATCTTCTTTTCGGCGGCTGCGTTCGCAAGGCGCTCTTTCAACTGGGTGGTGATAGATTCATCTTTTCCGCGCACCAGCAGTTCGCGCGCTACCTGTCCCAGCACAGGATCACCTTCGTCGAGCGTCTTCAGCGCCAGCGATTCCGGGTTGCCGCTCAGCAGCGCTACCCCTTTGAATGCCGCCAGGCGCGCGGGACTTTCTCCGCCAAGTTCCATGACGCGGCTGTAGAGGCGCTCAGCAAGTTTCGGATTCTTCTCAGCCAGGCTTGCCGCGGCATCATTCAGCGCCATAAACCAGGCCTCGCGGACATCATCAGCGGGTCGCAGCTGGTCCAGTGCGTTGGCTGCATCGCCGTTCGCGATGTCGCCAAGCGCCTTCATGGCCGCACGGGCTTCGTCTGCGTTATTGCCGCGGGCTATCTCAGTCAGCGGCTTGATGGCACTGTTAACCTGCCGGTTGCCAAGGGCATGGATAATTCCAATCTTTAAAGACCCGCTGCTTTTGCCAAGTGCATCCAGCAGCGCCTTATCAGAACGCTCTCCGGGAATCGACTCAATCGCCTGTCGCGCCCGCTCTGCCAGCTTCTCGTCGGGGTTCGCCAGTACCTTCTCGATCTGCTCAACCTGCTTGCCGGCGCCCATCTCGCCAAGCCGGCGCAGGGCAACCTCGCGCGCAGCAAACGTCAGGCTGTCATCCGCGGCCACTTCGGCAAAAGCATTGGCCAGGCGATTTCGCTGTTCCTCATTGCCTGCAGTCTGGCGAATGGCTTCATCCAGCACCAGCAGGAACGCCCGGTCCGTACCAAAATCATAGCCGCGCAGACCCTCAAATGCCTTTTCTACTTCAGCCATGGATACACTTGCCGTTGTGCCAGCCGTAGACTCGGCCTCGGCGCCGCCGCCTTTGTTAGCCTTTTTGCCTTTGCCCTTCCTGGCGCCCTTATCGCCCTTGTTCGGGCGATGCGGCGCGTTCAGGTCGCCCACGGCAAACTGGATTCCATCAAGGTAGTGCTGCAGGATTGTCGGGTTCCAGAAAATATGGTGGTTGTGACCAAGGGAGCAGTAGAACACTCGTCCCTTACCGTAAGGCTGCACCCAGCTGATCGCGAAGTCATTATCCGTACGGTTAATACCTTCTTTGTTCATGTCCGTCTTGTCGGTGTCGAGGCTCGCCAGCACCAGCAGGTTGTCGCGGTTGTAGGGTTCTTTGAACTGGTAAATCTCGTCGTTTACCGTAAACGTTTTCGCATCGAATGCCTTCATCAGCGGGTGTTTCGGCCGTTCAACTTTAATTGTTACCGTATCGCTGGCGCGCCATGGGTGATTCTCGAAGAAGCCGCCAATCAGCCGACCATACTCAGGCCATCCGAAGTTACTGTCACTGGCCGCATGAATGCCCACGATACCTTTGCCGCTGCGCACAAACTCGAGCAGGCCCTGCCGCGCCGATTCCGTCGTGATAAAGTCGCCGGTGGTGTTGTTGAAGATGATCGCGTCATACTTCTTAAGGTTCTCAGCTGTCAGGTCTTCCGGGTCCATGGAGAGATCAACCTGGTAAGCGCCTGTCTTTTCGCCCATGATCTTAAACGCCTGCTCGCCATAAGGGATAGCAGAGTGTTTGTACTTCAGCGCCAGGCTGAAAACCAGCACCCGGCGCTCTTTCTTGGGCTTTACGCTTGCCTTGGCCGGCACCGCGTTTTCAATCTTCTGGATTTCCTCCGGCGTTTGTCCCCAGGCCGGCGACATGATTGCCATAGCAGCCAACACCACCGCAGTAAAATGCTTGTGCGAAACCGTCATGCTTCTCTCTCTCCAGTAATATCAGATTAACCCGATGCTTGCTTTCGCTAAACTGTCAAAGTCCACGGCGACCGCATGCTGCGACCCAGCAGGCGCGACGCTTCCTCGTCGTTCTTAATGGTTTCCTTTTCGGGGTCCCACTTTATCGTGCGGCCCGTCAGGATCGAGATCAGGCCCAGGTTGCCAATGCTTGCAGAGCGGTGCCCCACTTCGCACGGCGTCAGGGTTTCCTGCCGCGACCGCACACAATCGATAAAGTTCTGGTAATGATCTGTGCTGCGGGTGAGGCGGATTTCTTCCGGGCCAATCACTTCGTTCTTCAGTTCTACCGGGTCCGTTTTGAAGTCGCCGCGCGTCACGAAAATCGTCTTTCCATCTTCGCCGTAGAACTTTACGCCGTTCTCGAATTTGTCCGTGATGCGGTACGTTACGCCATTGGCAAAGGTGCACGTCACATCAAAATGCTCCGGAACGTCGTACAGGCCAGGCTGGAAGTTGCCGGTGCCTTTAATTTCCACAGGACCTGTGCGGTCAAAACCCAGCGCCCAGTTTGCAATGTCTGCATGGTGACCTACCCAGTCTGTCAGCAGCCCGCCGCCGTAGTCCAGCAGCAGCCGCCAGTTCTTATGAAGCCGCGCGGGACAGTAAGGCTCCCACGGCGCCGGCCCGAGCCACATATCATAATCCAGCTCAGAAGGCGGTTCGCTCGGCTCGGTCAGGTGCGCGGTTTTGGCGAAGTCGGTCAGTCCGCCGCCCCAGCCGATATCCACATGCTTTACCTTGCCGATACGGCCGTTCAGCACCAGTTCACACGCCTGGCGAAAATTGTCTCGGCTGCGCTGCCAGCTGCCAGTCTGCCAGATGCGCCCGTAGCGCTGCATGGCATCGCACATGGCGCGGCCCTCGCGCACCGTACGCGAGAGCGGCTTCTCGCCGTAAACATCCAGGCCGCGCTGCGCCGCCATTATGGCCGGGATTGCATGCCAGTGATCAGGCAGTGCCATGGTCACTGCGTCCAGGTCGCCCCGGTCCAGCAGTTCCCGAAAGTCCCTGTAACCCTTGCAGTCCTTGTTCTGGTAGCGCTCGTTGATCTTGGCTACGCCAGATTTCAGGTGCGGCTTATACACATCGGCCACGGCCACCAGTTGAACGCCGTCTATATTGAGAAAACCTGAAATGTTTCCGGCGCCCATCCAGCCGTTACCAATGGCGCCCATGACGATACGGTTACTTGGTGCGGGCCGCTTGCCTCTGCCCAAAACCTCCGCCGGAACAATGGTGGGCGCACCAGCAACAACTGCAACACCTGCAGCTCCCCGCCCGATCTGCTTAAGGAAATCTCGACGATTCATAGACCCTATACTTCCGCTTTTTCAGGTTACCAACTTAACAATTCCGGCGCGATGGCAAGTGGTTGTCAACTACGGAAAACATCCGAAACACGGCCCGGCAAGGCGACACGCGGCAACTGGTGTCGGGATTCAACTGTACGCCCGCGAACCACAATCCGATTAGATTGTACCATAATGTGCGGTTTGCAGACACTCCTCATTAGGTGGATGTGCTGAAACGACAAAAGTTACAACTTAATCCGCATGGCGGCAAAAACCTTGCTTTACGCTCTGCAGTCATACTAGTGTACCCTATTGAAATCAGTGAGTGGTAACCGTTAATGAATCTACTCGCACCAGTCAGTTCAGATCCAGGCTTCGCCTGGAATGAAAAAACTGCCCGTCACCTTTTGAATCGGGCGGGGTTCGGCGTGCCGCCCGGCGCTATGGCAAAGCTTGCTGCCATGTCGCCAGATCAGGCTGTTGCCGCTTTCGTTGATTTTGACCGACTTCCTGATGTAGGACCCGAGCCGCCGGAGCTGCCGCAGCGGGTGGATTACAAAGAGATTTACCAGAGCAAGAAGTCTGAGATGGAGAAGCGGCAGATTCGCCAGGAAGTCCGCCGGAAAGAACGCGAAGGCATGGTTGATCTGCAGGTGTGGTGGATACAGCGCATGGCCAAAAGCCAGCGCCCTCTGCAGGAAAAAATGACGCTTTTCTGGCACGGTCACTTTGCCACCAGCGCCCAGAAGGTGCAGGACCCCAACGATAACTTCGAACTCAACGAAGTCTTCCGCAACCAGGGCACAGGGAACTTCCGCGAACTCGTGCGCGCCGTCGGCAAAAGCCCCGCCATGTTGCGCTATCTCGATCAGCAGCAGAGCAGCAACAAGAAGCCTAATGAGAACTGGGCCCGCGAGCTTATGGAACTGTTCACGCTGGGGATTGGCAACTACACTGAACAGGACATCAAGGAAGCCGCCCGCGCCTTCACCGGCTGGACCCAGCGCGCGGGAGAATATTACTACGCGCCGCGCCGTCATGATGACGGCAACAAGACCATCCTCGGCTCTGCCGGCCCGTATGATGGTGACGATGTAGTTGATATCGTCACCGGTAAGCCGGCTTGTGCGCAGTTTATCTGCACCAAACTGTGGAAGTATTTCGCGTATGATGAACCTGAGCCCGAAGTGATTGCCGGCCTGGCCGACACGTTCCGCAAGCATGATGGCAACATCAAGCCCGTCCTTCGCCAGATGTTCCTCAGCCGCGCTTTCTACCAGGAAAAGGCCTACTTCTCCCAGGTCAAAAGCCCGGCACAACTGGTAGCTGGTCTGCTTGTTCAGCTTGATGCCGAAGACGAAGACCAGGTTGCGCAGATTGCAGCCTATGCCATGCGCGCCATGGGCCAGTCTCTTTTCTACCCGCCCAACGTAAAAGGCTGGGATGGCGGCCGCGCCTGGATCAACACAAACACCTTGCTGGTCCGCTATAATTTCTCCAACTTCATGGTCAGCGGTGTCGTGCCCGACCTGCGCGGCACCCAGGGCGCCGGAAATGTGCGCCGGCAGTTCCTGATGGCCGCCATGGGTAAGAAAGACGACGGCGACAAGATGTCGAGCGATAACATGATGAGCGGCGGCGACAATATGATGGGTGGCGACCGTGATGACGATGACAGTCCGGACACACCTGCCGGGCAGGACGCCATGCCGAAAGACATTCCGGCTCGCACGTTCTACAATAAGCTCCGGGAGCGTCGTGACAAGGCTCGCCAGTACAAGGGCATGAGCAAAGAAGAGCGGCGCGAGCAGTTCATGCTTGATCAGGCTATGGAGATCGCACCTTTTGAAGCACGTAAGTTTTTTGTGAAGCACAAAGGTAAAACGGCCGAAGAAATTATCGTAGATTTGGAAAACTACTTCATTGGTTTCGCCCTGAGCGACAGCCAGCGCTCGCGCCTGAAGACTGTCATCGGGCAGAGCGTTGCCGATGGCAAACCAGTCCCGGTAGAGCGCATGGCCGAAGAAGACCTCCGGGCCACCGTCCAGTTAATGTTGTCCACCGTAGATTACCAGGTATGTTAGAGCAAAACCCGCAGTAGTTTCAAAAGTCAGATTTGTCTGTTAGCGAGAAAAGGATCATCCGATGTCAAAAGATTGCCTGTTGTGCACCCGCCGCGAATTCCTCCAGGCCACCAGCCTCCTGGCTGTCGGCGCAGCCATGCCCGGCTTCCTCGCCAGGTCTGTGGCAGCAGCCACTCCGGCCGGATTTGGAGCCATTCCCGGGTTTAAGGATGATCGCATCCTCGTCGTCATTCAGCTGGGCGGCGGCAATGATGGTCTTAACACAGTCATCCCCTATACAGACGACGCTTATTATGGCAGCCGTCCTTCCATCGCACTGCAGAAAAAAGAGGTTCTTCGCCTGACTGATGAAATCGGTCTGCATCCGAATCTCGGCCCACTGAAAAACCTGGCCGACGCCGGCAAGATGACACTTATAGAAGGCGTCGGGTACCCGAACCCCAACCGCAGCCACTTCCGCTCTATGGAAATATGGCATACCGCAACCGACAGCAACAAGTACGGCAAACACGGCTGGATCGGCCGCTACCTTGATAACCAGTGCGGCGGCGAAGCTGAGCCTGTAGCCGGTGTGGCCATGGGCGGCGAGCGACCCCAGGCTTTTGAAGGCGACAAGGGATTCGGCGTCGCCTTCCAGGACCCGGAATCCTTCGGCTGGACGGACGGCCAGGGCGAAGCCAAAGAACAGAACTTCCGCATGATGAACGCTTCCTACCGCCCGGACAACAACACCTTGGATTTCCTGCGCAAAGTCACCACCAACGCCGTCCTCAGCTCTGATCGGGTTAAGGAAGTCTCCAAGAAGTACAAAGGCGGCATCGATTATCCCGGCGATGCTTTCGCCGTCAGCCTGAAGACCGTCGCCAAGATGATCGCCGGCAACTTGCCCACGCGTATCTACTACGTCACTCTCGGCGGGTTTGACACTCACGCAAACCAGCTCGGCAGCCACGGCGGCCTGATGGAACGCTTCGCCAAGGGCGTTGCCGCATTCCAGAAGGATATCGAAGCCCAGGGCAACGCTGATCGCGTGCTGACTCTCACCTTCAGCGAGTTTGGTCGCCGAGTGCAGGAAAATGCCTCCGGCGGAACTGACCACGGCACCGCAGCGCCGATGTTCATGATCGGTAACACCGTAAACGCCGGTCTGGCCGGCCGCCGTCCTATCCTGACAGACCTGGACAACGGCGACCTCAAATACACCACGGATTTCCGCAGCGTGTACGGTTCAGTATTGGAGCAATGGCTAGGAACCGAAAGCGCGCCCATCCTCGGCCGGGAGTTCCCACAGATCGAACTAGTAAAAGCCAAACACGCCGCAAAGGGGCATGTGATTAGTTAACGAAAATTGATTGCAGTTCCGGCCACGATTTGCGGCCATTAATCAATGACCAGTGTTCACGACAATCGTATCGAAGGTTACACGGTTAACTGTCGAGAGGGCAGGATCGTTTTTCATACGGTCTCTAATGATGTGCTGGAAACCACGGACATCATTTTTGAGGGCGTCGCCGCTTATCAGCTGTGCTATGACTTGCTCTCCAAAGGCAATATCATCCTGGATATTGAACAAGTTGGCTTCGACGATCTGGTCCGCGAGTATGGGTCAATGCTAGCTGACGGTAAAAAGTATGGCTGGCCTTACGTTCTAGAATACGGCACGATTCCGGATCTTATCCACCAGTTTGAAAATCAGGGTCTCTGCCCCTACTTTATCGACAGTACATTGGGAATGTCTGGTTTCGTCGTGGCGCAGGGTATAACAATCACACCCATAAAAGCCGACATTCAGTAAACTGCTAAAGCGTAATTTTATCTACGGACATGTCTGTGGTCTCGCGAATGCGGCAACGAAATATTACACAACTTTAAGCAAATTAGTAATTTTTCAGAAATCGATCCCGGAGAGAGATCATACCCAAACAAAAATCCCCCGTCTTGCGACGGGGGATTTATCTTTAAACTTCCATTTGCCTTACCGGCAGACGGCTTATTCCTGAGGAGCTGATTCCGGCGTTGCTTCGGCGGCCGGCTGTGTGACCGGAGCCTCGTCTGCCTTTGAAACTTCAGCTTCAGCGGCCTTCTGCGAAGCGGCTTCAGCTTCGGCCTTCTTGGCGTTAAAGCGCTGTTCGGCGGCACTTACACCCTGACCCCAAACGGTTTTGCGTTCGGTAATCTTTGCAGCTTTACCACGCAGATCACGCAGGTAGTACAGTTTGGCGCGGCGTACACGGCCAAGGCGCGTTACGCGGATGTTTTCCACCTTCGGACTGTGAAGGGGGATAATGCGCTCGATACCAACACCGTAGTTCACCTTGCGCAGGGTAACCGTTTCGGTAATTCCACTGCCTTTGCGGCGGATGCAGACGCCTTCAAAATCCTGGAGACGTTCTTTATCACCTTCCACGATCTTCAACGATACGCGGACGGTATCACCCGGTTTGAAGTCCGGGATCTCGCTACGAAGCATAGCCTTTTCGTAGTCTTTAATAATCTGGCTGCTCATTTTGCAGCTCCTTATATGTTTTTCGGCAGCGGTGTCGACGGTTTGTCCGTGGCTATCGGACTACGCCTCACATACCCTGAGTACCATTGCTGACACTGATAAGACCTAAAGTCTCTTGCACCGCCCCACAAACTGCCGGGCGTGGCAAATCCTTCAGACCGAGCCTTTATTACGGTGCTTCGGAAAAAGAATTCGCCTGAATCACAAGCTTTAACCGGCCTTCCATACGCTTTGCGCTTGAAACAAAATACCCCGCCGCCCCTTTCGGGCACTGTTTTGGCTCCTCGTAAAACTTTTTTCGCGGAAACTGTTCTTATGTATCAGAATATCAACCCGCTACATTACTTCCAGGAGATTGCTGTTTAGTGAAAATCATTCAGGCGTTAGTTGTCCTCTTTGCCATCGTCGGGTGCCTCGCACTGGCCCTCGGCGGTTTCTTTGTATATACCATGAGCCAAAGCGGCGGAGAAAACTTTCTTACCCGGTTAACTAAGGGTAAAGCAGTAGAAACCACTGCCACAGCAGCGGCACCCGCGGCGGCGGCTACGCCTGTACCTGTGGCAAATACTGAGTACGCTTCCGTCATTCAGCAGTATCAAACTCCTACGCCGGCTCCTCAGGTGGCAGCAGCTCCGGGCGCAGCGCCAGTCGCAGCAGTTCCAGCCTCCATGACTCCAGTACCCAAGCCTGTAAAGACCCCTGGTCCGGAAGAAGGCAAGATCCGCAGCTGGCCCAGCGGCAAGAAATGGGTCGCCCTTACCTATGACGATGGCCCCCACCCCGAGTGGACTCCGAAGATGATCGAGCTTCTTAAAAGCAAAAACGTTAAGGCGACCTTCTACA
This sequence comes from Candidatus Sumerlaeales bacterium, assembly GCA_036675025.1. Taxonomy (GTDB): domain Bacteria; phylum Sumerlaeota; class Sumerlaeia; order Sumerlaeales; family Sumerlaeaceae; genus JAKFFN01. The sequence goes on along the minus strand of JAKFFN010000128.1, from coordinate 16,806 downwards.
TGCTCGGCCAGCAGATCGAGCGGTTTCCCGATATCGCCAAAGATGTGGCCACCGCCGGGTTTGAAATTGCCAACCACACAATGTCTCACCCGAACTTTAACAAATCATCAATGACACCGGAGAAGATCCGTGAGGAACTTCAGGGCACGAATGATCTCATTGCAGAACACGCCACCCGCATCCCTGTGGTTTCCATGCGCCCTCCCTTTGGCTATGCGCCTAAGAAGCTGGAAGACATCTGCAAAGAGATGGGCATGGCGATCGTCGCGTGGAACATTGATACCGACGACTGGCGCAGTTCTACCAATGCCGACAAGATGGCAGAAAACATCATGAAAAACCTGGGCGACGGCGCCATCATTCTCATGCATGACCGCCACGAGAAAACTTATGATGCCACTGCTGCGGTCATTGATAAGATTCGCGCAGAAGGCTACGAGTTTGTAACCATCAGCGAACTGCTCGGCCTCAAACAGCCTGGCGCTACGCCCGCCGCCCCTGCTACCGCTGCCCCGGCCGCGGCGGCCCCTGTGGCGGCCCAGCCCGGCGCAGCAGCTGCTCCTGTAGCAGCGGTAGCTCCCGGCGCGCCTGCTTCAGCCACTCCCGCAGCGGCTCTCGCACCAGCGGCCCCCCCGGCAGACGGCGGGGTATTGCCCGTACCCGGCGCAGCCCAGACCCCGGCTGCCACAGGCCCGCAGGTCGATTCCAGCAAGATCACCCAGCCGCCCCCTGCGCGCTAAAGTTTAGTCCCACGAAAAAAGCGGCATCTTTCCCACCGGAAAGGTGCCGCTTTAATTTTATAGCTGCTTTAGGTTTGTTTGTATTACAGCATCATGGCCGGGGCAGTAGTTTCGCCACCCTCAGGGGTGCCGCCCGTGTTGATATATGGCTGAAGTTTCGGCCAGCCATAAAACCATACAGCGGCTAAAGCCAGGATGATAAGAATGATGCCCACGATGTTCTTGTTCATTAACGTTACCCCGTAACCTCTGATTTGGTAATTCTGACCTTTTCATTGGTTTTTAAGATGATAAAAGCAGCACGTTGCAAGCACTGAATTGCAATATTTTTGGCTCTTTGGTGATTGTGAAATTCAACTTCGCGTATTGACACCCCATGGAGTGCATCAGCACTTCACATCCAGTAGAATTGAAAAACGGGCAGTAATTGCCCGAATTGGCTGAATCTGAAAGGGACACTACCAGCACCATGAGCATCCTTGTTGATAAGAATACCCGCCTCCTGATCCAGGGCATATCCGGTAACGAAGGCCAGTTCCACGGCCAGCAGATGATCGAGTACGGCACAAACGTCGTAGGAGGCTGCGTGCCCGGCCGCGGCGGACAGATGGTTCTCGACCGTCCGGTTTTCAACACCATGAAAGAAGCTGTGCAGAAAACCGATGCCAACGTAAGCATCATCTACGTACCGGCCAAGTTTGCAGCGGATGCGGCGCTGGAGTCTATCGATAGCGGCGTCAGCCTTGTCGTCATCATTACCGAGGGCATCCCCACGCTCGATATGGTTAAGGTTTACCACTACGCCAAGGCACAGGGCGTTCGCGTGATCGGCCCCAACTGCCCCGGCCTTATTTCTCCCGGTAAAGCCAAAGTGGGCATCATGCCCGGTCACATCCATAAAGAAGGCCGCATCGGTCTCATCTCCCGTTCCGGCACCCTCACCTACGAAATCGTTAAAGAACTCTCTACCAACGATCTAGGCCAGTCTACCTGCATCGGCATCGGCGGCGACCCGATCATCGGCACCAGCTTTACAGACGCTCTCGCCCTGTTTGAAGCCGACCCCGACACTGACGCAGTTGTCATGATCGGCGAAATCGGCGGCACCGACGAAGAAACCGCGGCCGAGTTCGTGAAGAACAACATGAAAAAGCCGGTTGTCGGCTTCATCGCCGGTCTCACCGCCCCTCCGGGCAAGCGCATGGGCCACGCGGGCGCTATCATCAGCGGCGGTAAAGGCACCGCCACCGAGAAGATTTCCGCCCTCAACGGCGCCAACATCCCCGTAGCCGAACGCCCCGACCAGGTACCCGGCCTGATCAAGCAGAAGCTCGGTATCTCCTAAACTAAACGATAGCCTGCATCGGTTTAAGCGCGAAGGTGCCCGTGTGCCTTCGCGCTTTCAATTTTTGAGACTTCCGTTTTATTTTCTACGTTCTACTTTCTACTTTATCCTTTCGGCGTTATCCGTTATCCGGTTGGCTTTCGCCTTCTTGACAATAAATTTTCCGCAAAGATGAACTCTGCTTAGCAAATTTGCACTCCGGCCTCACCGCGCCCCGTCGGCGCCAAACCACCGAGGCCGTACACGGAAGGAAGATTCATGTCGGTTCTGGTAGTGGGCAGCCTCGCCCTTGATAATGTACGCACGCCCTTTGGCGAAGTGGATGGCGCCCTCGGCGGCAGCTGTTCCTACGTCTCCACCGCCATTTCCTACTTTGCCGATCCTTCCATCGTCGGGGTTGTCGGTAGCGATTTCCCCCAGGAACACATCGACCTCTTCAAGCGCCGCGGCATCAACACCGCCGGCCTCGAAATCGATTCCACCGGCGACACCTTCCGCTGGACCGGCTATTACGAATACGACATGAACCAGGCGCACACACTGGATACCGCCTTAAACGTTTTCGCCGATTTTAAACCCAAAGTGCCGGCTGACCTGGCAAAGTGTAAATATCTCATGCTCGGCAACATCGACCCCGAGCTTCAGCTGGAAGTTCTCGACCAGGTCGAAAAGCCTGAGCTCGTGATGGCTGACACTATGAACTTCTGGATTGAAAGCAAGCGCGACGCCCTTATCGAAGTCATCAAGCGGTGCGACGTGGTTCTGCTAAACGATGCCGAAGCCCGTCAGCTCTGCGATACGGTCAGCCTGCAGAAGGCGGCCCGTGAGCTCCTGAAGCTTGGCGTGAAGCGCGTAATCATTAAGAAAGGCGAGCATGGTTGCCTCATGTTCAGCCATGACGACTTCTTCTCCGCCCCCGCTTTCCCCCTCGAAATTGTAAAAGACCCCACCGGCGCAGGCGATACTTTTGCCGGCGGCTTTATGGGTTACCTCGCCAAAGCTCCAGAACTTACAGAGGCCGTTTACCGTCAGGCCGTCATCATCGGCACCACCATGGCCAGCTTCACGGTAGAGGAATTCAGCCTCGACCGTCTCGCAAACCTCACCCCCAGCGAGATTACCCACCGCTGCAGCCTGCTTCGCCGCCACACAGAGTTCCCGCAAATCGAGATCGAAGTCCGCGAAGCCATCAAGGCGTAAGGGGAAACTAATAATTAGAACGTGCCGCCATGCACGTGCACGAAATTCCCGTGCACGTGCATGGCTTTTTTATTTATCGTTAGCCACCTCAGTCTGAAGTCAGACACGTCCGACAAGTCCGACAGGTCAGACCGCTGCGACTTGTTCGATCATCGGACCATCCACCCCCACAATGTCCTTGCAACTCCCTCCGCCGTCCTGTGGTTTTCTCTTACTTCCGTTTAGAGGCTCCCGATGAAACACAAGCACCTGCTTTTCACTGCCGCCGCAGCATTCGCCGGACTTCTCCTGGCCCTCGCCCCCGCCTCGGCCGGCGCACAGCAGTCTCCGGACCGCAAGGCGCCCCTCGTCAAAGTCGAATCCCGACCCCTCGGCCAGGGCGATGTCCTCACCGGCCTGGATGTCCTCAAGCGCGATGGCTACAAGCTGGTGCACAATAAGAAAATCGCTCTCCTCACCAACGCCTCCGCCATCGACCGCGAAGGAAACCATATCCTGGATATGCTCTACGGCCAGCCGGAGATCAAACTGGTCAGCCTGTTCTCCCCCGAGCACGGCCTCTATGGCGATGTCGACACCCACGTGTCCGACATGAAAGACACCGCAACCGGCCTCATGATCCACAGCCTCTACCGCGCGAAAACAGACGAAAAAACCAAACCCGGTTACCCCGCCCGCGATGACCTTAAAGGCCTTGATGCTGTGGTGGTCGACATGCAGGATATCGGCGCCCGTTACTATACGTACCTCGCCTACATGGGCAAAATGATGGAAGCCTGCGCCAGGGCCGGCGTGGAAGTCATCGTCCTCGATCGCCCCAATCCGATCGGCGGCCTCTATGTTGACGGACCTCTGCCCGACTACGATAAGCTGGGCGACAACACCAACTACTTCAATATGCCCATAGCCCACGGCATGACCATGGGCGAACTGGCCCGCATGTTTAACAAAGAAAAGCGCATCAACTGCCGCCTGACCGTTGTGCCCGTGGAAAACTGGACCCGCGATATGTACCTTGACCAGACCGGTCTTCGCTGGACCAACCCCTCGCCAAACATCCAGGATCTCGAAGCCGCCATCGTCTACCCGGGCATCGGCATCACCGAAGCCATCATGAGCATGGGCCGCGGCACCGATGAACCTTTCCACGTCTTTGGCAGCCCGATCATTGAAAACCCGGATGATCTCATTAAGTATGTCGAAGATTCCAAGCTCGTTGAAGGCGTAAAGCTGACCGCAGTCGACTTTGTGCCCACGGGCACGCTCGCCCGCTGGCACCATGGCGAAGGCAAGACATGCCGCGGCGCGCGCATGGAAATCACCGATCGCGAAAAATTTCGGGCGTACGTTCTCGGTCAGGTCGTCATCGACTACATGCACAAGACCTATGGCACGCAGACAACTACCAACTCCAAGGGCGAAGCGGTTCCCAAATACGATATCTGGAACATCCGCCAGGCCGCCACATCGTGGGTCTGCGCCCGCACCATTGAGCGCAAGCCCCTAAAAGACACCATCGAACTCGTCAACCGCCAGGTGCGCGAGTTCCTCCCCATCCGCGCCAAGTATCTCATGTACAAAGAACACGCCGAGGCCGACCCCAAGAAGCCGGAAAGCGAGTAACCGCGCCGGTGGAGGGGCTTGAAAAACCACAGATCGCCGCAGCGCTCCGCGAGATCGCCGTGCTGCTTCAATTTCGCGACGAAAACCAGTTCAAGATCCGCGCCTTCGAAAACGCCGCCCGTGCCCTGGCTGGCGACCCGCGCCCCCTTGATGATCTCGTGCTGCCTGGCGGCCTGGAGAAAATCAAAGGCATAGGCAAGGCCACCGCCGATATCATCCGCGGGCTCGCCCTTACCGGACAGTCCCCTATGCTTGACGAACTCCGACTGGGCACTCCCACCGGCCTCGCCAGCCTCATGCGGGTGCCTGCCCTCGGCGCTAAAAAGATCGGTGTGCTCTACGCAGAACTCGGCATCAATACTTTGGAAGAACTGGAAGTCGCCTGCCGTGAAGGCCGCATCGCCGAATGCCGCGGATTTACGAAAAAATCCGCCGATAAAATCCTCGCCGGCATTGAGCAGGCCCGCCGCTATTCTGGCCAGTTGCTCCTCGCCCAGGCTCTTGTCCTTGCCGAACCCATCCTCGAAGCTCTGCGCAGCCACCCGGCCGTCTTCCGAGCCGAAATTGCCGGCAGCTTGCGCCGTTGCAAAGAGGTCGTTGGCGATATAGATTTTGTCGCCAGCTCTGACAACCCCGCTGAGGTCATGGCTTTTTTCTCCACATCCGCCTTCGTCCAGTCGGTCGTCGGATCCGGCCCCACAAAAACAAGTGTACTCCTGCTCGACGACGTGCAGGCGGATCTCCGCGTAGTTCCCGATGCCCAGTTCGCCACCGCCCTCCACCACTTCACCGGCAGCAAAGAGCATAACACCCAGATGCGCAGCCGCGCGCTCAAGATGGGCCTCAAGGTCAACGAATACGGCGTCTTTCCGACGGATGATGCCTCAGCTCCGGCTCTTCCCGTCGTTACCGAAGATGACATTTTTGCTGCGCTCAAGCTTGCTACTATCCCGCCCGAACTTCGCGAAGGCCAGGGCGAAATCGAAGCCGCCGCGGCCGACGCCATCCCGGCTCTCGTCACTCGCGCAGACTACACCGGCGTGCTCCACTGCCACACCACCTGGAGCGATGGCAAACACACCATTAGGGAAATGGCTGAAGCGGCCCGCGACCTCCACAACTGGCAATACTTTGCCGTGTGCGACCACAGCGAAGTGGCTGCCTACGCCGGCGGCGTGAAAAAGGGTGAAATCCCGGAACAGCACGCCGAGATCGACGAGGTCAACGCCGCTCTCGCCAGCGACCATTTCCGCGTCTTCAAAAGCTGCGAGTGCGATATCCTTAAAGACGGTTCCCTGGATTATCCCGACGTCATCCTTGCCACCATGGACCTCGTTGTCGCCTCCGTCCACAGCCGCCACAACCAGTCTGCCGAAGAAATGACCGACCGCCTCATCCGCGCCCTCGAAAACCCCTACGTCACGGTCCTTGGCCACATATCCGGCCGGCTCCTCCTCAGCCGTGACCCTTATCCATTCGATGTAGACGAAGTCTTGAAAGCCGCCGCACGCACCAAGACCGCCATTGAAATCAACAGTGATCCCCGCCGGCTCGATATTGACTGGCGCTACTGCCGCCGCGCCAAAGAGCTGGGCGTGATCTTTAGCGTAAACCCCGACGCCCACGCCATCAGCGCCCTTAAATACGTAGACTACGGCATCAGCATGGCCCGGAAAGGCTGGCTCACCGCCGCCGATATCGTCAACTGCCTGCCGTTGAAGGAGTTCATGGTCTGGGCCACCGAACTTCGCGCCTGGAAACTCAACCAGGCCGTCAATAACTGGGCAGAAGATTAAAATTTCTGTGAGCGCGGGCGTCCCGCCCGCCGGTGCGACGCATCGGAAAAACCCGAGACCGATCCACCCCACCGGCCCCATCTCCCACGCTACACTTTTTGCCCCACCTGCACCGCCGTGTTTCAAAATGACCCATCGGCCATTCAGGCTCTATCGCTATTTAACAACAAACAACTGATACCACAACACTTAACACCACATTTGACAGTCGGCATTCCCCTTGCAACCTCCTGCCCCGATCAAACCAAACATTACGTTTATGGAGGAAGTGAACCCATGCCGGTTCGTCCATTGCATGACCGCGTTCTTGTAAAACGGGCTGATGAGTCCGAGCAGAAAAGCAGCGCGGGTATCATCATCCCTGATACAGCCAAAGAGAAGCCCCAGCGGGGCTCAGTAATCGCCGTAGGCGAGGGCAAAAAAGATGACAGCGGTAAGCGCATCGCTCTCGACGTCAAAGCTGGCGACGAGGTTCTTTTCGGCAAGTATGCCGGCACCGAGATCAAGATCGACGGTGACGAGTTCCTTATTATGCATGAGTCCGATATCCTCGGCGTTGTCACCTCTAAGGCCTGATAACACACTCCCAATGCAACTACCCGGGTAGTGCCCCAGGCACACCCAAACGCTAATATCATACAGTTCTCACAGAGAATCTGGAGGAAAATACACAAATGGCTGCAAAGCAATTAAAGTACGGCGAAGACGCCCGTGCCGCAATTCTCAAGGGCGTAGACAAGCTGGCCGACGCGGTGAAAACCACCCTCGGACCCAAGGGCCGTAACGTCGTTCTCGACAAGAAGTTCGGCGCGCCTACCATCACCAAGGACGGCGTAACAGTCGCCAAGGAAATCGAACTCGAAGATCCCTATGAAAATATGGGCGCCCAGATGGTTCGCGAAGTGGCCAGCAAGACCAGCGACGTAGCAGGCGACGGCACCACCACCGCCACCGTTCTCGCCCAGGCGATTTACCGCGAAGGCGTAAAGAACGTAGCCGCCGGCGCAAACCCCATGGGCATCAAGCGCGGCATTGATAAAGCCGTAGTTGCCGCCGTGGAAGCTATCAAAAACCAGTCTACCCCTACCCGCGATCACAAGAAAATCGCCCAGGTAGCCACTATCTCTGCCAACAACGACCGTGAAATCGGCGAGCTTATCGCTGAAGCCATGGACAAGGTCGGCAAAGACGGCGTCATCACTGTAGAAGAAAACAAATCCATCAGCACGGATCTCGAAGTTGTGGAAGGCATGCAGTTCGACAAGGGCTACCTGTCACCTTACTTCGTAACCGACCCTGACAAGATGGTTGCTGAGCTGAAAGACCCTTACATCCTGATCTACGACAAGAAGATCAGCACCATGAAAGACCTTCTTCCGGTACTCGAGAAGATCGTTCAGCAGGGCCGCCCGCTCGTTATCATTTCTGAAGACGTAGACGGCGAAGCTCTCGCTACCCTCGTTGTCAATAAGCTCCGCGGCACGCTGCAGGTTGCAGCCGTTAAGGCTCCGGGCTTCGGCGATCGCCGCAAGGCCATGCTTGAAGACATCTCCATCCTCACCGGTGGTAAGGTTATCAGCGAAGAAATCGGCCTCAAGCTCGAAGGCGCAACCCTGGAAGACCTCGGTCAGGCCAAGACCATTCGCATCGAGAAGGAAAACACCACCATCATCGAAGGCAGCGGTCAGAAGAACGAGATCGAAGGCCGCATCGGCCAGATCCGTCGCCAGATCGAAGAGAGCACCAGCGATTATGACCGCGAGAAGCTGCAGGAGCGCCTGGCCAAGCTGGCCGGTGGCGTTGCAGTGATCAAGGTTGGCGCCAGCACCGAGATCGAGATGAAGGAAAAGAAAGCCCGCGTGGAAGACGCCCTTCATGCGACCCGTGCAGCCGTAGAAGAAGGCATCGTACCCGGCGGCGGCGTTGTATTCCTCAAGGCTATCCCTGCAGTAATCAAGGTAGCCGAAAGCCTGGAAGGCGACGAGAAGCAGGGCGCAATGATCATTGCCCGCGCCATTGAAGCCCCGGCCCGCGCCATCGCCATCAATGCCGGCCTCGAAGGCAGCATTGTTGTCGAGAAGGTAAAGATCAACGAAAGCAACAACTTCGGCTTCAACGCTGACACCGAAGAGTACACTGACCTTATCGAAGCTGGCGTTATCGACCCGGCCAAGGTAAGCCGCAGCGCACTCCAGAACGCCGCCAGCGTAAGCGGACTCCTCCTCACCACGGAATGTCTCATCACCGAGATTCCGAAAGACGAGCCCGCAGCCCCCGCCATGCCTCCCGGCGGCGGTATGTACTAAGCCGCAACACACAAGAATCTAATCTAACTGGCCGCCCTGCCGCCCCCACACAATACTTTCACCAGGGCATGTCAGCTACACAAATAATAGAACTCCGCGCCGAGGGCCCCGGCGCGGAGTTTTTTTTGCTTATCGCTTGCCACAATCGCGCGCGCCCAAATCAGTAGCGTTGGCATTATGCCGACGAAGTATTTTTAACCTGCTTCACAACGTAACCCCGCGAGGCATATTCCCGCGCGCAGGCCAGCTAAGCTCTTCTTTCTCTACTTTTCTTTTCTCTGCTTTCCTTTGCGCCTTCGAGCCTTTGCGTCAAAACTCGCAAGACTGACCACCAGCGCTTCGAATTCAAACCCAGCTCTTTTTGTGCTTTTTGTGCCGCACGAAGTGCTTTGTGCCCTATTGTGTTCCTGCTTCTCTACGTTTTCCGCTCCATTCACCATTCTACTTTTTTCGTTTTCCGCCACTCTACGAAACTTTTTTCCTTGCACAACTGTCATAATGTACTATGACAGTAAATAGATAAGCCCGAATCTTACCCACCCATGCGCATCGAGATAAACCATAAATCCGGCAAGCCCACCTACCTCCAGATCGTGGAGCAGGTGCAAACCGCCGTCGCCTCTGGCACCGCCCGCGCCGGCGACCAGCTGCCGTCCATCCGGGATCTCGCCGAGCAGCTCCGCGTAAACCGGAACACCATCGCCCGCGCCTATACCGAGCTCGAACATCTCGGCGTCACCGCCACCCGCCAGGGCCTCGGCGTTTTCATCGCCGAACAGCGCACCCAGCTAAGCGCCGCCGCCCGCCGTGAGCTCGCCCGGCAGGCCATAGACGCCGCCATAGTACAGGCCCGCCATCTCGATATCAGCGATCAGGAATTTCTGAGCCTCACAGAGGACAGTCTCAAAAGTTTCAGCCGAAGGAGGGGGGAGGAGAAGTAACATGAGGAAACAATTACTAATTACTAATTACCAATTACTAATGGAGGAGGCGCTGCGCGCACAAGATCGCAGGCGTCTGGTCGCAAACCTGAGAGCCCGCTGCAAGTTCGGCACTCACGGAATGAGTTTTCTCTCCTTATTGCTAAGCCCCCTAAGCGCTCTAAGCGCCCTAAGCGCCCCTCGCGCCTTTGCGTTATGCAGTTGCTTCTACCCAATCCTTCGCGGCGCAGCCGCACCACAATTAGTAATTAGTAATTTGGAATTAGTAATTCCCACCGCCGGAGGACTCAAATGATTACCTCGCCCGCCCAAACCGCCGCCCCCGACCCCGCCACTCCCGCCGTCCAAATCCACGACCTCCACTGCTCTTACGGCCACACCGAGGCGGTCCGCGGCCTCAACCTCACTGTTCCCGTTGGCCGCTGCTACGGCCTCTTCGGGCGCAACGGCGCCGGCAAAAGCACCACCATCAAATGCCTCCTCAATCTCTTGCGCCCAGACAGCGGCGTCATCAGCGTCGGCGGCATCAGCCCTCAGCATGACGAAGTTGCCGTTAAGGCGCAGATCGGCTACGTCCCCGAACACGTCAGCTTCCACCCCTGGATGACCGCTGCCCGCGTGCTTCAGTACCATGCCGCCTTCCGCACGTTCTGGAACTACAGCATCCAGGATGAGCTTCTCGACCGCTTCGATCTCGACCCGCGAAAGAAAGTCAGCGCCATGAGCAAAGGCATGCGCAGCCAGCTCGCCCTCATCTGCGCCGTCTGCCCGGAGCCGCGCCTTCTTCTCCTCGACGAACCCACCTCCGGCCTCGATCCCATTGTCCGCCGCGAGTTCCTTCAGACCGTCATCGGCGCCTACATGGACACCGATCCCGGCCAGCGCACCGTGCTCGTCTCCACCCATCTCATTGCCGAGTGGGAAGGCCTCATAGATCAGTTTACAATTGTCGACAAAGGCCGCGAACTCATCACCATGCAGACCGAAGACGCCCGCCAGAACTGCCGCCGGCTGCATGTGCGCTGGTCCAACGGCACCACCGCGACCAGCATGCCCGAAGAGCTGGGTGTCATCGAACGTTCAACCGTCGAAGGCACAACCCGCATCCTCACCACCACCTACACCCCCGAAACCGAAACCCGCCTGCGCGGCCTCGGTGCCGAACTCATCGAAGCCGAACCCCTCACCCTCGAAGAAATCTTCATCGCCACCGCCAACCTCCACAAATCATCTGCAGGGGAGAGAGCTTGATGATCACCCCACGCCAGGCTAAACTGCCTACGCTAAGCGCGAAGCGCAAGCAGGCGCCAGCTCCCGGGTACCGCGGAATTTATTCCGTAACAGTGGGCGTTGCTGGCGACCAACGTATAAGTATCCTCACGTTGTCAACAATGGCCTCTCTCGCGCCCCCGCACCATTCTACCGTTGCACTCAGGCATGTCAAATGAACGCCACCTACACACACCCCACCACCCCACGCCCCTGGTGGCTCGAACTCATCCTTGTAGACATCCGCCACGCCCTCTGGCCTTGGCTCGCCTATCTTGTCGCCTGCGGAGTCTTTGCTTATTTGCCGCAGTCTCTCACCGAACGCGACAGCCCCTATGAATGGATCTTGGTCAATGTCATCATTCTCTTCGCCGTCCCCGCTATAGTCACTGCCATCTTTACCGCAGACTTCGGTCATTCCACCATCCAGAATCTTTTAACCTTTCCACGCCAGCGGTCAAGAGTCTGGCTTCTTCGCATGCTGCTTCTCACGGGCCTCATTGCGCTGCCGCTGATTATTGCCATTATTGCGGCATCGGCCACCCCCGGGCACCCCATTATGATAATCTATGGTATGTTCCTGGCCCAGGTACTCTATTGCTTCATCACCTTCGGTCCGATGTACGCAGTGATGTTTCGCAAAACACTGCTTTCATGGTCAGCCATAGTCATCGCACCAGTGGTTGTGGCCACCGCTTCTCTCATGCTGCAGAACGCCCTTGGCGTTGAAGACCCGAAAACCCTCGCCCAGGAATTTCCCTACTTACCCCCATTCACATTCTGGTTCATTATCATAGCCGGTATTCCCGCAGCCCTTTTCGCCTGGTCCCAATGGCAGCGCCTGGAGCTCCGCTCATGACAACTTCAAGACCAATCCCCTGGAGTGCGGCGACCTTGCGCCGCTCTGGTTGTGCGCGGAGCGCAGCCCCCAAACCGACGTGTAAAATGAGTAAGTCAATTGCGCTACTAACGCCGGAAACTCCGCTCATAAAGACAAGACCCCTTCCTTTCTTTTCCTTTCTTTGTGCCTTAGTGCCTTTGTGTCAAAAATACCTCACCCTCGCCAGCCACCGTTCCCACCTCTCCCAGTTCTCTTTGCGCAACTTTGCGTCCTTCCCGCCTTTGCGTCAAGGTGCCATCACTTCACCAGGGGAGCTATTATGAGCGCCAACTCTACTTCCGCCAGAGCTTCGTTTCCGGCCAATCTATCCAGTCGTACGCGCGGTATTATGTTGCCTTGGCTCGCCTACATCGTCACTTTCATCATCCTTCTTCCACCGTTAGTCTGGGACGATTCAACTGCACACTTCATCCTCTACCTCCGCCTTCTCGTCGCCATAACTGTAGCGTTAAAGCTCTTGCTCCCCCGCAAACCCGGACATCTTGCTCTTTACGATTCCCGTACAGCTCTCTTTCTTTTAGCGCTGCCCGTCCTCTTCACCCAAGGGTTTATGATGTTCCGTTGGTCTGAAGATGTAAATGTGTGGCTAGGTGCGGCTTACCTTTTAACGACCCTTGTGCCCTGCATCTTTTGCGTATCCTTTGGTGCACTAATTGCAGCCGTGTTCGGCGCAAAGCCGCTGCAATGGCCAGCCGTCTTTCTCGCGCCGACTCTCTACCCGCGGTGGTGGCTTCGGATGTTGCCAGATGCCAGCGTTTACAATAACATCTTCCTCTACGAAGGCTCCAGCCTGCTTGTCTCGATCCCGGCAGCTCTCGCCGCCTGGACCCTGTGGACGCCTCAATCCGCTTCCGCAGAAAACCTCGCCTCGAACAACCTCACCCGCGAAATTTTCCGCAAAGAACTTCGCCTTCAGAAAAACAACATCTTCTTCACCATCGCCACCCTCATCCTCGGCGTCATTGGCCTCATGTCCATCAACGCCGCCGACCCAAGCGTCGGCTTCAACCCCGACGACATCCGCGATGCCCTGACCTACATTATCATCCTGCCCCTTCTCACCCTCATCCTTCCGCTGATGATCGGCAGTACCGCCGCCGCCGCAGAAAAACCTCTCGGCGTCCAGGCCTGGCAGACAGCGCTGCCCATCAGCCTCTGGCGCGCCACCTTGATGAAGTTCCTCGTCATAACCGGGCTTATTTTTATAATATCCGGCGTGTTGCCTTACGTTTTTACGCTCATCGCCTCCGATACCCCTTCTGTTAACTCAGTCTTCCGCCACACCTGGCCCTTCTGGCTCGCCTTCCTCTGCGCCGCCATCGGCTACTACTCCGGCACCCTCGCAAGAGACGACTACCAGGGCCTCCTCATCAGTATCCTGCCCATCACCCTGCTCATCCTCACCATGACCTACGCCGACCCCCTCCGCCTCGTATTCCCCGCCTACATCGGCTGGCAGGAACCACTACTAAAGCAGCACATCCTCGCGGCCCGGCTTCTCCTCATTGCCGCCATCTTCATCATTGGCACCATGCAGGTCCAGCGACGCCCTGGCCAGAAAATGGTGCGCCTCATAACAGCCCAGGCCGGCGCACTCGTCATCGGCACCTTCATCCTTACACTGGTCAACATAGTCGGCGAGCGCACCGCACTACGGCAGCCTCATTCAGAATCCTATGGGTTCACGGGCCTTTACCCTAGATCGGGAGCACTCCCCATTCCCCCTCAACCAATAGCATCAGTTGGCAAACCGTCAGGTTCGTACAATATCTCTTTTGATCAGGACTCGAAGCTCCCATTTGCTGCTGTAAGCGGAAAGATTGAACGCAGATACCACGCCCGGGAGTACAATGTAGTGGATACTCCGTACCACGTGTTCCTTACACTACCCGGTGCTACGATACGAGAGTTTCCCCAGGCAGTAAACAGCCATTTTATCGGTCTATCTGCTAACGGCCGCTGGTTACTCGCTATCGACAAACAAGGATATCCAATTTTCTGTGGCCCGGCAGGTCTGACCCTGCATTCTAAATTTCTTCCAAAGGTTTGGTTTGACTACTTTCAAGTCGCCATAGGCGCTGTAACTGTTGATAATCTGCCGCAACGATCTCTTGCCACCTTGGACGTGCAAATACAGTGGCCTGTGGAAGTCAAAGGTAACGATCTGCTCGTGCAGGCAGAGGCTCGGGGCGCAATACAGATTAAAAATGGTGCCAGCCAAATTCCGCATCCTAAACAACGCTGGTACCGAGTAAATCTTTTAAACGACCACTTCATCTTGACGATGAAGCCTCAAAACACCGACACCACCACCCAGACCGCCATACTAAAGCCACTGCCGGAGCATGGTTTCTTCGAGATCGAATCTATAGTCACAGGTGATATCGGCAGCATGTCGCCGGATAGGAAATGGGCTACTGTCGGAACTGGATGGCCTGATATAGTTCTGTGCGAGGTGTTCCCCAAGAAACAAAATACCATTGCGGGGAATGCTGCCAGGAAATATATACTGCGAACTGTTCGTCCACAAAACGACGGCACCACCATAACCATAGACAACCGAGTTGATAGGCTGCAGATAATGACTGTAAAAGGTACCCCTTATGCCGCCTGGAAGTATAACATGCATGGTCCAGTTACCATTGGCAGTCATACGGTAGCCAATGAAATGTGGCTGAGCAGCGGAGCACTCGTCCTTAACTTAGAAACCGGAATAGAGACGCTGATTCCATTTAAGTTCTCCTGGCACCAGCAGACGTCCCTCGATCTACTCGAAAATTTTCGCAAAAAAAACATCGATTTTTCGAACTGGGAGCAGTCCAACTTCACGGTTCACCCACAAGGCGCCATAGCCGCCAGTCATCTAAATATGGTCGCCATAGTAAAACCCAATATCCACAATTGGGGGGAAGACGTTATCTACGGTACCAAACCAAATAATGTACTCACCGTCTCTACGGAAAAAGATGTTACGTACATCGCCAGCACGGTTCCATCGCGCCTTGTTACCCAGATTCGATTCCTCACCAAAGATGAACTCATCGCTACCGATGGAACAACTGTCTACCAGATTAAACCCGCACCGTCACCGAGATTACTCAACTAAGAACCCGCAGCACCAGCAGGCGCCACTCCACCAATGCTTTCTTTCTTTTGCTATTCCCTCGCGCCTTCGCGCCTTTGCGTCAAATTTCGTAACAGCACCACAAACGCTCTAAAGTTCCCCCACCCCAACTTCATCCCCTTCCCACCCAAAACTCCTTGCCGGTCCGACATCCAGCCGCCTTATTAAACTCCAATCAACAGCAGGAGCTTAAAGCCGCCATGCCCGCGCCCGTCCACGCCGTTAAATCACTCGCCGCCCTTATTACGCTAGTCACTCTCGCCACCGCCACCGCCACCTCCACCGCCGCTACCGCCGCTACCCCCACCACCTCCACCGACGAACTCACCTTCCGCATCAACCTAGCCGCCGACCGCCTCCTCCGCGGCACCGAACCTACCTTCACCACCGACTTCATCCTGGCCGACGTCGCCAGCACCACCACCGTCGGCCGCCGGCGCTTCGATAACTTTCATGGCGACCTCTCTGGCCGATACCTCAGCGCCATTGTCCAGCTGCCCAAGGCCCGCCACCCCGACAACTTCCAGCAGCTCATCCGCGACATCATCGCCCACCAGCAGCCCGATGGCCGCTTCGGCCGCGCCAGCCTTGCCTTCACTCCGGCCGAACTCGGCGGCGAGCACATGGCCCTGCTTTGGGGCAATGGTCGCCTCCTTGTGGGTCTCCTCGATGCCTACGCCACTTACCCCGACGTCGCCACGCTCAACTCCGCCGTCCGCCTGGGCAATTTCTTCCTTCAGACTATCGACGTC
This sequence comes from Candidatus Sumerlaeales bacterium, assembly GCA_036675025.1. GTDB lineage: Bacteria > Sumerlaeota > Sumerlaeia > Sumerlaeales > Sumerlaeaceae > JAKFFN01. The sequence continues at coordinate 809 of JAKFFN010000128.1, read as the reverse complement.
TGCTCTACCCCCGAAGCCGTCGAGCGCCTGAAAGACCTGAAAGCCCACGGCTACATCTGCTTTACGCAACTGACCGAGGGTCTGGCCATGCTGGCCGAGCGCACCGGCGACATGAAATACGCTGACGCTGCCCGAAAGATCTATCCCTGGCTACCGCCCCGCGCCACCCAGCACAGCCACGGCTACCTCACCACTCTCCGCGGCGTGATGATGCTGTATGAATTCCAGCGCCAACCCGCCGATCTCGCTTTCGTGGAGAAGCACTATGCCGACCTTGTCTCGAGCCCCGACTACATGCCTTTCGGCGGCGTGAACGAGTACTTCGGCACCTTCGAAGAACACGACCACAACCTCCGCGACGAAGGCTGCAGCGAAGCCGACTTCCTTGGCCTGAGCTTCCAGCTATGGCAGGCCACCGGCAAGCTGGAATACCTGGAGCGCGCCGAGCACTGCCTCGTGAACGAGCTAAGCTTTAATCAGTTTGCAAACGGCGATTTCGGCCACCACCATCTAAACAATACCCACGGCTATCGCCTGGGCGATCAGGACCACAAAGCCTGGTGGTGCTGCACCATGCACGGCCTGCGCTACCTGGCTGGGGCAAAAAACCACATCATCACCAGGCATGAAGGCTGGAGCTGGACAGATCCCGATGGCCGACAACAGCAAACCACCCGCACGCTTTACCGCGTAAACTTGCTGTCAGAATCTACTTTTGAAGATGATCTGATCGGTCTTCGTCTCTTTAAGGATCAACCGGTGATGGACACCGAAACTTACACTCTTGAGGTAACGAAGGCAACCAGTGT
>JAKFFN010000229.1:0-9519 GCA_036675025.1 Candidatus Sumerlaeales bacterium | reverse complement strand
AGGCAGACCTCCAATTCACCAGCCAGAAATCCCTTTTAACTTTCTACTTTCTATGTTCTACTTAGTTTTTCTGGACATTTCTCATTGAGACTGCTCATCTTATTCGGCATCTCACCTTTATATACAGATCACACACGACGAAGGATCCCCTCTCAATGGAACGTCAAAGGCTAGACGATCTCCTCCAGGAGCAAATGGAGCGCAGCGCATCCGATCTTTTTCTGAAAGCCGGCCAGCGCCCATGCATGCGCATCGACGGTGAAATCCACATGCTCGATTACCCCGAGCTCACCATGGATGACACCGAGAAAATCGCAATGGAACTGATGAACGCCGAGCAGGCGGCCGAGTTCAAGCGCGCTCCCGAGATGGACCTTGCCATCGGCGTGCGTGGAGTCGGCCGTTTCCGCGTCAATATCATGCGCCAGCGCGGCAGCCTTGCCCTCGTCTTCCGTTCCATCCAGAACCCCAACTTCGGTTTCGCCGATCTTAACCTTCCCATCGCAGTACGCGATCTCTCCGATCGCCGCCGCGGACTCGTTCTCGTAACCGGCACCACCGGCAGCGGCAAGTCTACAACCCTCGCTGCTATGATCAACCACATCAACAATGTCCGGCGTTGCCACATCGTCACCGTGGAAGACCCAATCGAGTTTCTCCACCAGGATGAAGCCGCCCTTATCAGCCAGCGCGAGGTCGGCTTCGACACCAAGAGTTTCGGCGATGCCCTCAAACACGTTCTTCGCCAAAGCCCCGACGTCATACTCATCGGCGAAATGCGCGACCTGGAAACCATCTCCACCGCCATCGCCGCCGCAGAAACCGGCCACCTGGTTCTCAGTACCCTCCACACCATCGACGCCGTTCAAACCGTCGAGCGCATCATCAACTACTTCCCCGCCTACCTCCACCCTCAAATCCGCATGGAAATGAGCATGGCGCTCCAGGGCATCATCAGCCAGCGCCTTCTCCCCCTTGCCACCGGCAAAGGCCGCGTACCTGCCGTGGAAATCATGATCTCCACCCCCATAATCAAAAAGCTCCTCCACGAAGGCAAAACCCTCGAACTTGCCCAGCACATCGATGCCGGTGGCCACGTAGGCATGCAGACCTTCAACCAGAGCCTGCTCGCCCTCTACCGCACCAAGAAAATCAAACTCGAAGACGCCCTGAGCTACGCCACCAGCCCCGACGAATTCCGCCTAATGGCCGAAGGCATCGCCACCGGAACCAAAAGCCCAGAATACACCGGCGGCAGCTACAGGTAAGAAAATCCCAAGCTGGGCGCGCGACCACCGCGGCCAGATTCGTTCAACCAGTCCCATCGGCCAGATCAATCCCATCGGCCAGACCTGCCAGATCAGTCCGATCAGTCCGATCAGTCCGACCCGTCCGACAAATCCGACAAATCCTATAGCCTCCTGTGCCAATAGTGCCTCATGTGCCTATTCGTCCTATTCGCCCTATAGGACCTATAGGTCCTATAGGTCCTATTTGCCTATACCCCCTTGCGCCCTCCGCCCGCCCAAAACCCAAAAAAAAGCCCCCGAGATCACCCGGGGGCCATACGTTCTACTTTTTACATTCTACGTTCTACCTTCTACGTAAATTTGCCTAAGCAAATTTACTCAAAAAGGTTCCGGCGACGCTTCAGGAATGCCGGCGTCTCCAGCTCATCCTCAAAATTCTCCGCCTGGCCGGCCGGCTTACCCGCGCCGTTAGTGCCTTCGGACTTTGCATCGGCAGAAACGCCCACCTTTGCCTCAGGTCCATCAAACGCACCGCGCAGAGGATTATCCGAACGACTGAAATCAAAAACCTCACCCGAGCGCTGTTCGTCACCCGCCGGCTTGTTGCCGTAGAGCGCCGAAGCCGTAGGCGTAGGCTGATCCGCCACCGCCGTGCTGCCTGCCGGCTTTGCCTGGGCCGGCTGACCAGCCGGGGAATTGCTCGTAGAAGCCTTCGCCGGCGTCGAGTTCCGGTTTGCACCCGGAAGAATTGTCTCAAGGCGGTCCTTCAGGCTGCCGCCAGATCCACGCAGATCGTCAGCACCCTTCTGTTCCGGCTTGCCCAGATCACCTCGCAGCAGTTTGTCTTCAAAACCAGTCGCGATAATCGTAACGCGAATCTCATCCTTCAGGCGCTCATCAACCACGGCGCCAAAGATGATGTTCGCATCCGGGCTTGCAGCCTCGTAAACCATCGTCGTCGCTTCGTTCACCTCGAACAATGTCATGTCCGAGCCACCCGTTACGCAGATCAGCACGCCGCGCGCACCATCGATAACGATCTTGTCAAGCAGCGGGCTGCTGCAGGCCTTTTTCACCGCTTCCGTAGCACGGTTCTCGCCCTTGCCCACGCCAACGCCCATCACGGCGCCGCCGGTCTCGTTCATAATCGTACGAACGTCTGCAAAGTCCACGTTGATCAGGCCAGGTACGCCGATCAGGTCGCTGATGGAAGAAACGCCCATAGCCAGAACGTTGTTAGCCACCGTAAACGCCTCAGCCAGCGTGGCCTTCGGACCAACCACTTCCAGCAGTCGGTCGTTTGATACGATAATGCACGTATCCACAAACTCACGAAGCCGCTCAAGACCCTCATTGGCCTTGCGCATACGCTGCGGACCCTCAAAGCGGAATGGGCGAGTGACCACTGCAACCGTCAGGATACCGAGATTCTTTGCAATCTCAGCCACAACCGGCGCAGCACCAGTACCTGTACCACCGCCAAGGCCGGCGGTGATAAACACCATGTCGGCATCAGACAGCGCCTGCGTGATTTCGTCCTTATGGTCAATGGCAGCCTTCGCGCCAATGTTCGGATCAGCACCCGCGCCACGGCCGCTGGTAACTTCATTACCAATCTGGATTTTTGATGGAACAGAGCTGCGGGCCAGCGCCTGGGCGTCGGTGTTTACAACGTAAAACTCAACGCCGCGCAGACCGCTCTTAACCATGCTCTCAACGGCGTTCGTACCGCCGCCGCCTACGCCAATAACTTTGATCCGAGCACAAGGCTCAACATCACTCTCAAACTGAATATCCTGCATCAAAGGGTCTTTACCTTTCGATTTTCACGCCGCCTGCCGCACTTATTCTTCGGCTTGGCGAGGCCACACGATCCTTGTAATTGCCGCAGCACCGGCGGAATCAAGCATAAAGACTTTACGCCCAATTATTTTGAATTCCCTCCGGCCGCAGACGAGATATGTCGCGGCGAGGTTTGACAGGTATCCGCCGAAAAAAGTTTCCTGCAGGGAAAATTTCCTGACAAACATCCCTGAATTCCCCAACACAACCTGTACAAACCATTATCACGACTACACCTAAGCCATCCCAACCCCAACATAAGCCCGCCCGAACCCAACATAAGCCGAGGCCCGACAATTTAAATATCACCAAAAGTCTGACATGTCAGACAAGTCGGACCTGTCGGACAAATCTAATCTGTCCGATCTGTCCGGTTCTGTCCGATCTGTCGGTCTGCTGGTCTGCCGGACAAGTCCTACTTGCCTATAGGTCCTATAGGTCCTATAGGTCCTATTTGCCTATACGCCTATACGCCCATCCCCATCCCCCTCACACCCCCCGCCACCCTACTTCCTCACCTTTGCCTCCAGCCAGGCATTAACATACACCCCGTCACCCATTGTCGGCTGAAGTATACTTTCCTCCACAATCACTGAAGATGAACCATTTACCGTGATCTTCTTCGCAATCATTGCCCCGGCCCACGTCGCGGCGCCATTCACCGTCAGATCCGCATTGGGCGCGTAAAGCCCCCCGCGGTATGTGCTGGATCCGTTAAAGGTCACGTCGCCCTCCGCAAATATCTGGAACTGCGACGGCTTGCCGTTGGCGTTAATACTGGATGACCCGTTTAGCGTAAGGCCCTCCTTAACATAGAAAACCGCGTTACTATCCGGGCCAAAGGCCATATTACGGGCGCCGGCCAGCTTTACCACATCCGAAATGACCGTTAAATCAGCGCCATCCTTCAGGTCAAACACCCCGCTACCCTGCAAGTTCACGGTAGGCGAGATCAACGTTACCTTTGAGTCGCCCTGGACTTTTATACTCTGTGCGCCGCTGGCATCAAAGCTTTGGTCTGCATAAATGGTAACTTCCCCATCACCCAGGATCGAAAGATTTGTAGAACCGGAAAACGACAACGAGTTCAGGTGATATACGCCCGGGGCCGGCAACGTAACAGAGCCGATACCGGTAACCGAAATATTTCGATTTGACGGTATAGTCTTCCGGTTCCCAAACATGTCGCGCCAGTCGATGTTGGCATTATCATTCGCGACCGGGGGATCTGGATCATACTCCGGTTTCGGCAGCGGCGGCGGAGGGGTCGGACTGGACTTTTCCACTTTTTCCCCCGTCACAACACTTGCCCCTGGCATCTTAATGGTACCGCCCGCCTGCATACTTCCCCTTACAACTGATGAACCGCCAAACTTAATGTCACCAAGACTGCCAACCGTTGCACTTTTAGTACCGTTCTGCCCCGATTCAGCATCATAGCTGTCCACCACCTGGGAACCGTTCATGGTTACGCTGTCATAGCCAAAGATTCCAAAGCTGCCAAACGGCGACGGAACTTTGTCGCTTTCAGTCACCAGCTGCACCGTCCGCGCAATCTTCGAATTCTTAACCGATGGAATATGCCCTGTAGCAACAACAAGCGGTCCCGTCGTATCAAGCTTCGAAACCTCCACCACCACCTCGCCCACCAGGTTTCCATCCTTATCCGTAATGTCCTCCGTCAGCGCCTTGGTGCTCGCTCCGGTCCATCCATCAAAAGGCGCCGGCGCCGCCGTATCCGGTGTATTTAATTCTACCATGGCCAGTTCAGCACCCGCTTCTGCAACGGCAAGCGCCGCAAGGTAGTCCTGCGACCTGTCAGCGATCCGACGCTGAAACACCGTCGACCGGTACGCGTACGCTGCCACAATCGCTATTATGGCCGAAAAGATTACCGCCGCAACAAGAGCGCTGCCACGCTCCCTGCTTACTATCCTGTAAAATGTTTGTCTCAGTTTCACGTGTTGTCTCTCCATGACGTCATTGCACAAAAGATCTGAACACAACAGCAGCCGTCCAGCCCGGCTTGTCTCACACCAGCCGCCGCTGCCATTTCTAAACCTTATTCCTCAACCGTATCGAGCCCGCCAGCGGACGCTCGTACTCTTTATCGCCCCGCGACTGCACCGACGTGAACTCATAGTGGATCACAAACGCCCCCAGCGCATCCGGCTGAACCGAATACGTACCACTCACAGAAACCCGCGGGTTTGCGCTGCTTCCTATCACCCGCGTCTCTGCGTCACGCGCGCTTGACGCATCCGGCACCACAATCCGTTTCAGTTCGGTCGCGTTGTCGCTATCCTGGTGGTAAATTATACGGTCATACTTGCTGTCCATATCCACCGGCAGCCCGTCATCATCCACAGCAGGTACCTTAAGTATCAGCGTCGCCGCCCCCGCCGTGTAACTGCCGAAAGAACTGTCAATGCCCACCGCAGACCTGGCATCCGTCGTCAGGCGGTCAATCACCTTACGCGCCTCGCCTGATGCGCGGTTCCGCAAATAAGATTCCACGCCAATCTTGCTCGACGCGATAAACATGGAAAGGATCGCCACCATGGCGATCAGGCTGATAGCAGCCGCGATGCACAGCTCGACCAGTGTAAGCCCGCCATCCCGCCGCGCCACCTTGTCTATCAATCCGCGTCTCATCGCTTGTTAATCCCCTGCCGCGAAATGTACGTCGTGGCCGACCTCGTCTGTTCACCAAGGCGAAACGGCGTCCACGTCACGCTCACCGTCACCCGCTGCAGATCCGCGTTGATTTCATCAATCTCTACCTTGCCCGTGCCGCCAGCCAGTATCATCCCCTGTTCAGCATCCGCAGTCGCCGCCGGGTTAACGGCCTTCCCATACAGCGAATACACAGGGTAATCCGTCTCAAACTCAATGCTCGAAGGCTGGGCCGTCAGTTCGGTGTAAGAAAGGTTACGCGTCATTTCCAGCGCGCTCTCCATCAGCCTGGCCACATAGAGATTTTCATCCGTCCGCCGTATAATCGAGTACGAGTGGACCAGCATCGCAAAAGAACCAAACATGGCAATGCCGAGAATCCCAATCGCCACCATCGTCTCCACAAGGGTGAAGCCACGCCCATCGCCCTGCATTCTGCGAGCCCGTCCCCTGCACAGAAATGTTTTCAAACCCCTTCTGCCGGGCATTGTGGCGAAAGTTGTCAGCACCGTTCCAGCCTTTCGGATTAATAGACTCTACATCTTCCTTTTCCTCCCCCTTCTTTCTTTTCCTTCTCTTCGCGTCAATCAAAAAAGTTAAGAAAGGGCACATTCTCTGGAAAACGACCGCCCGAATATTGTTAATCCGTGTGCACTATCTACGTTTCCTTTCCTTTTTTCTTCTTTTCTCGCCCCCTTCTCTTCCTTTTTCTCTTTTCCGCTCTCCCCTCCCCACAAGCAAAAAGCCGCCCGACCCTTCGGTCAGGCGGCAATAGGTTGCGCGCCACTTGCGCGCTGGCTTAATATGCATTACTGCACAGCAGGCAATTCCACATCCCGTAGGGCAGGCGTCCCGCCTGTCACAGCCGTCCGCATTACTGCACAGCAGGCAATTCCACATCCTCCGGATCAATATCCAGCTTCCCGTATCCCAGGTTTATCTTCGCCGACTCCACCGTCACCGAACCTGTTGAACTGGTATCACCCCGGAACTGTGCGTTAAAATCATCCCCATGCAGTAGCAGCATAAATCCCTTGGGAGTGTTCACCTGGTGCGATCGCACTGTCTCCGTGCCCCATGGCAGTTCAACAAGGCGCTCACTGAAAATCACTGTGCCCTTGCCCTTGCGATCCTCATCGGTAGCTTCTCCAACGGTCACACCACGCAGAAGGTTTATCGGAACAAGGTCTCTCAGGTCATAGCAGATTGTACCCGTTGGCGTCGTAATGCAGATTTCAGTCCCGAAAGCACTTCCATCCCATTCACCAAGAACCCGGACCGATGTCGTACACTCATCATCAACATCATCGCTGGTGTGGCTAAGCAGAATAGGTCCACCCACCGTTCCGGAACTCTCATCCACGCATCCTTCCAGTTTGAAAGACAGGTCGCCGTCGCGCCCGGTTACTCGCAGGCGTCCGCGCAAATCCACTTCTGTCGTCAAACCGTCCGGCAGCGCCACATCGGCTGATGCCAGCAATTGTCCCCGGTCATCCTGCACCAGGTCGAGAATAACAACCACGGTACCCGTCGTAAGCGTGTAAACGCCGGTAACATCCAGGATCCGGTCATCAATAACCGCAATCTCGCCGAGCGAAGTAGTGGTCCTCCGGTCCGCCCCACCCTTTTTGCCCTTCTTCCCCTTGCCCTCATTCTTTTCACTTTGCTGAGGCTTCCCCTTATTTCCAACCTTGTCACCTCCGGGTCGCGAATACCCGGGTGCGGCAAGGGCGGCCACGATAGCGCAAACTATCAGCAATTGCCATGGTCTGGACATGGTTATGCTCCTTAAGAAATTTAGTTTCCAGGCTTTAAAAGCCCGACGTACTGCTCGGGAAATCTGTGCCAATCCCCTGCAAATCCGGGCCGAAACGCATACCACTGTCAAAGGCTCAGTTGCGTTTAAGGAAGCTCATCGAACCAATGTAAAGCAAGTCTCCCATCTTTACGTGGCAGGTAAGAAATTACAAAATCTCAGATTTTGAGGATGTTCCAGCTTCCCACATCACCTCCTCAGCCCCCTTCAAAAGAAAAAGCACCGTCTGGCCGAAACCAGACGGTGCCCGGGGCTAGCCCCAATTGCGCGATTTTGTGTTAACGGCTAAGCGGTTACTGAACAGCGGGAAGAATCGTAACCGTTGCCGGGTCGATATCGAACGTGCCATAACCCAGGTGAAGCTTGGCGCGGCTCAGGTCCACAACACCAGCCTCGTCAACCGAACCACGAAGGTCGATGCCGAATTCGCCGCTGTGCATCATGAACTTAAGGCCCTTCTTGTTCATCTGCTGGCTGCGTACCGTCGTGTTGCCCCACGGCAATACAACTTCACGCGTTCCCCAGATCTTGTTGCCAATCACATGGGCGTCCAGTGCAGGCTCAATAATGATGCCGACAACATCATTCACCGGAACGATAAGCGCCTCAAATGTCGTAACGTCATCATTATAGATAACCGTTACCTCTGACACGAACGCCGTTCCATCCCATACGCCGTCAATCGTGATCGAAGCGGAATCAGACGTGGTGTCGTCACCAACTTCGCCAGCCAGAGACAGGGCCAGCTCGCCACCTTCAGCAGACAGTTCACCAGTTACCACGATCTCTGTGGTCGTTCCATCACCCAGAACGATAAAGGCCGAACCAACCAGCTGACCGCGGTCGTCCTGTACAATGGACAGATCAACCGTCGTCGTTTCAGACGTAACTGTGTCAGTCGTACCATCGTTCACAACCAGCGTGCTTGACAGCACATAATCACCTGTCAGATCCAGGACCCGGCTGTCAGTGATGATGATCTGGCCCAGCGACAGGCTCGTCGTTGTTCCCTTGGCGCCCTTCTTGGCAGCCTTGGCAGCTTCGCGAGCAGCCTTGTCGGCAGCTTTCTGAGCATTCCGCTCCGCCTTTGCAGCGTCACGCTCAGCCTTGCGAGCTTCCTTCTCAGCCTGCTTGGCTTCCTTTTCAGCCTGCTTGTCACTATTGTCAGGCTTGTTGCCCTTATCAGGCTTGGGGCCCTTCTCGCCCTTTTCAGGCTTGTTGCCCTTGTTCGGCTTTTCCTTCTGTTCCTTGTCCGGCTTGCCATTGCCATTGTTTCCGCCGTTTCCGTTTCCGGGTTGCGCGTTACCGGAAGCAGCAAGGGCGGCAGCCAACGTAAATGTGGCCACCAACTGCATGAGATGCTTCATCTTGATCGTCCTCCTGGGAGTTTACTGAATCATCGACTTACGACAGCCCGGGTGGAGGAACGTTCATCAAAAACTGCACTTCGCAAACCAGCCTAAACCCTAGAAAACCAGTCATCTAGGTCGATCAAAATCGCGCCACGCACATAATATCAAACCGCACCGCACAAAGCATGTGCACAAACAGGCACCAAGTAGCCACGCAAGTGTCTCAGTATCAGTAGTTTAATAAGAAGTGAAGAAAGAGAAAAGGCCCCTCTTTTTCCCCCTTTCCCGCATGCCTAAAACCGCACCCCCAAAAACTGCCCCTTCGCCCCAATTCTCACACCATCAAAAACGCACTTTTATCCACGATCAACCCCTGAAAACCCCTCGCAACCACATTCTGGCGTCGGCAAAAATCGTCGGCATCTTGCCGACGAATCATCGCGCACCCCACGCTCAACATCCCACCGCATCAATTGCCCCAATCGCCAACACCCCCGCACTCAAACCCAAAACCCCCCGCTTAAACTTTTTACGTTCTACTTTCTACTTTCTACGTTCTACGTTCTACGTTCTACGTTCTACC
>JAKFFN010000162.1:0-9540 GCA_036675025.1 Candidatus Sumerlaeales bacterium | reverse complement strand
ACAGAGATGCTGCTGGATGAAATGGCGGCGCTGGGGCTGCTGAAAAAATCCAGGACGGGTTATGCCTTAACGGCGGAGTCGGAAATCTACCTGGTGTCGACTTCACCAACCTCCATGGCAAACATGCTGCTGCACTCGCGGGATTTTGGCCAGGCATGGGACAACCTGACGGAGGTTGTCAGGTCCGGCAAGCCGTTCACGCGCGTTGAAGACACAGAGCGCAGCCCGGAGTTCTTCAAAATCCTCGTACGGGGGCTTTACGCCGCCAGCTACGTATCGGGCAACCTGCTGGTGCCGCACGTTAAGCTGAAGCAGACCGATGACCTGAACGTTTTGGACGTCGCCGCAGGTAGCGCCGCCTGGAGCCTGCCGTTTGCTGAGAAGCTGAAGGCGCGTGTAACGGCGCTTGACCTGCCGCCGGTGCTGGAAGTGGCGAAGGAATTCGTCGAGCGCCATGGCGTGGAAGACCGCTATGCTTACATGGAAGGCGATCTGCGGAAGCTGAACTTTGGGACTGACAAATACGATGTTATTATTCTCGGACACATTTGCCACAGTGAAGGCCCCAGGTGGAGCGAGAAGCTCATCGCCAAATGTGCAAAGGCGCTGAAGCGAGGCGGCGTTCTGCTTATCCCGGACATGATTCCCAATGATCAGCGCACAGCGCCGGAGTTTCCGCTGCTTTTCGCAATGAACATGCTCCTGCACACAACCGACGGCAATACCTTCACAACGGCGGAGTACAAGCAGTGGCTAAAATCTGCCGGGCTGAAGTTTGAGAAACTGCTACCGGCAGAAGTCGTTGGCACCGAAGTAATCATCGCTAGAAAGTAAGCCGTGAAAATCGTAATCCTGCTGCTCATCGCCAACGTCTTCATGAGGTTTGCCTGGTATGGCCACCTCAAGCACACAAGCGCTCCGCTGGTCGGCGTAATCGTTATCAGCTGGCTCATCGCCGGCTTTGAGTACGTGTTCCAGGTGCCTGCCAACCGCATCGGCGCGCAGTCCGGGTGGAGCGGTTTTCAGCTCAAAATCACCCAGGAGATTATCACCATCTCGGTGTTTATCGTGTTTGCAGTGCTTTACCTGAAGGAACCAGTGCGCTGGAACCATGCCGCCGCCTTTGCGCTGCTGCTGGGCGCCGTTGCGCTAGTGTTCGGTGTGAGCCCGCAGAAGGCGCAGGCGGCTGCGGTCCCCTCACCTCCAGCCAGTAATGTCCCCGCGCCATCCGCACCTGACCAGGCACCTAAAGCAACCGCGAATCACTAGCCTTGGCTGCAAACGAGTATTTCTTTGCCGCAGCCTGTAGGGATTTAAGACGTGAGTAAGATTTTCTTTTTCTGCCTTGGATGCGTATTTCTTCTGATCGGTATTGCCGGACTGATTCTGCCCGGGTTGCCGGGTACGTTCCCGCTTATCCTGGCGGCCGGTTTCTTCGCCAAAAGTGATCCGCGCATCGAGCGCTGGATGCTGGAGCATCCGAAAATCGGACCGCCGATACGCTGCTGGCGCGAAGAAGGCAGCATTAGCCGCAAACATAAGACAATCGCAGTTACCATGCTTTGGATCAGCATGGGTCTGGTCAGCCTGACCGCCCCGTTGATTGGTACCGTCACAGGCATCGTGTGCGCACTAGGCGTAACGGCCTACATTCTCAGCCGCCCGACCCGCATTGTCTGCCCTATTTGCGGTGACCTGCCGGAAAAGAATCCTGTTGACGCGTGTTAATATAGTTCCTTTTTCTTAAGTTACTAGCCGGAGAGACGCGCCTTTCCGCTTTAGAAAACTAAAGGTTTGTAACTATGGCGAGATTCGCTCGATTCGGGCAGTACCTGGCTGGTACACTGGCACTATGTGCCGCAAATTCCTTCGCTGCTAATACTACGGCAACGGAATCTGCAAAGCCGAATATTATCCTTCTCATTTCCGACGACCATCGCTGGGACGGCCTTGGCGTTGCCGGCAATCCGAACGTAAAGACCCCTAACCTGGATCGGATGGCAAAGGAAGGCCAGTGGTTCCGCGAAGCGACCATCCAGATTCCGCTCTGCTCCACATCCCGGGCGGCCATCCTGACCGGTCTGCCTCCCAGCGAGAATGGCTACTACACCAACAATTTCGTGCGCAAAGACGTGGCAGATCCCCATGGCTTCGACCAGTACAAGCTGCTCCCCAAACAGTTGGCAAAAGCAGGCTACCACACCGCGTTCGCAGGTAAATGGCATCTGCAGCCTGATCCATGGCTTTGTGGTTTTGAAACCATAAAACGCTGGATGGTGGGAGGCGCAGGCCCCTACCGGAATCCGCGCCTGGCCTCGGGCAATTCCCGCGAAACACAACCCGTCCAAGGCTTCACGCAAACCATTTTCACCGATGATGCGCTGGAAGTCTTAAAGAAAAAAGCCGACGGCTCCACCACCAGGCCTTTGTTCCTGTGGGTTGCCTACACGGCTTCGCACGCGCCGTTCCAGCCAAACCCCAAGCCCATAAGTGGGATGTACGACGGCAAATCTACTGAAGAACTTACACCTGAAACCTTCTACAGCGTCCCCGGTGATACGCCTCAGCCCGATCAGAAATGGCAGCACTACTACGAAGCCATTTCCGCCCTGGACGCCCAGGTTGGCCGAGTCATGGATACAGTCCGAAACAGCTCCCTTTCAACAAACACCGTCGTCGTCCTCATTGGCGATAACGGTTTTATGATGGGGCGACGCGGCCGGTGGGGCAAATCCGTTCCTTATGAAGATGCCCTCCGCGTCCCGTTGATCGTATGGGCTCCCGACAGCATTATGAAATCTAAAGGGACTACCGTCACTGCGTCCGCCAACAGCATTGATCTGCCTCCCACATTCGTGAAGCTTGCCGGCGCCACTCCCCCCGCCGAATGGGTGGGACGCGACCTCACCCCGGTTTTGCGCGACGGTAAACCCCACGACATTACCTGGGCCGTATCACAGTATCCGAATCATAACAAGTCCGACAGTTTGGATGCTTACCGGGTCATACGCACCCCCGAACACAAACTCATTAATTGGCACCCCGCCAGCGGCGCAAAGCCTGAACTTTACGATCTGACAATGGACCCTGCCGAAACAACAAACCTTTACGGTACGCCGGCGGTCGCAGAAACCCAGGCACGCCTGGAAAAGCAACTGGCAGATTTCCGCGCAAAAGCCGGGGACGACCAGTGGGACATGAAGGGCGAGGTGATTTCCATTAAAGGCGGGAAGGCAAAAAAAGAAAAGCCAGACCGCAAAAAACGCGGCGGCAAACGTAACCGGCGGGCGAACCGTTAACGGTCCGTCGTGTTCTCAATTCCAAAACCATGCGACAAAAAAGAGAGCTCTGAAATAATGAAGAAACTCCAATGGGTACCAGTTGCGCTTGCCTTCGCCTGCGCTTTGACCCAACGGCCTGTCTGCGCACAGAACGATGCCCATTCAAAGCCGAACATCATCCTGATTATCTCTGATGATCACCGATGGGACGGCCTTGGCGTTGCAGGCAATTCCCAGGTTAAAACTCCGAATCTCGACCAGATGGCCCGCGAGGGGCAGTGGTTTCGCGAGGCAACTATCCAGGTGCCAACCTGCACGGCTTCGCGTGCGTCCATCCTGACTGGCATACCGCCCAGCGAGCATGGATTCTACTCTAATAACTGGCAGCGGCAGGACGTGTTGCGTCCAGATGCCTTCAGCAAAAACGAGGTTCTGCCTGAGGAGATGCAAAAGGCCGGTTACCATACGGCCCTGGTAGGTAAATGGCACCTGCAGGCCGAGCCATGGCTGGTTGGTTTCGATACGATTAAACACTGGATGTTGCCTGGGGCCGGGCCGTATCGGAACCCGAAACTCGCCAGTGGAAAGAGCCGCGAGTTAAATACCGTGAAGGGTTTTACGCAGACAATCTTTGCGAATGACGCCGTAGAAATCCTTAAACAAAAAGCTGATGGCGGTACGACGCAGCCGCTTTTCCTGTGGCTGGCCTTCACTGCACCGCACTCGCATTTCGGACCGAACCCGAAACCGTTTGATGGCATGTATGATGGCAAGACGGCGAAGCAACTCGCCCCGTCCACTTTTCACGATGACCCTGCTAAACGTGACGACAGCGATGAAGCCTGGCGCAAGTATTATGAAGCCATTTCCGCGCTCGACGCCGAGGTGGGGCGCGTAATGGACACCGTCAGGAACAGTTCACTTTCCACAAATACATTGGTCGTGTTCATTGGAGACAACGGGTATATGATGGGCGCCCGGGACATGTGGGGCAAATATGTACCCTACGAAGGTTCGCTGCGGGTGCCTATGATTGCCTGGGGGCCGGATAGTATTATTGGTTCAAAAGGTACGACCGTTACTGCCGCTGCCAACAGCATCGACCTGCCGCCGACTTTCGTTCAGCTGGCTGGCGGCACTCCGCCCGCGGAATGGGCAGGGCGCGAACTCACGCCGGTATTTAAAGACGGAAAGCCTCACAACATTACCTGGGCAGTTTCCCAATACCCCGACCACAAAAGTCCACAGAAGCACATAAAGGCTTACCGGGTCATTAGAACTCCGGACCACAAGCTTATCGTTTTTCATCCGGAAAGCGGCCAGGGTCCCGAGCTCTATAACCTGGCTAAGGACCCGGGCGAGAAAGTAAACCTCTATGGCAAGCCTGAGGTGGCGCAGGTTCAGAAGAACCTGGAAATGCAGCTGGGTCAATTCCGCGAGAAAACCGGCGACACCCAATGGGACATGAAGGGGAAGGTGGTATCTTTCCGTCAGATGGCCCGGCAGGGTACGGTGCAGGCAAGTGAAGACGACGAAGAAGAGCAGGAGCGCCCAAAGAATAAGAAAGCGCGCCGGCGTCAGCAGCAACAGCAACAGAGAAACCAGTAGCTCATACTTGTAAAATAACCGGAAGGCTCCATGTTTTCCGCATTCAACAGAGG
The DNA here is from genome assembly GCA_036675025.1 of Candidatus Sumerlaeales bacterium. Taxonomy (GTDB): domain Bacteria; phylum Sumerlaeota; class Sumerlaeia; order Sumerlaeales; family Sumerlaeaceae; genus JAKFFN01. The sequence continues at coordinate 4,598 of JAKFFN010000162.1, read as the reverse complement.
GATCAAATGAAGAATACCACACTAACCACTCTCGCGCTGGCAGCCACGGTGGCTGCGGGTCCTGCGACGGGCTTTGCGCAGACGCAATCTGCGGAGAAGCCTAACATTATATTCCTGATATCCGACGACCACCGGTGGGATGCCCTGGGAGTCGCAGGCAACGCGAAGATAAAAACACCCAACCTTGACCGTATGGCGCAGGAAGGCCAGTGGTACCGCGAGTTCACCATCCAGATTCCAACCTGCTCGGCGTCGCGGTCGGCTATTCTCACCGGCCTGCCGCCATCGCAGAATGGCTGGTACTCCAATGAATTCCAGCGTAAGGATGTTATTGGTGCTCACGGGTTCGACCAGTATAGCCTGCTGCCGAAAGAGATGGTGAAGAATGGCTATCACACCGCCTTTACGGGAAAATGGCACGTAACGCCGGAGCCGTGGCTGTGCGGGTTTGAGAGCATTAATCGCTGGATGATCGGCGGCGCAGGTTCCTATCAAAACCCGCGTCTCACCACCGGCCGTAAGCGCGAGATGAAAGAAATCAAGGGCTTCACGCAGACCATATTTGCCGACGATGCCATTTCGGAATTGAAGAAGGTAGACAGCGGCGAGACAACCCAGCCGCTTTTCCTGTGGGTTGCCTTCACAGCGCCTCATGGACCTTTTGGTCCAAACCCGGCCCCTTTTGAATCCATGTATGACAATAAAACCGCGAAAGAACTGGCGCCGGACACATTCTATGATGACCCGCAGAAGACGAAACGAGGCAAACAGACCTGGGAGAACTACTACGAGGCCATGGGTGCACTTGATGCAGAAGTTGGCCGCATCATGGAAACTGTCCGCAGCAGCAACAAACTTGCCGACAACACCGTGGTTGTCTTTATGGGCGACAACGGCTTTATGATGGGCCGGCGCGACATGCACGGTAAGTACGTGCCCTATGAAGACTCACTGCGGGTACCCATGATCGCCTGGGGACCGGAACGCATCATCGGCGAAAAAGGCACTACCGTGACAGCCTCGGTTAACAGCCTCGACCTCTCCCCCACCTTCGTAAAACTTGCAGGCGGCACCCCGCCCTCCGCATGGACCGGTCGCGATGCGACGCCGGTGCTGAAAGACGGGCAGGTTCACGATTTCACTTATGCGGTCTCCGAGTACCCGGACCACGACAGCCTGATCGATCACGCGAAGGCATACCGCGTTATCCGCACCCCTGAGTATAAACTGATCGAATGGCACCCCGAAACTGGGCGCGGTCCGGAATTCTATGACCTGAAAAAAGACCCCGCAGAAAACACGAACCTGTATGGCAACCCCACAGTGGCTGATGCCCAGGCAAAGCTGAAGGGCCAGCTTGATGCCTATCGCAAGCGGGTCGGCGACGACCAGTGGGACATGAAAGGTCCGCTGGGCATGTTTGAGCCGGAGCGCCTGAAATGGCAATACAACGAAGGCCCGAAAGGCCCCAACGCCGGCGCAGCAGCACCCGCCAAGGCCGCAGGAAAATCTAATGCAGCACCTGCATCGAAGCCAGCCAAAGGCAAAAAACGGGCAGAGCGCAAAGGCGAACGCCCCAATCAACGCCAGCAGAAAAATCAGCCGGCGCAGCAGTAGGGCAGCGTCTCGCATGTCACCGTTTGACAAGCACCGTAGGGCAGGCGTCTCGCCTGTCACCGTTTGACAAGCACCGTAGGGCAGGCGTTTCGCCTGTCACCTTTTGACGCTAAGAAACAATAAACGGCGGGAAGATCACAAGATCTTCCCGCCGCTTTTTTTGCTTTTTGTGACGCACAGATTTTTTGTGCCTTTTGCGCCGCGAAGCGTTTTGTGCTTTTTGTGGTTCTGCTTTTTCCATCGCTTAAGCAGCCAGTTTTACCTTCTCATGTCCGCGAAGCACCGTTCTACGTTCTACTTTTTACATTCTACTTTCTACATTCTACGTCCGTCCGTTTACGGCAGCGCCGCCACCAGGCGCTCGATCTCTTCCTCGTCATTATAGAAATGCGGGCTCACCCGCAGAAACCCGCGCCGCGCCGCAATCACAATCTTGTGATCCTCCAGCAGCATCTTCTGGATCGCCTCAAGGTTCAGCCCGTCCTTGCGCAGGCTCACGATTCCCGCGCGTTTATTCCAATCCTCCGGCGTAGCAACTTCATAGCCCTTCTTCCGCGCCTCGTTAATTAGTAGCGTAGTCGTAGCCTGGATGCGTTCGCCAATGTAATCGTAACCGGCCGCCATCAGGATGCGCAGTGACGTACCCAGCGCGTTGATCGCCAGCAGGTTGTGACTGCCCTCTTCAAACTTGCGGGCGTTCGGTTTATACGGCTGATCCGTATTATCGTAGTCCTGCGGGTTTTTCATGCCGCACCAGCCGGCCATGTTATCGTTAAGCTCGGGGATCAGTTCGCGGCGCACATAGAGAATGCCGCAACCTTCCGGCGCCAGCATCCACTTGTGGCCATCGGCCATAAGGAAATCCACCGGCAGAGTCTTCACGTCAACAGGCAGCACGCCCATGCCCTGGATGCCGTCCACGCAGAACATGACGCCCTTCTCGCGGCACAGCTGGCCGAGAGCTTCGATGTCATTGCGGACGCCCGTGGAGTACTCCACCCAGCTGACCGACAGCAGGCGCGTGCGGTCGTCAATGCGTGCGGCGATGTCATCAATGGAATAGGTATAGTCCGGCCGCTCGGGCACACCGCGGAACTCAACGCCGTAGTGGCGGAGATTCTTCCACGGCAGAACGTTAGCCGGAAACTCATGCTCAAAAGCCACTACGTTATCGCCGGATTTCCAGTTGATGGAATTGGCCGCGATGATAAGGCCGTGGTTGGTATTTTTTATGAAACAGATGTCGTCAGGGTCGGCGTTGATCATCTCGCCGGCCGTCTCGCGGGCGAGACTCATGGCGTGGAGCCAGGCGGCGTAGTTGACCGGGCCTTCCTCGGCGGCGTCGCGGGCAAATTCAGAAATAGCCGCCTGGGTGCTGGCGGGTATGGGGGCTACTGCAGCGTGATTGAGAAACGCGTAGCGCTCGCGGATGGGAAACTCCTGGCGCGTATCGATTGCGGGTTGTGTGCTCATAAAAGAAAAGTTGTCCGCCGCGGCGGGCTTATTCCAGCAAAAAAAGTAGCGTTGGCATTCTGCCGACGAAGTTGCGCCATTCGCAGTATAGGCCACATTTCCTTGCGGCCCGTCAAAGTAGCGTTGGCATTCAGCAGCAACCTTTGCCTTTTTTCTTTGCCATCCCCGCCGGGGCATCTCTACATCACCCTTTATGAACGTCGTTGAGCTTGCCCGCGAACTTGTTTCCATACCCAGCGTAAACCCTAACAGCCTGGCCACACCGGGCGGCGCGGGTACCGGCGAACTGGCCATGGCTGACCGGGTAGAATCGGTGCTTAAGGAGCTGGGCGCGGCGCAGATCGACCGTTGGGAAATTTGTCCCGGCCGGCCGTCGGTGCTGGCTTACCTGGATTTTGGAGCGTCGGAGACCCTGATTTTCGATGCCCACCTGGACACCGTCCCGGTTGAAGGAATGACCGTTGATCCTTACGGCGGCAGGATCGATGATGGCAAGTTGTATGGCCGCGGGGCATGCGACGTTAAGGGCCCCATGGCGGCCATGCTCTGTGCCTGCGCAAACGTGCGCCAGGCCGGCGAGCCTGCCCGGTACAATGTACTCTTTGCCGCCGTGGCCGATGAGGAATCCGGCTTTGGTGGCGTCAGCAGTTTTGTGCAGCGGCTGGATAAGTCGGCCTACAGTGCGCCTGTGACTGGTGCGGTAATCGCCGAGCCGACTCTGCTCAATCCCGTTATTGCCCACAAAGGCACAGCCCGTTGGATCATCCGCACTGCCGGCGTGGCAGCACACAGCAGCACGCCGCACCTGGGCGAAAACGCCATTTATAAGATGGCGCCGGTCATCCAGGCGCTGGAGGAGTACGCGATGCAGCTTTCAGAAAGCGAACGCCATGAAAAACTTGGCGCGCCCAGCCTGAGCGTAGGCCTCATCCGCGGCGGCAGCGCCGTAAACATCGTACCCGATTTCTGTGAGTTGCAGGTAGACCGCCGCCTGATCCCCGGCGAAACCCTCGAAACCGCGTCAGCAGCATTAAGGGACGTTCTGCAAAACTTCATACTATCGGTATCGAATCCCATTGTAGCGGCACCGCCCATGGCTACCGCCGAGGATCACCCGCTGGTAAGCCAGGCGCTGAATGCGGGGAAGCACGCCGGGGCACTACCGGAACTCGAGTACGCCAACTACTGTACCGATGCCAGCTTTTACCCCCAGATCGAAGTGCCCTGTATCGTATGGGGTCCCGGCTCCATAGCCCAGGCCCACACCAAAGACGAATGGATTGACCTGCGCCAGCTGGAGCTGGGCGTAGCGGCCTATCAGAAGCTGATAACGGGCTGACGCACCCTGTGAGCCCGGGCGTCTCGCTTGCCGGGTCCTGGGAGCGCGGGCGTCTCGCCCGCCGGTGCGAAGCACCGGAAAAAAACTTCCAGCCCGATAAATCAAAGCATACCCAACTACCAGCCCGATCAATTAAAGCGTACGCAAGGCCCGATTAGTTCGACTATAC
>JAKFFN010000160.1:0-9631 GCA_036675025.1 Candidatus Sumerlaeales bacterium | reverse complement strand
TGATATGATTGATATTATTGAACTTGCGCAATTAACCAAAGTTTTTTTCGCCTGTGTGTGAAACTCAAAAAACTTTTCGAAATTAAAATCGCGTTCTTACAAACCTAACCCTTATAATATCAACGGCGGAACCCGTCAAAAACAAAACGATTCTTACAACCAGGAAAACGGAGTTTTGGGAAGCTGAGGGGTTTCAGCAAAGTGGTCGACGGAACGTCGACCCTACGGAAACTGGCTGACGGGTGCCATATTTTTTAGCTCGACGCCGTTTTTGTGGGGAAGTCTGGGTAGCAGGGCCTGCCTGTTACGCATCAGCGCCCCGCGACTGCGATACGCCCTGCGCCTGCGGCGCGAGTTCCCCTTGACGGGAACATTTGCAGCCTTATGAGGTAGCCCTTTAGGTTGCCCGGTGTGGGGGAGTTGTGCCTACGACCCGGGGCAGCCGCCGATATCGCAGCAGATCGCCGCCGCGGAACACGGTAAGCTCAAGACTTTCAGTAACAGTCTTATCAGTTTAGCAGTGCCTTAACAGCCGTATCAGTAGCAGAGCTTTTAACAGCAGAACCTTCAGTATCCTTTTTGTTTAACCAGGAGAACCATGCAGGATAATCGCGAACAGATCATACCGATTAACATCGAAGACGAGATGAAAACCTCGTACATCGACTACGCCATGTCGGTCATCGTGGGCCGGGCGCTGCCTGATGTGCGAGACGGCCTTAAGCCGGTGCACCGGCGTGTAATTTACGGTATGCACGACCTGGGTTTCGGCCCTACGCATAAGTACGAGAAATCGGCCAAGAGCGTTGGTCACGTAATGGGTAACTTCCACCCGCACGGCGACTCGGCCATCTATGATACGCTCGTACGTATGGCGCAGAATTTCGCCCTACGCTACCCGCTTATCGACGGACAGGGCAACTTTGGTTCGGTCGACGGCGATCCCGCGGCGGCCATGCGTTATACGGAGTCGCGCCTGAGCCATATGGCTTCGCTGCTCCTGCAGGACCTGGACAAGAACACAGTAGATTTCGGCCCCAACTACGACTCCTCTCACCAGGAGCCGCTGGTTTTGCCTTCGGCCTTCCCGAACCTGCTCGTCAATGGTTCCGGCGGTATCGCCGTGGGCATGGCTACAAACATCCCGCCCCACAACCTGGGCGAGGTCATTGATGCCTGTCTGCTGATGGTAGACAAGCCGAACTCAACCGTTGCCGACCTGATGAAGAAGATGCCGGGTCCGGACTTCCCCACGGGTGCCTATATCCGCGGGCGTAAGGGCATCCTTGATGCCTACAGCACCGGGCGTGGCCGCGTGGTTATGCGCGCGAAGATCAAGACGGAACAGCTGAAGCTTGGCCGCGAAGCCATCATTGTAACAGAACTGCCGTACCAGGTGAACAAGGCGCGGCTGGTAGAAGAAATTGCCTACCTGGTCCGCGATAAGAAGGTCACCGGCATCAGCGATCTTCGTGATGAATCCGATCGTAACGGCATGCGCGTTGTGATCGAACTGAAGAAGGGCGAAGTGCCTGAGGTGGTGATCAATAACCTCTACAAGCACACGCAGCTTCAGACGACCTTCGGCGTAATCATGCTGGCGCTCGTAGACGGTCGCCCGCGCTACCTCAGCCTGCCGAAGATGCTTACGCATTACCTGAACCACCGCCGCGATGTGGTGGTGCGTCGCACGCGCTATGAACTGGACCGCGCTGAGCGCCGCCTGCACATCGTGCACGGCCTTGTTGTTGTTCAGGATAACATTGACGAAGTCATCAAGATCATCCGCGCCGCTGCCAACCCTGAAGAGGCCAAGCAGAAGCTTATGGCTACCTTTAAGGTGCCGCTGGAAATGGCGAAGCAGATTGACCCGGATGTAACCGAGGCGGTGCCGCTGAGCGAAGAGCAGGCCACGGCAATCCTCGAGATGCGCCTGAGCCGCCTGACCCAGCTCGAGAAATCGAAGCTGTACCACGAGGCTAACGAACTGGTGGCAGCCATCACTCGCTACCGCGAGATCCTGGCAGAGACGTCGGAAGTCTGGAAGATCGTTAAGAAGGAACTGCAGGAAGTTAAGAACAAGTATAACGATGCCCGCCGTACGGAAATCATCGATGATACGGGCGACCTGACCATCGAAGATCTGATCGCCGAGGAAAACATGGTGATCACGATCTCGCACTCCGGTTACATCAAGCGGACGCCCACGGCGCTGTACCGTCGCCAGAAGCGAGGCGGTCGCGGATCAACGGGCGTGGAGACGAAGGAAGAGGATTGGGTAGAGCACCTGTTTGTGGGCACCACCCATAACTACCTGATGTTCTTTACGGACAAAGGCCAGGCGCATTGGCTTAAGGTGTACGAGATTCCACAGGGTGGCCGCGCAACCAAGGGCCGCCCGGTGGTAAACCTGCTTCAGCTGAGCGAGGGCGAAAACATCCGCGCCGTGTTGCCGGTGGGTAACAAGTTCGACGATACTCGCTACCTCATCTTCGCCACGGCGAAGGGCCAGGTGTGCAAGCAGGCGCTCAGCCTGTACAGCAACCCGCGCAAGGTGGGCATCAAGGCTATCAACATTGAAGATGGTGATGAGCTGTGTGATGTGAAGCTGACCAACGGGCAGAGTGAAATCGTGCTGGCGACCCGCATGGGTATGGCATGCCGGTTCCATGAGACGGCGGTGCGCAGCATGGGCCGGTTTACGAGCGGCGTAAAGGGTATCACGCTGAACGCTGATGACTCGCTGGTGGGTGTCGAAACCCCGCGCCCCGGCGCTGATCTGCTGACTGTTTGCGAGAACGGCTACGGCAAGCGCAGCAAGGTGGACGACTACCGCCTGACCAATCGCGGAGGCAAGGGCGTTATTAACATCAAGGCGACCGAGCGCAACGGCAAGGTTGTTGCCATCAAGGAAGTCATTGATGAGGACGAACTCATCATGATCACGCGCGAGGGCATGTCAATCCGCAGCCGTGTGGCCGATACCCGCACCATCAGCCGCAACACCCAGGGCGTACGCCTGATCAACCTGCAGGAAAACGACCTGGTAGTAGGCGTGGCCCGGCTGGCTGAAAAGGACGACGAAGACGACGGTGAAATCGAAGCTGATGCCATTATGGACGGCGCAGAAGACGAGCCGAACGTTATCGCCCGGGAAGAAGAAATTGAAGACGCTGCTGACGGTGAAGAACCGGAAGGCGACGAAGGCGAAGAGTAAAACTACCAGGCCGGCGGAAATCTCCGCCGGCCTTTTCTTCTTAAACTAAGCGTGATAATCCCTCCGAGTTTAAGGAAATAGATGATTAAGTAGCGTGATATCAACAATCTGCGGCATTAAGTTTGCATATTATATTTCTTGCTTTTTAACACTGACAGCTTCTGTATTGGTCCAGTTTGAACGTAAAATTGCTGAACCTGTCGGAGGTTTTTCCCCCATGCGTAAGTTATTAGCCCTCAGTGCCATCGCCGCGATGGCCAGCCTTGCAACTGCTGGCGGTGAGGATGTAAAGGTTGAAGTCAGTAAGTCGCGCGTAAGCAGCTCGAAGGCTGATCCTGCGTTCCGGATGGTGCCTGCTTCGTATAGCAATGCACTCCTGTGCAATCTGCGCCGGTCTGAGCGCCTGGACAAGATGGTCAACGAGATCGTCGATCAGGAATTGAGCCAGGTGCGGACGATAAACAAGGAAGACGTCGCCGTCAGCCTTATCGAAGTCTGCCCCGATGACGGTGGCCCGGCTGCTATCGGTCACCTGCATGGCGAAGATATGCGTTATGCCAGCGGCCTTGCTCGCGTACCTTATGCAGCGGCTCTCTACAGCGCCAAGGGTCGCAATGGCGGCAGCCTGCCCGGCGGTATGAAGGCTGACATCATGGCCAGCCTGCGCGATGCCAATTACGGCGCCACCAACCGGCTGATTGATCACATCCGCGCCATTAAGGGCGGTGAATACGCCAACGTTTACCTTAACAACATCGGCTTTGAAAACTTTAACGTAAACCAGCGCTTTGTAACCGGTGACCCCACCGGTATCGACGCTGACACTCTCGGCCGCAAGCTGCACATGAACTTTGAAAACAGCAACCGCATGACCAGCAACCAGGCTGCCGGCCTGTTCTACCTGCTGGCTCATGACGCACTCGTATCACCGGGCGCAAGCCAGGCCATGAAAGCGTACATGCATCACCCGCTGGAGCAGAAAAAGATTGGTCCGCTGCAGGGTATCGCGGCCGGCCTTCCGGTTGGCAGCAAGATTGTCACCGCCAACGGTTATAGCGTCCGTAATTATCACGAAGCCGCGCTTATCACCCTGCCCAATGGCAAAAAATATGTGCTCAGCGTGATGAGCAAGTATAACGATTATCCCACGGTCTTTATCCCGCTCGTCAGCCGTACGATTGCTTTCCGCATGATGACCAGCACGGGCGACGAAGATCCGTCTTTGCATAACTACATTCCGGCACTTGCCGGCGCACGGTAGTAAGGCAGGCTTTGCCGTCTGTCACAAATCCTACCGAGAAATGGCACCTCCCGACCCTGCGGCTTTTCCGGCCGCAGGGATTTTTTTGTGTCGGCATATGTTTAGCGTGTTAATATTCCTATGAAGATAGCCCTCTGCCAGCTCAACACCGTTGCCGGAAATATCGGCTACAACATCAGCCTGATTACAGCGGAACTGGAACGCGCCGGCCGGGCCGGGGCGCACCTGGCCATTATGACGGAACTGGCCATCACGGGTTACCCGCCCCGCGATCTGCTCGATTATCCTGAATTCCTGAAAGAGGCGGCCGAAGCGCTGACGACGGCGCATGACGCCTGCCGACGATTCGGGGTCCATGCCATCCTCGGCACCATCTCGCCCAACACGACGATTGGTAAAAAGGGCCTGTACAACACTGCGGCTTACCTGTCGCCAGATGCAGACGAACCGGTCCTGATCCACAAGAAGCTGCTGCCTACGTATGACGTGTTTGACGAGCACAGGTACTTCGAAGAAGCTCCGGCCGAGATCTGTCCCCCGCTGATCACCCTGCAGGCCGCCGGAGAGGAGCCTGTAACGCTTGGCATATCCGTTTGTGAAGACATCTGGAACGACAACGAGTTCTGGAAGGACGAGCGGCTCTACCCGGTCGATCCAATGGACTGCCTTACCGATAATGGCGCGCAGATGATCGTTAATATCAGTGCGTCACCGTTTGTGCAGGGCAAGCCCCAGCGCCGATTGGAAATGCTCCGCCACATTGCGCGGCGCAGAAACGTGCCGATAATCCTGGTGAACCAGGTGGGCGGCAATGACCAGGTAGTGTTTGACGGCGGAAGCTGCGTCGTGCTGCCGGATGGTAAGGTTCCGGCTGCGGCAGGCTGGTTTAGTTCCGGGCAGGCGGTATGGGATACGCAAGTGCGAGACAATGCTCCCAATTTCGAAGTGGCGCTTGAGGTTATAGCTCAGCCGGTTGACAGCATTATTGCGGCGCTGCGGCTTGGCCTGAGGGATTACATGGCCCGTACCGGTTTCACCCAGGCGCTGGTTGGCAACAGCGGTGGCATCGACAGCGCGGTTGTGCTGGCGATGGCCGTCTACAGCCTTGGCGCAGAAAACGTGATCAGTGCGACCATGCCCAGCCGCTACACCAGTGCCGGAACCTATGATGACGCAGGTGAACTGGCTCGGAACCTCGGCATTCGGCACATGGCGCTTCCGATTTCCGGCGTACATGAAGAGTACACGTCGCTTCTTGCCGGGGCAGACTCGGCCGTTGTGCAGACGCTGTTCCACGGTGATTCCGCGGAGCAAAACCGCATTGCGGAAGAGAACGTTCAGGCTCGTATCCGGGGGAACATCCTCATGTATATCAGCAACGCCATCACATCACCGCGCACTCTGCTGCTTTCTACAGGTAACAAGAGTGAGCTGGCCGTCGGCTACTGCACGCTCTACGGCGATATGGCGGGCGGCATGGCACTCATCTCGGATGTGCCGAAGATGATGGTCTACAAGGTGGCCCGGCGGCTGAACGAATTGATGGGTCCGGTGATCCCGCAGTCGATTATTGATCGCGAACCCAGCGCAGAACTTGCCCCGGGGCAGAAGGATTCCGACAGCCTGCCGCCTTACCCGGTGCTGGATGAAATTATCCGCCTGTTCGTGGAAGAGCACCGAAGCGCGGAGCATATCGTGGGCGCAGGGGTGGCAGAAGATGCGGTAGTCCGGCGGGTGATCCGGCTAATCGAGATAGCCGAATACAAACGCGCCCAGGCAGCGCCGGGGATCAAGGTGACGAGTAAAGCATTCGGGATTGGAAGGCGGATACCGATAGCACGGGGTACGCCGGTGGAGTTGCCTGAGGCGTAGCAAGCTTGCAGCCAATGTACTCTGGAGTCGATGGGGGCCTGCTCAGTCGGAGAGTTGTTGCGTAGTTAGTGTCAGAAATGTGCCGACTTCATTATTAATCTCTGATGCAACTGCGGCTTTTTGCAACTCGCTTAATGGCATATGGATGTTAACAGAGAGACTAAAGGCACTATCCAGCGAGCGCAAGCGATTCGTGTTTAGTACGTAAGTTGATTCTGACGTCTGTTGGTCGTTAAGCCAATTCGTAGTAATTCCAACGGGAGAACCGGAAACAATTACCGAATCTGTCGTTTGCTGATCTGGGGAGTCATTGCCATAAAAATCTGCGGAAAAATACCTCCCATTACTGAGGTGCCCCGATATTAGGAGCAGATCTAAATTTCGATCCATGGCAGTTACTTGCGACGACGCAAATGCAGTTTGAGCGGCGCGGTTCACGGCAATGATTTGCCGTGTCGGTCCCTTATAATAAACGATTGCTGCAACTGAGCAGCCAATGAAAAGTAACAATACCGCAAGGGATAGTCGGAAAAATCTCGTCGAACCCTTATGCGGACTACGTGCCTTAATACATAGGCTCCATATCCCAATGCCGATCATTGCCGCACCAATATTAACATAAGTCAGCCACATAGTAAAATCGGGGGGCGCCACAGATGCCAGCGTGACTACACAATAGTCTATGGTCAGTCGAATGATGACATAACCGATGCAAAGTGCAGGTATCCACCAATTCGCTTTCAATACTAAATTCCGGACTTGTGAGAGCCCGCCTTTCTGAAAGCCCGCAAGCGCAAATGGTAAGACAAAGCCAAGGAGAGCGAACAGATGAACTACTGTTAGAATCGAGTGTTGTCTGATGGCATCGCGCACTATGCGAATGAACGCAGGTGTATTATAATCAGGCGTGCCAATTTTGTAGATCACGCGAAGGATATCTACAGCAGTAAGTGATATAAGGATTTCTGCGAACAGTACAGTCGCACAGACGACTGCAACACTACGGCTACTGATCGATATTTTGGAATTAGACTCTGCCATGTGTGCCTCCAGACAAACATATTAGGGCTGTTGGGCCTAATGATCGCAAGGGGAATCAAATGGAACGGCAGATAAAGAAAGTGCTCGGGGTGGCAGGATTCGAACCTGCGGCCTCCTGCTTTCAGACGGGTAAGCCGGTGGAGTTGCCGGAGGCGTAGTGCTTGCGTGGCTAATCCTCAGACGAGATAAAATCGTGTGTTTGTACTGCCACAATTGTTCCCGAGGTGTTTACTTCTATGCTAAGCGACCTACTCAGAATCAGATTCCCAAAAGAGTAGGCTAATATAGCGGTGTCGGTTTCCGGCTTTATGATTATCCAGTTGGGCGCACCTAAATCCCGGGTAACATCTATGAAAGCCGTTCCAGGCTCAACGTCAGGATTGTGGGGCAACATCCAATAAACGAATAAGGCTAATAGCACTAAGACAAAAGCCATACTGAAAATCCAGGCCTTGGTCTTTAACTGGCTCAGTCGCTTTGTGTCCGATTGGTGCACGAGAGCTGACGATAACAAGGTAAAACCCAATTGGGTCAAGAAGAAGGTGGTCGGGGCGGCAGGATTCGAACCTGCGGCCTCCTGCTCCCAAGGCAGGCGCGATAACCGGGCTACGCTACGCCCCGACTCAACGTTTTAAGCAAGCTATCCTATTTCTGCGCGGCGCGGCTATTCATTTGCGCGGATTTCTGCTTCGTGGAGCTCGTGGAGATAGCGGACGGGATCTTTTGACTTCTCGGCTTCATCGCCATATTTTGAATGAAGATAGGCAGCCAGGTCGGTGGCAGAAGCCACGCGCGACTCTTCATCAAACCTGTTTTCCCGGGCGATCCAGGCCTGCAGCAGGTAACCGTCTTCCGAGGTAGAGTAGAGGCTTTCCGGCACATGCGCCTTGTGCATCTGTTCCGTCAGCGGCTGCGCGTAGATTACCCGTGTGCCAGCAATTCGGTCGCCCAGGCGCTGTCTGCGGCGGCTGACACTGATGAGCGCCAGGGCCCCTGCATAGGCCAGGAATCCAATATCCAACAGCCTGGCGATATTGCGAATAACAAGGTCTGTGGGCCGTGGTGGCAGGCCGTCCTTATTAATAATTCGCAATCCAACCATGGCCTTACCCGGGGTGGTGCCGCGGGTAAAACTTTCGAAAAGCATCAGGTAGATAATGTGCCATTCGATAAAGGCAACTGGGCCGGCCCATGGCCACGACCGCGGCGGAAACATCTCCGGCCGGTAAGTGAGCGCAACCCAAACAAAAATCGTGAAACCCGCCAGCTGAAGAACCAGATCGGCAAGGGCCGCCATAAAACGGGCTCCACCGCCGGCAAGCTGATGGGTGCGGAGAGGCGCTCCCTCTTCGCCCGGGATAGCTACGGTGTCGGTAAAATAGTCGAGGCGGTTTGAGCCGTCGAGTTGCATGGGAGTGATATACCCCATGGCAAAGGGTATGTTGGCAACTTCCTAATTGCCGTCCATTTTTCCCGTGACCCTTTGGGATATAGGGAGGCAGGATCACCTCTATGATAGGCGAAAGGCCCACGGTTTTCCTGCTTACGGATTTTGGCACAAGCGATCACTACGTCGCGGCCATGAAAGCGGTGGTGCTGGTGCGGTGTCCGGATGTGCGTTTTGTAGATATCACGCATGACGTGGCGCCGCAGGCGGTGGAGCAGGGGGCGTATCTGCTGGAGAGCACATGGCCATGGCTGCCCGAGGGAAGCGTTGTGCTGGCAGTTGTTGACCCGGGAGTGGGGAGCGATCGGGAGCCGGCGGTGTTTTTCCACGAGGGCAAGTGCCTGGTCGGACCGAACAACGGCCTTTTTGGCTTCCTGCCGGCGGGTGCAGAGGGGCGAGTTTTGGACCGGCCAAAATTCTGGCTGGAGGAGGTGTCGCCTACGTTTCACGGGCGCGATATCTTTGCGCCCTGCGCGGCTTTCGTAGCAGCCGGCGGCCACTGGGCAAGGCTGGGGAGTATGTCGACAGCACGGGTGAGACTAGATAATGCTGAGCAGACGGTGGACGAGCTGGCGGGCAAGGAGGTGACGGCTCGCATAATTCACATCGACCATTTTGGAAATGCGATTACCAGCATGCGGTTCACTGGCGGTGATGGATTTCGAGAATTGGTGAGGGTGCGGTTGGAATCGGGGCAGGAGGTGCCGGTGAGAAAGACTTATGCGGACGTGGCGCCGGGGGAGACTGTTGCATACCGGGGATCGACAGGGCGAATGGAAATTGCGGTTCGCAA
>JAKFFN010000161.1:0-9631 GCA_036675025.1 Candidatus Sumerlaeales bacterium | reverse complement strand
TTTGTCGCGGCGAAGCCGCTCCTCAATTCGTAATTAGTAATTTGTAATTAGTAATTAAGTAACTATCATTTTACCGCATTCAGCCGCTTGATCAGCTCGTCTGCTTCGGGCGTGTTGCTGATGTGTTCGAGGCCGTTGCCGGTGGCGCTGTCGTAGACGTTGATTGTGCCGGCGCGGAAGACCTGCAGCTGGGCGGTGAGCTCGCGTTCGACGTCCATGTTGATCTTTACCGCAACAAAATCCTCGTTTACCAAACCCTTTACCTTGGGGTCGTTAATCACCCGCTTCTCATACTCCGTGCTGCGGCTGCTCTGGGGGGAGAAGAAGAAAACGAACAGCTTCTTATCCTGCTTTTTGCCTTCGGCGCGGCCGGTGGTTAGGCTTTCCAGCCACTGAATTTCTCCTGCGGGAGTGGCGGCGGACGTTGCGGGAGTAGCCGGTTCCGATTCATCCGGGGCGGCGGGCGCAGCGGGCTGAGGTGCAGCGGCAGTGGCTACAGGTTCCGTGGAAAAGCGAACAGCATCGGTAAAGGCGGACGCGGGATTTCCGGGGTCAGCAGCCTTTGTGGCTTCGGTCACCTGCATCTCCACGTACTGATCGGCGCCGGGCGCAAAGGAATAACGGCCCAGTTCCACCCATTTGTTGGCATTACTGCCAGCCAGGGCGCCCCAGCCATCCTGGTTGATGTCTTTTTTCTCCTCGCCGCTGGCGTGTTTGATAACATAAGTCACAGGCATGGCGTTGGCCGCGCGGGAGAAGGTCACGTACACGTTGTACTCCCCTGCCGTTTCGATTTTGGGAGTGAAGCGGGCGGCGCTGACGACGGTTTCTTTGTTACCGCTGGGATTGGGGATGATGGTCGTTTTCCGTGAGCCAATCTGCCCCTGCGGTGTCAGGCCGGGGGCACCGCTTTTGGCCGTCTGCGGAGGCGTATTGCTGTCGAGCCAACTGCCGGCGGTCTCTTTGTAGCCGTCGTGGTTCTTACCGCCAGAACGCGATTCGATAATGACGTCGGCTCCCATGGCACCTGCTACTACCAAGGCTAACACTGAGGTGATAAGGGGTCGCAAAAGGCTCTTCATGTTGACGCTCTAAACCTGCATGGTTGATTTCTCGTGCTGTTGCTTACTTTGTAAACTTTATGTGCCTCTAATGCGGGGGTGCCGTCAATGTTAAGTTTCTAATCGGCACGTGCCGTACAAAAGAAATGCCCCGAATCCGGATGATCCGGAAACGGGGCAGATTTGTGAAACGGCTTTGGTACTAGAAGCCGAAGTTATTAACGTCGTCCTCTTCAAGGCCTTCCTGGCCGACGGGAAGTGTTGTACCGTTGCGGCCCTTGGAGTAGATCTGGAAGGTGGTCGGGTTAAAGAAGACATCGGTTGCGGCGAAGGGATTGCCCGGAGGTAAACGGGTACCGCCGTTCAGAGTGTAGTTGTCGGGGTCCGGTCCGCAACAGCGGCGGTAGAAATACGGCGTGCCCCATGGATCCAGGATGTTAATATCAGCCATATCGATAGCAACAGTCAGCGAAGTCGCTTCGTCAATCGGCGTACCGTCCAGCAGACCCAGGTTCAGTTTCTTCACATCGATATATGGTCCCTGCCAACGTGCGCTTGCAGGCGAGCTGGTGTCGCCGCTCAGGCTGCGGGTAAGGGCCAGGTATAGCCAGCCGTTACCTTGGAATACCTGCGGATTATCGCTGCCGCTGGGGGGAAACTCACCGATGTCGAGCTGATAACGGTTGGCTGCCAGTTCAATAGCCGCGATGGTTGTGCGGGCGGCTGCATAGCGGGCACGCTCAACCTGGCTTGTGTACACGCCGACGGCGATTGTGGCTAACAGCCCCAGTATCAGGACCACCACCAGGAGTTCCATCAATGTGAAGGCTTTTTTCATGGGTATCATGCCTAACTAACTTGTTTAGAATTTGCCAAAGTTGCGGGACAGACCATCTGTTCCGAACTCGTAGAAAATGTCATTAAATACGTAGTCTACAGGGTTGGCGGGCTCGGTATCACGGAGTCCGTCACGGCCGTAGCTTACCACTGCATAGCGCTGGAAACGCTCGTCATCATTCGTCGTCAGCTCACCATTGCTGAAGTCGGCGTCAGGGTTAACGAAGTCGAACAATTCGCCTTCTTCATCCTGCCCGCCACCAATGATGCCGATGGGAGAATAGAAGCGGTAGGGGTTGCCCCAGGGGTCCAGCGGGAAGTCGTAGAACATGTCATCGTCATTACGATAGTCGGGATCCGAAGGGCTTTCGTAGTTCAAAGAAGTCGTGTCATACCAGAATCGGTGGAAGGTAATATAGGGGCCGCTCCAGTTATTGACCAATGCACGAACGCGGGGATTTGCAGGTCCGCCAATCGGGCCGCCATTGTTTGCATCATATCCCTGGCCTAGCAGCAACTGAAGACCGCCGTCCTGGTCTTCGGCTTTTACCGTGGCATTGATAAGGAACATGTTGCCCGGATCAGGATGCATATCAATGCGTTCTTCATCACCGGCAGCGAGATCGTTGGGGTCTGCAGGCAGATCATCAAGGAGCTGAAACGGAACGTAGAACCCGTGCATTGCTGCAACCAGTTCTTCTGCCTCAGCAATCTGTCGGCACTCTGTCATTGCCACACGGACCCGGGCGTCTTCCTGACGCGCAACGTAGACCGGTACGGCAATGGTGGTGAGCAGGCTGAGGATCATCAGAACTGCGAGGAGTTCTGTAAGCGTCAAGCCCCGGCTCTTGTTCCATGTCATTTGCTTCATAGTCATATCCTTTAGCATAAACCGTTCAGCGAAATCCGTCAAATACCTTTTAGAACGCCCGGACGAGATCGTCACCAGCACCCAGAACGGGGTTTGCAGCATCCCCAGGCTGGCTGTTTGGGCCGAGGCTCACCAATGTCGGGCGATCGAATACACGAGCGTCAGCAGTGAATCCGCCATAGCCGAATGTCGGATCCAAGGTTCCAGTCACTTCATTCACCCACAATCCGTTGCTCGAAGTGCCACTATTGAGGTCTTCGCCAGCGACAAAGAGGAAATAAGGGTTACCCCATGGGTCTAGCGGTGAACCGTAGGTCCAGGGAAATGCAGGGAGGGTCGGTGGCTTTAACCTTCTTTGATAGTTCACGTATGGCCCTCTCCATCCGAATCCTTCAGGATCAGCCTCCACCCTTTGAAACAGGTTCGGTGGCAACAGAATGCCTGTTTTAGCATCAAGGAAGATCAGGTCTGGGTTCCCGGCGTTGTTGAAGATTTCATCACGAATGGTATCAACAACGTCAGCTCCGTCATCAGAACCAAAACCATCCGAAGCTGCGCCGCTATCGTCCAAAACATGCAGGCGTACGAGGTAACCGGTATCCAGTGCCACCTGTGATTCCGCATTGGCAATGGCTTCCATGTCAGCTTTGGCGGCTGCGATACGGGCGTCCGCTGCACGATTGCTAAGTACCGGGACGATAATAGCGACCAGGATGCCGATAATGATTATGGCGATCAGCAGTTCTACCATCGTGAAGCCGCTAGAGCGGCCAGCTTTTGTCTTTGTCATGGTTTTCGTCTTCATCATTAGAATTCCACCACCAGATCATCATCTTTGCCAAGGGCGCCGGGGTCTGTTGGATTCGTAATTGCAAATGCCCGGGTATATGCCGCCGCGTTACCAGACTGCGAACCATCCCCCGGAAGACCATCCGGACCCATTGAGTAAATGGCCGCACTGGAGTATGCTCCGTTTGTAGCAGCAGGGTCGGCGGCATTGCCCGTGGGTGGGAAGAACATATACGGGTTGCCCCAGGGATCTACAGGGTAACGGTTCTCGTCATGATCACTGCCAGCGACATCCTGTATGGCCGCCTGGAAACCGTTACCGCCAGACCTTAAGAGGTTCGGTATTGAAGAACCGACGGGAGGGTTCTGCAGATCTTCATACGTAATGGAGTTCTGGAAAGCGATATACGGACCGCGCCAGTACGGATTATCCTCTGTGCCCTGGTAGGCAAAATTGATCCGCTCTCCAGCGTTCATGATGTGTCTGCTGGCAGGATCGGGAGAAACTGTCGGCGAAGGCTTGAGGTACTTAAAGAATGGCACCTCTTTATTTACGCCACCTGCCGGCATGTTTGTGTAACCAAGCAGTTCAACGTTATCCAGATCTTCCAGGCGGGCATAGGCATCAACGTCAGCCTTCACTACCTGTTCAGCTTTCATTAGGGCCGACAGATCAGCCTGGGCTGCGGCAATCTTGGCATCTTCCACACGGTTGCGGAAGATCGGCAGTACGATCAGCGACAGGATAGCGATAACAGCCGCCACCATGGCGATCTCGATGGCCGTGAAGCCGGCGTCAGTGCGGCTTGCGGTTATCTTGAGAGTACTCTTTTTCATGTTCACCTTCTCAAGCATGGTCGTTAGTCCGTTCTCTCTCATCAAAACTCGAAAAACTTGTCATCGGATCCGGCGTCGCGGATCGTGTAATCGGTGGAACCCGCGCCATAAAGATCTTCTGTCGATTCAGTCAATATGGCCAAATGCGGCGCAGGATTAGCCAGTGGAAATTCTTTCTGCGTAAACAACCGGTCATTACCAGGAGCCGGGCCAGTAAAAAGGCGCAGATTATTATGATTGTGAGTGGCAGGCGTCGGGAAATCCCAGGACAATCCGGGAACCTTGTTTCGCCCATAGCTCACGATACCGGCGAAGTAGTTGGCTTTGTCACCAAACTTATCAGCCCACTGCGGAATTGGAACACCAGTAGGGTTGTTCGTCGGCGGTTCAATCTTAATGAAATACCCGACATAGGGTGTTCTAAACGGGTCTGCGGGCCAATCCATTTCCTTACTGGCACCAAACTGCATGCGAACGTATTTTTCGGGCATCGACCCGCTCATGTACTTCTCGCCCCAGTTCTTGTCGATCATGGTGGGCAAACCAGGGTTGCCAAAACCATGGTATTCAATCTCGTCAGCCTGGAGACTATCCTGCGTAATCAGCCTTTTCAGCTCATCCACGCCGTACCTTAGGAAGCACAGCTTCGGGAAAAACCCGAGGTCGTCATAGGCGAAGGACATTGCGGTAGCGATGCTTCGGGCTTCGGCCAGGGCTGCCTTTTCTTTTTCGCGGTTGAGCTGCTCCACGATGTTGAAGACGGCGAGGCCGGCAAAAATGGCGATGAGAGCTGCCACTACGAGCATCTCAATCAGCGTAAAGCCGCGGGTCCGGGAAACCGGGGTTGTCTTGATTATCATAGTTTTAGTCATTGGTCGTCAATTCCCCGCTAACTATATGACCCCACCCGAAAAAGTGTCAACAAACTGGCACGCATTTTCACGAGAAGGGGCTGCAGGCTGATTTCTATTACAGAATCAGGGATTACGTGAACCCGCGAGACCCTGAGCGGCAAGAGAAAAAACGTGTAAGTTCCAGAACCTTAACGTTGGAATGTTTGGAGCCACTACGAAGAGGCGAATTGCTGGCGGGAATGAGGTAAATTCTCGCCAGGCGGATATCGCGTATCGGACCCGATCACATACCTGTGATCATCTTACAAGCGTAAGCGGCTTTGAAGTGTCCCACCGGGTCTGGTAGCAAATGCCTTCCCCGCATTGGGATGCGGTGGGATCAGCCTCGCCTTGCCGGTGCCAGCCCTGCTCCAGAACGAGTTCCACGATTTGCGGCCTCACGGTCGCCGAAGATGTGGGAATTATCTTTATCTTCCGTGGCTCAATCTCCAGCGTAAAAACGTGGCCCCTGTAGCTAATGTTACTGATAGTGAGGCTCGCCCATCCTGCTGGCAGTCGCGGGGTCAGTCTGATATGTTCCGGCCCCGGCCTGAACCCTGCAAACCCTTCCAGCAGCACATGCGGCACCATCACGCTTTCGAAAAACTCCTGATCGAGCCCCAGTCCGCCTGCTGTCCCCCCGCCCTGCAGGGTTCCCTCCCGCTTCGACCCGTCATAATACGCACGGTAACCGCCTTCAGCCGTTACCTCGCCATACCAATTCAGGATTTCTCCCAGCCGCTGTGCTGCGTCATCGGGCCCCAGCACAGCCAGCCGCGCCAACAGATCGTGGTACGAGAATCCCAGCACCGCACCGCCATCCTGCACCTGGCCGCCCCACGGGATGCCGGCGGCGCCGTTCCAGAACCAGCCATAATGATCAGTATTTCGTTTCGTCGTAGCACGCGGCGCGAACCGCCAGTGGTAGATATCTGTCGTCTGCGCTGTGTCATCGGCAACCGTACGCGCGCCTGTCATCCAATCCATAATCTCCCGCGCGTGATCCAGGGTGGCGAACCCGTAAGCTACCGCCTCCAGGTTCAGAAACGTGAATCCGAAATCTGCCTGGCCACCCTCTGCATCAATTCCTAGAGTGAATCTGCCGGTTTTTTCATTCCAGAAAAGCCGGTTTCCGTTGTCCTGCGCCATCAGCGCCTGCCTGCGCCAATGGTCGCCCGATCTCGCCAGGGGTGACGTTGTGATATTCCAGCCCGGATTCGCCGCGACCGCCTCCTCAAGCACTGCCATCTTGCGTGCGGCGCCATAGTGGCGAATGGTTGCGTAGGCATCCTGCTTTCCAAACGGCAGCAGGTCCCAGTAATTGTTACCCACGCCGCGGCCCGACAGCATCTTCACAGACCCGTCCGCGTTTCGCTCGATGCCGTTGGTTCCCTCGTGCCCCACCCACGGCACAGTGACTATGCCGTTTTTGTCGGTGCCGAATTCCGTTTCCATGAACCGCATGGCGAGCCGCATCCGTTCCATCTCGTGGCGCAGAAAGTTCAGGTCGCCAGTCCAGCTGAAGTAATCCACGCACGCGGAGACATAGCTGGGGTTATTGACATCGTGGCGGGTGTCGTATTGCGAGAACAGCGCCTGGAGGATAACCTCACCGCCCGCCGTGGCGTTATCAAACCCCACCCTCAGACCGGTGATAGTGCCTTTCCACTCCGGGTGACGGTACATCGGGACCATGGTATAATTGATCTTCCCCGCTTCTGGCGGATCAAAGTAAAAGCGCCGTTCTTCGGAAAAACCCGGCGCCGAATCAGTCGTCCATTCAATATAAGGCATGGCGGTAGCGCCCAGGTCATCCGCGCGCCAGCGCAGTTGCAGGAAAGGCGCCTGGTAAGAATCACCCGCCAGGGCCGGCGGGGCCGCCATCGCCCCGGGCGATGTCAGTTTCACCGCCCACCCGGTTTCAACTATCCCGGCTGATTCCGTACCCGTGGTGTTCCATTCGTCCGGGTTCGCCGTGTGCTCAGGCCGCCAGCCCGAGCCGATGGTTTTATGAAAAGAGAAATGCCACCCGAACCCGCCGGCACCCTGGGCCCAGTGCGGGAAGGGCCAGCCCTGCTGATGGGCGATGGAGTGGTGCTGGTGTGTCGCCACGTATCCCTCAGAATCAATGTGGCGTTCTGAAAGCGCCCGCCGCCACGCCGTCGCAGCTTTGTCTGCTCCCGAGGCCGGCCAGATCGTCGGCGGCAGCAGCCACTCATCCCACAGCGTCGCCATCGGGTGCAGTCCCTTATAGTGATGCCAGTAGAGGTCGCGCAAAAGCTCCATCCCGGTCTCATGCCCCGGCACAGAAAACACCGGAAAATCCGCAGGAATCTGCGCAGCCTGCCTATCCGGGGCAGCAACTACCGTCACCGCGCCTGTACCTACGAAAGCACCGGCAAGTAACAATAGCGCCAGCCATGAGTACTTTCTTTTATATTCTTTGTGTCTTCGCGCCTTTGTGTCAAATTTCGTCAACTTGTTACCCCAACGACACAATCCCAGGCGGCTCATTTCTGCTCAGCGCCCAGCTTCTCCACCTTGTGGATCGCCTCTTCGCCCTTGTCAGAAAGGTCCACTTCCATAAACTCCTCATCCGACGGCAGCAGCATCCGGAAATCGCTCAGGCGATCAATCTCCACCTTGCCACCTGTCAGCTCAAAATCCAGCACGTGCCCGCCCTGCGTCTTATCCGCACTCAGAAAATGCATGTGATACCCCGCCACGTTCACCCCCTGAACATAGCTGGGGCAGCGGAAGCCAATCAGCGTGCCCGAAGTGTTTTCAAAGCTGAACATCTTCTGCTCGTTCACCACCTCGGTCAGCGGGCGGTAAGGCTCCTCCTGGCGCGGCACACTGCGCACCTTCATCGACGGGAACGACCCCGTCACCTTCACCGCGTAGAAGAAGTTCTTACTTGGCAGCGTGCCGTCAATCATCGCCTGCAACGACGAGAAGCTCTGCGCCTCAGCGCTTTGCAAAACTCTATCCGCACTAAACCGTGTCACCGACGCAAACGGCGTCAGTGTTTCCGGCGATACCCGGTTTACCTTCCCCTGGCCCGTCACCTGGTAGGTTTCCCCGTCCATCATCACCATCTCGCCATCCAGGTGGTTCAGCGTGCCGATGCCAAAGCCGCCCAGCTTCTGCAGGTCGCCAATGCGCGTCTCGCCCTCGTACACGCCCTTGATCAGCGCGTTGATAGTCGAAACCTGCACCAGTTCCCTGTTAGGATCAGTCCCCGGCGCCTGGGCAGCAATCGCCCCGGAGAGCAGACACGCAGTGAAAGCAAAAACGGTACGGCAGGTGAGACTCATAACAAAATCCTTGGGCAGCGTTGCGCCTTGTAGGGTTTAATCGTCAGGCAGTTGCAAGCTTTTTAACCGCAGTCAGGCTAGCGTCCGGCTCACCCTTCTCACCTTCTCACCTTCTCACCAGCGCGCAGCGCCATCTCACCAGCCACTGACCACCAGCCACTGACCACTAGCCACTGCCCCTTAGCCACTAATCCACTGCATTACTTCTAGACTATCCGCCATCCCGCCCCAAGTTTTTTATCAGAATCAGCAAAGACATCTCCCGGGGAACAGACACATGACGTTTCTAAACAAGCTAGGAATCCTGGCATCTGCACTTACGCTCCTTACTGCCTGCGCCGGCGCGCAGGAATGGCAGCCCCTTGTAAAAGGCGACACTCTCGAAGGCTGGACCCAGCGCGGCGGCGATGCGCACTACGAGGCCAAAGACGGCGTAATTACAGGCCGCACGGCTCCCGCCCAGAAGCAGAACGCCTTTCTCTGCACAGAGAAAGAATATGGCGATTTCGAACTCGAACTGGAGTTCAAGGTCGACCCGCGCCTCAACTCCGGCGTGCAGGTGCGCAGCCAGAGCCTGCCCGGCTACAAAAATGGTCGCGTGCACGGTTACCAGGTAGAAATCGATCCCTCGCCCCGCTCCTACACGGCCGGCGTCTACGATGAAAGCCGCCGCGGCTGGCTGAAAGACCTGAAAGATAATCCCGAAGCCCGCAAAGCCTTCAAACCCGGCGAGTGGAACAAGCTCTGGATCTCCTTCCGCGGCAACACCCTCCGCACAAAGATTAACGATGTGCCCGCCGCCGAAGTGCACGACGATATGACCAGCCGCGGCTTCATCGCCCTGCAGGTCCACGCAACCACCAGCACCGAGCCCATGGAAGTCCAGTGGCGCAACATCCGCCTGATGGACTGGGACAAGGCCAAAATCTCCAGCTGGCAGACCGACAGCCCCATGGGCGACTTCGCCGGCAAAACCCCCGATGATAAGCCCGTTGTTGCCCAGGTGTGGGATAAGGGCGACGGCAA
>JAKFFN010000365.1:0-1503 GCA_036675025.1 Candidatus Sumerlaeales bacterium | reverse complement strand
AGGCAAGATTTCCGCCGCCGTCCTGGCCGACTCCGGCAACAGCGCCGCCATTACCTCCGGCATAAATGCTGCTACCGCCGGTTTGTGCACATTGGCCGCCACCGCCTACAGAGATGGTGTATTGTGTTTGCGGCGTCAGCCCGGTAAAAGTTTTCACGACATTACCACCACGGCCTCCAGACGTTCTTGTACCGCCGCCGTTTCTGTCGCCGGTGGCGCCGCCGCCACCTGTAGCTGTGACCGTCATTTGCGTACACAAGCGTGGCAAAGTAAAAGTTCCGTCAGCGTTAAACGTAACTGAGCCGGCAGCGCAGCCATGATAAATTTTAACGTAATCAAAGCCGGGCTGATATGACGAAACATCTGAAGTCAGCGTCGCCTGATATTGAAAGTATCTTTTTGTTTCTACATTTAATGATGGAAATGTTCCGAATCCCATCGAAGGAAAAGCCGTTAATACGGTACCAAGTCCGGTATCCGGTAGAGAATTATTATTGAGTTCCGAAAAATAGGTGGCGTTGGTGTTGTCAGGCCCCTTCCAAGTAGCAACATCGCTGCAATTTGCATTGTCGCAAGTTTTAATCTGAAATCTGACATTGTTACCACCGCGTCGGTAAATTTGCTGCGCTTCCGTCGAAGAAAGCGGACGGGTCCAAAACGCAACTTCATCAAGCGATCCGTTATAGTTAACGGCCCAGGCATCATGACGGCCTAATTTTGTGTTCCCCAATCCGGAGATGGGCGCATTCGGTGCGGTGCCAACACTGATGCTTGTGGTGCCAACGGCAGCGCCGTCGATATAAATAGTAAACTGGCCGGACGCAACGGCTGCTCCGGAAGTTCCGTCCCAAACTCCTACAACATGATGCCAGTTATTATCGTTGTAAGTAGCGGTCGTGCATTTGCCGATATAAATTGTATTGCTGTCCAATCCAAACGAAATCCTGCCGGCTCCGCAACCGCCTGGATTGTTGCCGATTCCTAAAGTGATACTATGTCCGGCTCCGCCCCCGCGGTTTTGCACAAACACGCCGTTACCGGCAGTAGCCGTTCTGAACCAGGCAGAAATAGAAAAATCACTTACGTTAGTCAGAGTATAAGGAATATTAATATTGTCGTCAGTGCCGTCAAAAGTAACGGCGCTGGCCAGCTTTCCAGACGCGGTAAATGTCATCCCGGCGCCGTTAGTGTTAGAAGCTGTGGCGTTGGAGCCAATATCAGCTGTGATGGTCGTACCACTGGCGATGGCGCCTGATCCGTTCAATCTGAAAAGCTGAGCCGCTGCGTTCATTAAGCTGGCTGCAATACCAGAGTAGTCCGTTGCGATTTCGCTGGAAGGCGGGAGTTCTTTTCCGTAGGGTAACGGAGTTTTCCACTCAAACTTGGTCCAAGTTTGCAGGTTTCCGCAGCCTCCATAGATATCAAGAACCGGTGATGTGTAGGTGCCGGTCACTTGACCGATACTCAGTTCAACGCCATTTCCGGAAACGTTAGTATTTGAAA
>JAKFFN010000325.1:0-1530 GCA_036675025.1 Candidatus Sumerlaeales bacterium | reverse complement strand
GGAGGCTGTGTTGATTGTGGCGCCTGCGCGCGGGCGCGCAAACAAGGCTACGCGGCAGCAGCGGATCAGGGAACATGGTGCGCATGCGGCGCTAAATCTCGAGGATGACGAGGAGCTGCTGTTTGAGAAGCTGCGTAAGTTGCGGCTGAAACTAGCCCGGGACCAGAAAGTGGCTGCTTACATGATATTTACGGATGTGAGCCTTTACGCGATTGCGCGGGAGCAACCGGAGACCCTGGAGGAGCTGGAGGAGATTCCGGGCATAGGTGCGCGTAAGCTGGAAGACTATGGTGAGTATGTGATTGACGCGGTGCTGGAGTGGAAGGACGGCAAGCGGTAGCGATTTTGTGTGTCACGTAGTGGATGGCTCAGGCGGTGGATGGCTCGGGCGGTGCCTGGGCTACGGCTACGCCGGTCTGGGATGGTGCGAGGGTGAGGGCAGGCTGAGTAATGCGCGATGGGGTGGGAACTGGTTCGTATGTGGGTTGCGGGTCACGATGAGGCGCAGGCACGCGGGCGGTCGCCATTGAAGTGTCTTTTGTTAGAATCGCTATTTTAAAAAAGCCACCGAGGCCGATCGTCTCCTGGTGGACGGTGTGGAGGTTAGTGACCGATACCAGCGGCTTGAGCTTACAGGTGATATCGGTGATAAGCACGCGAGCGACTTTGTTGGCTAATCGTAGCAGCGGCGACGGCTGAGATTCGTCTTTGAGGAATTTGTTAAGTACAATAATTCGCCCGCCGGGGCGAAGGACTCGTTCAGCTTCGCGGATGGCACGCAGGGGATCGGGAATGACTGCCAGCACGAAGTGGAGAATCACGACGTCAAAGGTGTCTGATGCGAAGTCGAGTTTCTGCCCGTCCATTACGCGGGCATCGATGTTCATGTTGAGTCTATGGGCGCGGCGGCGCAGCCGGGAAATCATTTCAGGAGTGATATCTATGGCCGTTATTTCGGCGTCTTTTGGCAGATACGGTATATCAAGGCCTGTGCCGGCGCCGAGCAATAAAACTTTTTCGCCCGGCTTAACGGCTGCCAGTTCCAGCGATCTTTTTCGTTTTTCTTCCAGGCTGCCTACAAGAAGATCGTAAAAAGGCGCCCACCCCGCGTAGAGATAGCGGTTCCACTGTGTCAGGTCCATTACTGGCAGCTCCGGTCCAATAGTATTTAGCTTATAAGCTTAACCAGATTTGTTCCTGTTCTGGCCGGAAAGCTGACAGCGGGTTCAACTATTCGAGGCTGAACCGGCTGAGATTTACCGGGAGCATGGCGCTGATATCGGTGGCGTAACCGGCTGTTACTATTACGTTTGAAATTGTCTTTAAACCGGTAGGGCCGAGGCTGGGGTGCTTGATGGTGATGGTATAAGTTCCGGGAGGAACTCGCAGGAAAGCAAAAAATCCGTCGCCGGAAGAAAGGGCTGTCCAGGTGGATCCGTTTCGGGTAATCCAGGCGTCGACGGCGGGGGTTGTTCCGGCGGGGTCTTCAAAAACATGGCCGGTGATTACGCCCTCGGTGTCTCGCCATGG
>JAKFFN010000111.1:0-45127 GCA_036675025.1 Candidatus Sumerlaeales bacterium | reverse complement strand
TACTGATTCCGGAAACAGAAGCCTTTACCAGAACTATTCCGCCGTGATGACGACCGGGACTGGTGAATTCGTGATAGAGAACGTGCCACCGTGGGAGTCGTTCGTGTATGCAAGCAAACGTGGTTTCCGGCCAGACAAGAAGGTTACTGCTGCACCGGCTGCCAATATAGAACTGGTGCTGCGGACCGATGGAGCTTTCGTGGCCGGGCGGGTGATTGACAGGCAAACCAGCCAGGGTGTGTCTGGCGCGTCTGCAAATTTCATGCTGTTTACAGGACCGAATGCCTTTAACAAACCTTTGGAGTTCGATACAGATTCTGAAGGCTACTACACGGCAGGCCCCTTACCTGGCGGAACCTACCTTGCCATGTCTGAAGCCATGGGGTATGTTGATGTGAACGGCCAATACATACTGGAAATCGACGACGGGATATCTTCGAGCGGCGTGGATTTGCTGGTCCATTCAGGTTATACAATTCGTGGTCGGGTGACGAGGCTGGACTCTGGAGAGCCTGTGGCCGGAGCAGACGTATACGTGCGGTATCTCAAAGATCCGCCCATGGGCACAGCACACGTGCAAACAGACCAGCGCGGCAACTTTGTGATGGAACGATTGCTGCTGCTGAGTAATTCGACCCGAATTACGGCCAAAGCTTCGGCATTACGAACTTTTCAGCCAGTAGAATACATCGGCGGTGCCTGGCTGGAAATAACGCCCAAGATGCTAGACCAGAATCAGCCGGTGGACATTAAAATGATTGGGGAAGCGAGAGTTCGCGGCACGGTAGTGGACACGGACGGTGCTCCAGTTCCCCAATTGCAGATTTCGATTCAGTCGCCGTTGAACGATCCTGTGTCAGCAAATGGTCAGTCAGTTGCGTTTACAGGCACGGATGGTAAATTTGAAATTGGGGTTGCTGCGCCGGCAACAGGATTTCGAGTGATTGCTGAAACTATGGATCGTTCAGGGGCGAGTGAACCAATTTCGCTGTTGCCGGGGGAAAAAGCGCAGGTGGAAATTCGCATGGTGCCGAAACCGAAACCGGTGTTGCCGACAATTCCGCCAAACCAGGATGCTTTGAACCCGATGCCGGGAGCTGTAATTCTGGGTGCCAGATGAAGTGCAACCTCTACAATTTCGGTGTTAAGGTTTATGGTAACTTGACCCACTCATTATCGGCCACATTCAGTTTTAACCTAAATGCCATTTTCGGATTCGACACGTCATCATAGGTTCCGTTGGTTGGATCGTAAATGGATGCAATTTCCTTCTGAACTTGATTTGGCTCAAACGGAGTGTAAGCTGTACAGCTTGTTTCGGTCGACAAGTAAGCCACTAGCGTCCGGGGCCTTGAAGTTTGGCCACTATGATCTTTTTCAACTAATATAATCAGACTTTCAGGCTCTGAATTTGCCGACGGTATACAATAAATACCAGGCGTACTAGCGAACTGCTGATCTCGGTACGCTTTGTTGACACGGACTCGGATTTCCTCAGCTTTCGCGTTAGCGCCGGCTCGATAGCGCGCCTCCACAAAACCTGTATAGTTTGTGTAGAAATAGACGGCTAGTATCATAGCGACTAAAACCAGTATCCATTTACTCCGGATACTGCCGTGCGCGGGATTGAGAAACATGGCCTAACCGCTACACGGCAATGGACTACTGACCACGACATTGTCTGTTTCGTCGCGTTCCACCACTGCTCCAGAGGAATCCAGTACAGCGATCAGGTACTTTCCGGCCAGTTGCTCTGCCAGCTTTACTTTCAGCTTTACCGACTTTGCCCTGTCCATTTTAAGTTTGCCCAGCTTCTTCGACTTTAGCTCCAGGTCATCAATGCTTAGGGTCTGGTCTGCGGAGAGGAAGAATTGGATGCTGCTTTTCCCCGCGTCAACGGTACCGTCATTCATGACGAGCAGGGTGGCCTTGTGCCGGCACTTCGTTCCCTTTTTGGATGTCTTGCACTTTGTCTCGTCCAGAACCCATACGGCGCCGAGATCGGCACCGGACGGCGGTGGTGGTGGCGGAGGCGGGGGCGGAGGGGCACCGGCGCCATCGAGTCGCCAGAGATCGCTCATCAGCCCGGGCCCGTACTTGCCCTGCCCGGCTCCACCCATTACGTAAAATCGACCAGAAGCGTCTGCCCAGCTCCATGATCCTATTCGGGCGCCGGGGGTACTTCCGGGCGTAGGCACTCCCTGTTCACCGTATATGCCCAGCTGGGAAGGGGCAAGGCTGCCGAGGCACCAGGTCCAGACGCCCGAAGTGGTATCGTATTTCCATAGATCGTTGAGGGCCCCCTCACCGGTGGAACCCTGACCCTGACCGCCGAATATCCACAGGTTGCCTTCAGCATCGGCTTTTCCGGAATGGTAGGTGCGGCCGCCGGGAGCATTAGATTCGTCGGCGATGCCTTGCGCCACTGCTACCGGCAGCGGATCAGGAGTCTGGCTGCCATCCATCCACGTCCAGTTGTTAGTGGCCGGTTCGTACCGCCATATATCATTTTGTGCGCCGCTGCGAGTGACATTTGGATTGCTGTCCCCGCCCATGAACCAGAAGTTATCGAGGTTGTCATTCCACGATACTGCACCAACGCGGGACCTGGGCATATTTGCCGAATCAGGAACGCCCTTCATGCCGTAGCTCGTTGTCGTGATGGCGGAGTTTGCGCCTTTAAGCCACATCCACTGGCGCAGTGACGTATCGTATTTCCAGATATCATTGGTCATGTGAGGAAGCGGCAGCCCGGCAGCATCTGTTGGCCCAACTGCGATACGGATGGTCATGCCGCCGAAGAGCCACAGATTGCCCGCGGCGTCTGTCCAACCGCTGGCCCCGAAGCGATAACCAGGGTAATTTTCCGGTGCAAACTGCCCCTGGGTGCCGTGAACAGGTAAGTACTCATTGTCGGCTCCACCCACCCAGGTCCACTGGTTGGTCGGGATGTCATATTTCCATAGTCCGCCGGCCAGCCGGGAAAAATGTGCACTTGAACCCATTGTGCCACCACCGTAGAGCCACAGAGTTCCGTCAACACCGGTCCAGGTAATAAAATGTTCCCTTCCGCCGGGGCTGTTTTCCGGCGAAGCAACACCTTGAGTTCCATAGACGGGTAGCGAGTTTATTACGTTTATATGACCTTTTACCCAGGTCCAGTTGCCCGTGGATGGATTATACTTCCAGAGGTCATCGCGGAGGCCGGGGTTAGTATCTCCGCTGCCGGCGTATCCTCTACCGCCATACATCCAGAGGTTGCCTTCCAGGTCTGTCCACGTACTGGCATGCTCTCGACCCGGAGGGGTGTTAAGCACATGTTCCTCGCCCGGTGTACCAAAATGACCCTCGGCGTCGAAGTGTTCCTTCCCTTTAATCCACGTCCAGACAGGGTCCTGGGCGCTGGCAACGCCGGCGATAAACAGAACCAGGGCAGAAAGCACCGCATGAAGTTGAATGCCTACATTTATCCGTTGCGCATTACCGACTGAATGTAAAAATCTAATTGCCATCATTTCACCCTGCCTCCGCGTAAACATATGTTACTACTGTTTTAGCTCTGAATCAAAATTTCCAGTAAAAAATCCACATGCCCTCTTGGGAACCCCAGCTGCGAATGCGCCCGTCCATTCGCACTAGCTGCTAAATTATTATTACTCTCTATTCACATATCACACGTCGAACTTCCATAGCCAGCGAACCCGCATCCCCGTTGCTGCGGTTGGAGAGGACAAGCGCGGCGAATTGCTTCTCCGGCACAAGGACCACGCCGTTGCGGAAGCCGGTGGTGCTGCCGGGGTGATAGGGGCGCCATTTGTCGCCCTGCTGTTCCAGGCGCCAGCCGTAGCCGTAGGGCACGACTTCTCCGCTGCGGGTCTTGGTCGGCTGCCAGGCTTCGGTGACGGTTTCCGGTTTCAATACCTGACCGCTCCAGTAGCCGCGGATCCATTTCTCATAATCGATGGCTGAGCAGTAAATGCCGCCGTCGCCGAGAACTGCGCTGGTTGAGCCCTGGTCGGCCCAGACGAAGTTGTTATTCTCGTCGAGCTTATAGCCGATGGCTCGCTCGGGCACAACCGGGCTGTCGGGCCGGTTAACCAATGCCAGGGTGTTGTTCATAAGGAGCGGCTGGAAGATATATGCCTGCAGATAATCTGGAAAGCTGACGCCGGAAATGGCTTCAACGATCATAGCCAGGACTGCGTAGCCGGAATTACTGTAGCGGAAACGCGTGCCGGGCTCGAAATCGCAGGAATCCTGCTCGGCGAGCAGCTGCAGCACTTCGGCATCCATCACCAGGGGCTGGCGGTGCGGGTCTACCAGCGGCTCGTAATCTTTTATGCCGGAGGTGTGCCGCAGAAGATTTTCGACTGTGATGCCACCGCCGTAATTGGCGAAATCTGGAAAGAAATCCGTAAGGCGCTGGCCCAGGTGGAGCCTGCCCAAATCGCGCAGCTGAAGGATACACGCGGCCGTGAATTGCTTGGCGACGGAGGCCAGCCGGAAGTTCGTCACGCCGGTAATGGGCGCCGCCGTTTGCATGTCAGCAATCCCGCGGGCAAACATGCGCGTTTCATCGCCCAGCACGACGAGAACAGCGCAGCCGGGTTCATTGTCAGCGGGGTACCGCTCTGCTACCAGTTGTTCAATCTGTTGCCAATGGTTCACTTGCAGCAGCCCCGCAGTCAGTTTCTTTAATGGACGACATAAGACCACCCTTTACAAATGCTTGAACATGGCAATACGTTTTGTCTCTAGTTAAGAAAATGAGCCCGGAACAAGACGAAGACAACAGCAAATCTGGCAATCACCCTACCCGGGAAATGGCCACGCCTGACCACACGGTGATGGTGCACGTGCCGCGGGAGCTGGGTTGCTACAGGCTGACAAAGATCCTGGGCCGCGGCGGCATGGGCGAGGTGTGGCAGGCCTTTGACACGCACCTGGAGCGCGACGTCGCGATCAAGCTGATGCGCAAGGAGCTGCTGGCCAATGAGGACGCCACGCGGCGATTTGCCCGGGAAGCACGCGCCGTTGCGCGGCTGAATCACCCCAACATCGTGCAGGTTTATGCGTTCGGCGATGAGCAGGGCCTCACTTATTTTGTCATGGAAATGGTGGATGGCGAGACTGTAGCGCAATGCCTGAAGCGCAAGAAACAGATCCCGCTGGACGACGCCATCCACATCATGCTGCAGGCCATCGAAGGCCTCAGCTATGCAAACGCCCGCGGGATTATCCACCGCGACATCAAGCCGAGCAACCTGATGATCACCGAGGATTCGCGGGTGAAGATCGCGGATTTCGGCCTGGCGAAGATGGTGGAACATGACTCGCAGATGACAGCTGCGGGCACTGCCATGGGCAGCCCGAACTATATGAGTCCGGAGCAGGCGCGAGGTGAAGAGGCGGATCACCGCAGCGACATTTACGCGCTGGGCGTATCGCTTTACCAGATGCTTTGCGGCGAGCTTCCTTTTACTGCCAGTTCGCCGGTATCCGTGCTGCTGAAGCAGATCCAGGACCCGCTTCCTGAGCCGGAGTGCCTTAAGATATTGGGCAGCGGCGCGCTGCTGGATGTCCTTAAGAAAATGACGGCAAAGGCGCCGGAGGATCGCTACCAGACCTATGGCGACCTGGCAAACGCCCTGGCTGGTCTTGAGCCAAACATGCGGTTTAAGGGCGCCCATCTGCCGACTTCCAGCATGCCTGCGGCAACGCCTCCATACACGCCGAGCCTGGTAGAGGGTTCGCCTTCGGAAGGTCACGCGGCGGCGCCGGAGCCACCACCTCCTCCCCCGGCTGCGCTGGCGCCTGTGGCTACGCCATCTGGCGGAGGTACGGCGGTGGTATCGAGCAGGCAAACCGCGACACCGCTTCCTGCATCAATGGAACCCAAGCGCAGCAAGCTCATTTCATACGGATTGATGGGTCTGGCAGCTGTGGTTCTCGCGGCAGTGGCGGCCTTTGCAATTATTCCGCTTATGAACAATGATGGAGAACCGGAAGACCAGGCAGCAACATCGCCCGCATCGGCACCTCCTGACGCCTCCAGCGAGCCTGCGTTAGCGACGCCGGCTGCTTCACCTGCAGCGGCCCCGCTTACCCCAGCGGCAGCGACTCCGTCTCCAACTCAGCCCGCCACCAACATAGTCGCGTCTCCGACACCCGGCGAAATGCAGGAGGTGGATGTAAGCGCAAATCTGCTTCCGCGCCCCACTCCCCTGCCCGGGCAACCGACAAGCTTTACGCCGACTCCCAGTATTGCTCAGCTCGCGCCGTCTTCAGGTCAACTGGTGTTAGCGAAGTCTGGCGGCGAGGCGAATGCTGCTGTGCCGCTCTTTGATGCATCAGGCGCCCAGATCGCCTCCCTGCCTTCGGGGTCGCCGGCGTCGTCCATTCGCCCGGCCAGGCTTCGCGGAGAATCGTGGTACGTGATCCGCCACAACAACGGCGAGGCCTTTGTAAAAGCTGAAGATGCGCAACCTGTGGAATCTGCAGGGGCACCAGTCGCCACACCAGCGGCAACGCCTGCTGCCCGGATATATGTGCTGGGAATCGCCGGGGCACCCGCTGACCAGGCTATTCCGACATACCTGGACAACCGCGGCCGAAGCGAGTATAAACGGTATCCTCCCGGCACAGAAGTTACAGTGATTGAGACAGGTATAACGATGACCAAGGTCATGTCGCCCGACAGCCGTGCGGTCTATATTTACACCAAAATGGCATCACCGAAACAGTAAGCAGCCGCCTGCTGACCCGCCTGCTTTGGCCGGGCCAGCGAGCAACCTGAGCAGCCGCAGGTAACCAGCATCTGCAATCACAGTTAATGAAGTCAGCGGGCTGAATAATCCAACCGGGCAACGACTAAGATAGCGGCGAGTCGGGGCGTGGCGCAGCCCGGTAGCGCACCTGAATGGGGTTCAGGGGGTCGCAGGTTCGAATCCTGTCGCCCCGACCAGTTTTTCCTTCTGCATCGCATTATCTTCGAATGCATGCAGCCAACCCTCGCTTTTTTGCATCCCGGCACGCCCATTGGCGGTCCCAGTGCGGATACTCTTTTTCCCACGCTCTTTCGACGGCGATTCCCCGTTCGCGGAATGCATTTTGCATGGAAATTAGGCGCAGACATTTTTTCAATTGGGGTGGTATTCGCACCACCGTCGTCCGTTCCCGAACGCTTTTGCGATTCCTGATCTGATTTTGTGCAGTGCGAACTTCGCCTTTAGGTTGTTATGATGAGATTTGCGGACCGAGTTGAGGCGGGGAAGTTTGTGGCTGAAAAGCTTGCGGTTCGAGGCTATAGAGGCGCCGATGCTGTCATCCTGGCGCTTCCGCGGGGTGGCATTCCTGTAGGGTTCGAGGTGGCCAACCGCCTTGGCCTGCCTTTAGACGTACTGGTCGTGCGCAAACTGGGTTTCCCGGGACACGAGGAGTTTGCCATGGGCGCCATTGCCAGCGGTGGTACGATCTTTCTTGATACAGAGGTCATCCAGCGTGCGGCGCTGCCCAAACAAGCCATTGATTCTGTAGTAGCCAGGGAAGAGCAGGAACTGCAGCGACGCGACCGGGCCTACAGGGACGGGCGGCCGCGGATCCCGGTGCAGGGGAAGACTGTTATCCTTGTGGATGACGGACTGGCAACCGGTTCAACCATGCGTGCCGCTATTAAGGCTCTACGCAAAGAGTCGCCACGTTCCATCGTTGTGGCGGTTCCCGTAGGCGCAGAAGAAACCTGCCTGATGCTGAAAGCAGAGGCAGATGAGGTCATTTGCGCTACCACGCCCGACCCCTTTCAGGCGGTGGGTCTGTGGTACAAGGATTTCACCCAGACAACCGATGAAGAGGTACGTGATTACCTGCGACGGGCCCATGAAAGTCAGCCGATCAGCACAAATCCGGCGCCGCCCACCGGCAAAGATACTGGGAAGATTTCTTCGTTAGGATAACGAAAATGCAGACTCGTGAGAAAAATGTGGCTGGTGAAACGGCGGTTAAAATCGCGGTTTCTGACGCCGTTCTGAATGGCGATCTGGCTGTGCCCGCCGGCGCTACTGGTATAATTGTTTTCGCGCATGGCTCCGGGAGCAGCAGGAAGAGTTCCCGGAATCGTTATGTCGCCAGCGTTCTGCAGAAGGCAGGACTGGCGACGCTGCTGTTTGACCTGCTGACGGAGCAGGAAGAGCGCGAGGAGGAGTTTACGCGGCATCTGCGGTTTGATATTGGATTGCTGGCGCGGCGGCTGGTGGGCGCTACGGCCTGGCTTGATACGCAGGAGGGGCTGGCAAAGTTGCGCGTGGGCTATTTTGGCGCAAGCACGGGCGGCGGGGCGGCTATTGTGGCTGCGGCGCATCTGTCAGACCGCGTTTCTGCAGTTGTTTCAAGGGGCGGCCGGCCTGATCTGGCCGGAGATGCACTGGCTGTTATCAGTTGCCCGACCCTGCTTATTGTCGGCGGAAATGATGATGCCGTGATTGGCATGAATCATAACGCGCTATCGCAGATGAAACCGGGGGTGGGGGCGATGAAGATCGTGCCGGGGGCTACCCATTTGTTTGAGGAACCGGGTACGCTGGAACAGGTGGCAGTAATAGCGAGAGACTGGTTCGGGCAGCAATTAAGTGCTTCAGCTGCCGATGGAGCCGGGTACAAGTGGAGATTTGGCCGGGAAACCGACGAATAACATAGAGCAAGATGGAGGCACCAAAATGACACATCAAGGCGAAACAGTTGTTAACTTCATGGCGGGAATGGTTGCGGGTGCGGCTCTTATGTATATGCTTGACCCCGCAACAGGCCGACGCCGGCGCGCCATTGCCCGCGACAAGGCAGTATCGACCCTGCACACTGCTGAGGATCGCGTGGTTCATAAATCACGAGACCTTCGTAATCGCGCCCAGGGTACCGTAGCTACACTGCGAAACCGAATGAACGAAGATACCGTTGATGATGATATACTTCGCGCTCGCGTGAGGGCGGAGCTGGGGCATGTCTGTTCGCACCCGCGGGCAATTGAAATATCAGTACATGACGGCTGCGTTACCCTGGGCGGAACTGCGCTGCAGAGTGAGGTAGACGCCATATGCAAAGGCATCAGCAAGGTTCGTGGTGTGCGGGAACTGCGCAAGAGCATTGTCGAACATGAAAATGCAGGATCATTGCCGGAACTGCAAAGTTAGACAGGCTTACTCCTCATTCCGGAGATCGGCACAATGCTATAACTACCCGGCCAGCGCGTGCTGACCGGGTAGTTTCTGCTGTAAATCTTCTGCCTGCGGCAGAGGTTAATTTGAAGTTTGTGCTGAGGTTTCGGCCGCATTTTCCATTTTAGTGCTAATGGGAAACATGGAGATCCGGAACTTTGTGGTGCCGTAGGGTACGAGGGTGATTTTTGTTTCCTCGCCTTCGACCGCTTCGTCCGGCAGCGGCTGGGTGTTGGTCGGATTCCAGTCGAACTCAACTGCTGGCACCCTGAGCTTGAGCGGCGAATCCAATTGCCACTGGAAACGCTCGGGCATTGCGGATCGGATGACATCGATTTCACTTTGGGAGGCATTGCCCGGGACCAGGTTCAAGGCGTACTGCCACTGGACTCCTTCGCTGGCTTTGTCGGGTGTTTCATCAGGCTGAGCCAGCGCAAACAGCAGCGGACCGTAATGGACAGAGGCGTAAGGCTGCCCCAGTTTTTCAACTTTTGTAATTGGGATAGCGCGGGTTGGTCTTTCGTAATAAGCGGTGTCAGGCACCGGTGTGGTCTCATCACGTTTGATTTGCACCTCCATCGGGAAGCTGAGATCAATCTTGTCGCCGTTAGCCCATTGCCGGTCAATCTTTACGAAGCCGTCGCTATCCGGCGCTGGTTCGATTGCCTCGCCATTGACACTAACCGCAGGCGAATTGCACCAGCCTGGAGATAAAGCGGGAACTGCACAGGCGTGTCAGTGGATACTGACATGGCGATTTTGTCTGTGAACGGATAGCTTGTTTTGGATTCGATGGTGACCGCGTTACCCTTAACGTCAGCGGTAACGCTGGCCGGGCCGTAAACGAGCGCGGCCAGGCCGCCGTCTATGCTGGCCATCCACATACTTTCTATATAGTCAGGAATCATACGGGTGGTGTTGGCTACGCAGCAGAGGGTTGGGCCAGCGGTCTTTGAGAATCGGTAGCCTTCAATGTTCTTGATAGTGTGAATGGGGACAACGCCATCGATCCGATTCATGGTCTGGAAATAGCACGCCAGGTCGTAGTCACGCGAGATGGCGGCGGGGCCGGCATTAAGGAAAATCTGTTCCAGCTGGTCAGCGTACTTGCGGTCGCCGGTGAGCTGCAGCATCCAGCGGTAGGTGTATGCGGAAGCAGCGGCCGTGCAGGTTTCGAGCCCGCGGATGGAGCCTTTTCCCATGAGGTGCTCCTGTCCGGAAGCCATGCCGACCGGCAAGCCATGATGATCAAGTCCAAGCTGGAGCACGCGCTCCGTTGCTTCAAGAGCTTCATTGTCGCCGGTCCATGTATAGGTGGTGGCTGGCACGCGGGCGTGCTCATAATAGAGAACGGTGTGGCCATCGGGAAGGTCTTCGGTTCTCCATTCTGTGATCAACTGCTGGAAGTGATCAGTGTCGATGTACTTGATGGCATTATCGAGAACCTTCTTATCGCCGCTCAGGGCATAAGTCATCAGCATGGGGTCCAGGTTTGTGGCTGCGCCGTGGGGTAAGAACTCGTCTTTGTTCAGCGGCGGCATCTGGTAGTCAGAGTAGACTTTGGTGAGTGCTTTCAGGATTTCCGGCTTACCGGTTGCGCGATAGTAGGCAACCAGGGCGCGGCCCATATGGGCATGGGCCCAGTTGTTAAAGTTGCGGGTAAAGCGGTCGAAGGGCAGGTCTTCACCGTCAACCTGGAGCACTTCTTTGGGCTCCCACCAGATGAAGGTTTCGCCGCCATTGTTGACGCCTTCCACTACCATGTCCATGCGGTCGTAGGCGAGTTGTTTGATCTTCTCGTTATCGAGAATGTGCCCGAGGCGGACAGAGCCATCGAGCCAGTAGGCTGACTGTTCCAGCGGCCAGCGCAGGCCTTTGCCGGCGCTGCCCTTTGATTTAAAGTCTTCACCGGTCCAGCTTTTCTGGAATACGATGTGGCGGTTCATCAGGTCGCCGGTAATGCCTTTGGCAGCTGCCGCTGCCCAGTCGCGAAGCCACCCTTTGGGATCGACGGCATCCGGCGCGAGGGGAATAAAGCGGGGCGGCGCTTCGGCGGTTCGGTAATTCTTAAGCATTGCATCTACGACTTCTGCCGGAGATTTAGCTGCAGCGGTTTCTGTAGTCGCTGCGTGGGATGTGCCGGAGAACAATAGCAGGACGATGCAGGCGGCTGCCGGAATTGAGAAACTGTTGATGGTATGGTTGAGGGTCATCTTCATGAGGTTGGAGTGCCTAAACCTCTTTGCCATTGTCACGCGTAAAACAACACTGTAAAACTTTTTAAGCGTGTGCCGGTGTGGGTGTCAGGTTTGCCCCGTGAATCGGTCGAGCCATGGCCGGTAGCAAAAGCGATCTTCCAATCCGGCAGCGTTACACTTAGCCTGGTTGGTTGTAGTGACCATTCTAACTTATGACTAACTCACCCCCTACCAAGGCTGCGACTGAAGACGAAGCCATTCCGGCCGACCGCGAACGGAATGAGTCGGACGCCCGATTTCATCCGGGGCCTCCCGTTATTTTTACGGCTATAGGTTGTCTACTGCTGCTTGTGCTAATAGTGGCTCACTGGAGAACGGTTGAGAGTTCTGCCGCGCTGTTTCAAATTAAGGCTGGTGATGTTATTTACAACACCGGCGAAATCCCGAACCGCGACATTTTCTCCGCGGCCTCTCGTGTGGATGCCTGGGTGTTTTTTGAGTGGCTGTGGTCGATGGGCGCATCCGCGGCTTACCGGACGGGTGAGCTGATTGTGGAGAGGGTAGCTCCGGTATCGCTCCACCGCCTTGGTGGGTGGATCGGAATCAGTGTGGTTAATGTGGTCCTCGCGGCGCTGACTTACGGGTTGTTGGTATTTCGCCTGCGAAACCGTGGATCAGGTCTCCTGGTCGCGCTGTCAGTAACGGTTCTTACAGGCGTAGCTTTATTGCCGGGGTTTCAGCCGGAGGCCGCTTACGCGGTGCTGCCGTTGTATGTGTTGTCGCTGATTATCACTGAGGCCAGGAGCCGTTTGCCTATGGTGCTGTTTGCGCCGTTGGTTGCGTTGTGGGCCAACATGCATGGCAGCGTTGTGGTGGCTTTTATAGCGCCGCTGGCGTCTCTGCTGTTGCCGGCGCCGGCGCAGTCGGGCGAAACGAGGCGCAAGCTCTACCTTGCTGTAATCATCGCTGCAGGGGTCGTGGCCTTATTTCTTAATCCGCACTCAGTGCGAATTGTGCCGGCGCTCTGGGACCTGGCCAGGGTGCAGGCCGCCGGGGGCGCGTCAGGCTTGGGCGCCGCCGTGCTGGATATGTCGTTCATCATTCGCCTGGCGCTGGCGGCAGTGTTCTTCCTGCTGGCCCTGGCCACACGTAGGCTTACTCTTCGCGATGGTTTTAGTATTGTTATCCTGGGCGTGGCTCTGTGCGTGCTGAGCAGCGAGACGGTGAACTTTCTTTTGCTCTATCTTTCGGCTCCGGCGGCACGGGCTATTACGCAGCTGCTGGCCGGTACGTGGCAGATAAACAGGGTGCGCTACCTGGCGGCCAGCGCTACGCTGCTGCTATGCGTAGGCTGGGCCGCGATGACGGTGTTTTCTGCCAGGCTTACACCGGACGCATGGGGTGCAGGCATTCGTCCGCGGGTGTTCCCGGAAACGGCAGCGGGGCGGCTAGCGGCTATTCCTTTGCGAGCCACGATCCTGAACCTCAGCGATGATGGCGGTTACCTGTCATGGAGATTATGGCCTACCTGGAAAGTGGCAGCGGACAATCGCATGGAGGTTTACGAGCCGGGGTTTTTTGACCGGTACGAAGACATCTGGCTGGGACGGCCGGGATGGCCGGCTTATCTTTCTCTCTGGCGGGTGCATGCGGTGCTGGGGAACGCGGACGTGAGCAACCGCTATCCATCGCACAACCTTTATTATGAACTGGCGACGTCGGAGGAATGGGCGGCAGTGTATTGGGACCGACAATCGATTCTGTATCTCAAAAGCGATATCGAACTGGCGTCTACCAATCTTAGTGAATTCCGGCAGCTGAAGCCGGGTCTACCCTGGAATGAGATGACCGCTCTTTTGCAGACTCCGGAGGAGTGGCGGGAGTTCAAGGCGGACCTGCGCCGAGCGCTGATTGACGATCCCGGGAATGCGATTGCGCAGGAGTTTCTAAGGCGCGCCGAGTCTCAAAACTAAGCAGATTCGGCGCAGCGCTCTGAGAGTTCCTGGCAGCGCTTCCGGGCGAGATCAGTTAATAGATTCCATTCGGTGACGGGAAGCCAGTCTTTGTGCTCCTTGAGCCCGGAAAGCATTTCGTGGATGTCTTCAATGGCTTCGCATAGCAGCAGCTTTTCCCAGTGGAGCCGGTGCAGGCGGGAGTAGTTAATGGGGTCGGTGCCAAACCACTGCTCAAGAAAAGTCTGGCGGTGAAGCGAGCACGGACCGAGTTCTGCGATTCTCTTGCGGTGGGTCGGCGTGCCGTAGCCTTTATGGTTCTCGAAGCCGTAGCCGGGAAACTCGTCGCCGCAGCGGGTCATAAGGCGGTCTCGGGTAACCTTTGCGATGATTGACGCTGCCGCGATACTGAAGCATCGGGAATCGCCTTTAGGAAAGGCGCGCTGGGGCGTGGTGACTTTATCCAGGGTCAGCGCATCAAGCAGAAGGTAGTCAGGCATGATCGGCATGTTACGAAGGGCACGACGGGCAGCGAGCTTGGTGGCGCGCAGGATATTGAGGTGATCAATTTCTTCTGCGCAGGCGAGGCCAACGCCAACTGCTGCGGCCTTCTTCATGATCTTATCGTAAAGCTCTTCGCGGAGTTCAGGCTCAACTTCTTTGCTGTCGTACACGCCCGGGATTCGCACATCGCCTTCGAACACGACAACGGCTGCGCAAACGGGACCCGCGAGGGGGCCGCGGCCGGCTTCGTCGATCCCGCCGACGAGCCTGTAGCCCTCGGCGCGCAGATCGCGCTCCATCACCTGGCTGGCGGTTTTGCGTTTAGCCGGCATTGTTCCCTGAGCCTGCAAGTTTCTTCAGGGCTGATGCTTCTTCTTCGGATATCGGTTCGTTTAGCATGGCAAGGTTTGCTTCTATGGCGTCCATGCGGCGGGTGCCGATGATGGCTGTACTTACGGCAGGTTCGCTCATGACGTAACGCAGCGCCGCGCGCACCAGGGATTGTTCATCTTCGCCATAGAGCAGCCGGGCCTGCTGGTCCAGGTGCTGAACCTGGGATTTAAGGCCTGGGTCCTGGAGATTCTGAAACTTTGGTGTCAGTTTTCCGCTTGCCAGGCCGCGCATGATGATGACGCCTATGTTCTGCTGCATGCACATCGGAAACAGTTCAGCAGCCGCGTCGGGTGCAAGCAAGTTAAAAGGCACCTGGATGGTGTCGTACCCGCCAAGTTCGACGGCGCGCTTGCAGGCGTCTACCTGGCCTGTCATCCCGATATAGCGGACCTTTCCTGCACGGCGAGCGGTATCAAGGGCCTGCCACGCATCGCCCTTCTCAAGCGTTTCAATCGATGCCGAGTGGATCTGGATAAGGTCTATGACATCAGTGTGCATGCGCTGCAGGCTGCGATCTATAAATTCGGAGCAGGCTGAGCCGGAGTAGTCGTAGTAACTGCCGTCGCGGTCACAATGTTCGCCGACTTTTGTGGCAAGAATGAACTCGCTGCGGCGGTGGCTGATGGCGCGGCCAATGTACTCTTCAGAAAACCAGTAGGCGGGTGCCGTATCGATGAAATCGATACCGCGGTCGAGCAGGTCATTGAGGAGCCGCCCGGCCTGTTCCAGCGTGAGATGGCCGGGTTGCGGATCGACGTCGGCTGCCCAGTCGCGGCCGATTTCCAGGGCACCAAAGCCAAGTTCTGTTACCTCGAGGCCAGTGCGCCCGAGCGTGCGTTTGCGTAGGTTCATAATGCTTTATCCATCCAGGGCGGCAGCGGTGCAAGTTCGGGCTTCTGGGCCGTGTAATCGACGTGGGCGAGCAGGTGTTTTGCGAGGGCGTCCCACTCCCCTGCCTTGGCAAACGTCCAGGGTGAAAGACGGCGTTCCTGTGGGCCGCCGGCGGGGGCGAGCAGCGCATGGCGGCGGGCGGCACGGTGCCACTGGCCGGGATCGGCCTGGCGGGCAAGGCGACGCTTCAGGATTTCCAGGCCATGTTGCATGTGCTTCTCCGTTTTATCGAGGGATACGTGGACTTCCGAAGGTAGATCGGAAGCTTCGGCACGCATTTCCTGCAGCGCGCTGGCGTTGGCTGCACTGAGTTCTGCGAGCTGGGCAAGCAAGGCTTCGCCGCGGGTGCCGGAATTGGAGAGTATTTCTTCAGGGGCGGTGCCGGGCACGGGCTGGCACCGGGAACCGCCAAGGCTCATGCTGACCAGGGTGCGCGGGATAACAGCGGCGCGCTGCTGACCGAATGCCTGGTAAGCCTGGCCGAGGACCGCGAGGTAAGCAAGTTCGCCGGGGCCGGCGATATACGCGGCCGTGGGGAGGGCCGTGTCTTGAAGAACGGGTCGCGTGACTACGTTCGGCGCGAACTGGCAGGGATCGGACTGTAGAAGGTCGTGCAATTCCTGCTGCGAAAACACTCTGGCTTCGGTTCTACGGCGAGGATCGATTGCAGCAATCCCGTCGACAGTTTTGAGAAGACGGTAACGCAGGCCATCATGCAGCCAGAAAAAATTGAGCGCTTCCGGTTCGCGCTGGAGAGATACCGGGTAACCCATCTTTTCAAAATCGGCGGCGTCGCTGGAAACGGCGACGTTGAGGCTGCCGTGCTTTTCAATATCTGCGGACAGGATGGCAGCCTGGCGGCGGCGCAGCGAGGCCAGGCGCGGGGCCACGAACAGCATGGGGTTTTCCGGCCCGAGCAACTGCTGAAGCAGAAAGCAGAAGAGTTCCTCGAAATTTGAGTGCTGGTTTATTGCGTCAGCGAGCCACCGGGATGTGGATTCGCCGTCGGGCCAGCCAGCGAAACAGTCCTGAAGCTCTTCAGTCAGTCGGGCGGCACTTTCTGAAAGGTCCCAGCGGTAGGCGGGCGAACCGGTAGTTGCACCTGCTCCGCGCGAAAGCCTGGTGCCTACATCGCGGATGGAACCATCTTCGCGAACATGCCATGCCTGCTTAAGCTCGGCAAAATCATCGTCGTCTGAGGCGACCCAGAAAACGGGAATCACGGTACGGCTGGTCTTTTCCGCAACTTTGGCTGCCCAGGCGCGGGCACTGAGGGCCTTGTGCAGGATGTAAAGGGGCGAGGCGAGGAGATTGGGCTGCTGACCGGTGACGACGACGAGAGTCTCTTGTCTGGCAAGCGCATCGGCGAGGCGAGCGCCGGCGGAGTTTCCGGTTGTGAGGTTGAATTCTTTTAACTCGGCGATCTCAGCAGAAGTCCAGGGTGTCCACGCGCCGGTTTCAAGAGCGGCAAGGCGGAGATTTAACTGTTCATCAATGGCAGGAAGCAGGCGCCGGGGAAACGGCTCACCGTGGAGCCAGTCCCTGGTAAAGTCAAAGCCCTCGAGCGGCGAAGGCAGGCTGGCCTGCAGACATTCCGGGTCAGTAGTCATGGTGAAATCCTACAGAGATTGTTTGGCGACAATTCCGTAGTGATTGCGGTTGCGCCTCTTTCCGGCAAAAACATGAGTCCATAAGGGTCCGTACGTGCCCCTGCGGGAATTCCCAACATCATCTTTTCCTGTATTAACTTTCACGTACCACATTTAAGAACGGAGCAAGACCATGCGCGACAAACCGACCAAAGCCACCATGAGCAACATCTTCCGGTGGCCTCTCAGCCCTATACGTGAGATAATTATGTACTTAATATATCGATCTGCGGCATTGAAGCGACAGCATTTGCCTGAATTACCAAATATTTTTTTTGGGCCTGTGGAAAACTCCGCCTTCAGTTTCCAGCTAAGAAAATTGGTCCGTCGCAGAGTCTGGGATTTGTATTCCATTACAGCGTCCATTGAGGCCGGCAGGAGTGCCCGCCCTACCCGGCGCTGTGATGTCTTGGCGAGATTTTAACTTTCGTTAAATTCCCATTGAATTGCGAGAGGGGTTTACGCGTTTTAGGGTTCATGACCATATCAACTGCCCTTATCAGCGTACATGACAAAACCAACCTTGAGCCTTTTGCACGCGCCCTTGCTGAGCGCGGGGTTGAGATTCTCTCTACCGGTGGAACGCTTGAGTTCCTGAAGAGCAAAGACATTGCCGCCACTTCCGTATCAGATTATACGGGCCAGGAAGAGATCCTGGGCGGCCGGGTGAAGACGCTTCATCCCAAGATTTTCGCGGGTATCCTCGCCCGGCGCGATGTCCCCGGCGACATGGAGACTCTGCAGAAGCAGGGCATCAAGCCGATCGACCTGGTAGTTGTGTCGCTGTATCCATTCGAGGAGACTATTGCCAAGCAGGGCGTGACACTGGCTGAGGCCATTGAGCAGATTGATATTGGCGGCGTAAGCCTGTTGCGGGCTGCCGCGAAGAACCATGCGTCAGTTTACGTAGTAAGCCACGTTACCCAGTATGACCAGGTGGAAGAGGCAGTTAAGACCGGCAGCACGCCGGAGAACCTGCTGGAGCTTCGCACGGAACTGGCCTGCCAGGCTTTCCGGACAACGTTCTGGTACGACTCGGCCATCGAGGAATACCTGGAGCATCATTCTTCACGCATTGATAACGACGAAGAGTTTACGGAGCAGTCGCCGTACCCGGATGT
Source organism: Candidatus Sumerlaeales bacterium (assembly GCA_036675025.1). Lineage (GTDB taxonomy): Bacteria > Sumerlaeota > Sumerlaeia > Sumerlaeales > Sumerlaeaceae > JAKFFN01. Next base: position 27,213 of record JAKFFN010000111.1, on the reverse strand, counting down.
GCTGGATGTAGCTTTCCAGAAGGTGCAGGACCTGCGCTATGGCGAGAACCCGCACCAGAAGGCTGCTTTTTACGCCGACCTGACTTCGAGCGAAACCTCGGTGGCTTCTGCCCAGCAGCTTCATGGCAAGGAACTCAGCTACAATAATATTGTGGACCTGGATGCGGCGCTGGAAATTGTGCGCGCGTTTGAGGAGCCGGTCTGCTGCGTCATTAAGCATAACAACCCATGCGGCGTGGCGCGGGCTGAGAAGCTGGTAGATGCCTTTAAGGCTGCGCGGGATTGTGATCCGGTCAGCGCCTTCGGGGGTATCATCGGGCTTAACCGCGAAGTGGATCCGGAGACGGCAGAGGAACTGTCGAACCTGTTTACTGAGGCTATCATCGCCCCGTCTTACGCCCCTGACGCGCTGGAAATCCTGCGCAAGAAGAAGAACCTGCGCCTGCTGGAGACCAGCAAGTTTACGGCTGTTGAAGAGCAGTGGATGCTGAAAAGCGTGATTGGCGGCATGCTGCTTCAGGATCGCGACCTTGGCGCAATGACGAAGGATAAGCTGAAGGTTGTGAGTGAGGCGAAACCTACGGACGCAGACCTGGATGGGTTGCTGTTTGCGTGGAAGGTGGCGAAGTTCGTAAAGAGCAACGCGATTATCTACACCAATAACAATGCGACTATCGGCATCGGCGCAGGGCAGATGAGCCGGATCGATTCAACCAATATTGCCGCTGTGAAAGCGCAGCGCCCGGTGCGCGGGGCCTATATGGCGAGTGACGCGTTTTTCCCATTCCGGGATAACGTGGATCGCGCAGCGGATATCGGTATCAAGGCGATCATCCAGCCCGGCGGCAGCGTGCGGGATGAAGAAGTTATCCAGGCGGCCAACGAGCACGGGCTGATTCTGGTGTTTACCGGAATGCGGCACTTCAGGCACTAAGGCGCCGCAAGCGACGCCGTGAGAAGGGCCGCTCCGCGGCGTGAGAAGGTGAGAAGGTGAGAAGGGCCGCGGCGGGTGCGCTGCGGTCTTTTTCGTGAACGTCGAAAGGCACATAGCTGAAATCAATTGGCAGTTCGTCAGATTCTAGTAAATTCGACGTCCACGTTACGGAATAAATTCCGCGGTACCCGGCGCTTACCCATCCTACTGTAAATACTGACCCACTGGGCTCACCCGGTCACGTCTTAAAAAAATTGATCATTGCCACTGAACTTCATAATGTAAAAAATTCCCGGCACTCACTGTGCCGGGAATCGCAAGCTTTTAGAATTAAGTTGTGGTATTTGCTAGTGTCGCTGGTTTTTTTGTGCAGCTGCCCATCACCAATTTGACGATGCTTAAGATTTACTTCCCGTCGCCGAGTTTTGCGAGGTCTGAACTGCCCATGAGCCATTCGTCTACGGCGCGGGCGGCCTGGCGTCCTTCGCTGATGGCCCAGACTACGAGGCTCTGGCCGCGGCGCATGTCGCCAGCGGAGAAGACGCCTTCCACGCTCGACATGTAATCCTGACCGCACTCGACGTTGCCACGGCCGTCGAGCTTGAGACCTAACTGGGCAATCATTCCGTCGGGTTCCGGCCCGAGGAAGCCCATGGCGAGTAGCACCAGGTCAGCATCGAGGGTAAACTCGCTGCCGGCCACTTCTTTCATGTTCGGGCGCCCGCCGCCAGCGGGAGTTTCCCATTCAAGGCGAACGCCGCGAAGACGCTCAAGTTTGCCGTCACCCTCAAAGTTCTTGGTGCTCACGCTCCAGTCGCGATAGAGGCGGCCGGCTGTCTCTCCTTCTTCGTGAGAAGTCGAAGAGCGCAATATCATGGGCCACATGGGCCAGGGCATGGAATCGGTGCGGTTGGCCGGGGGCTTGGGCATGAGTTCAAACTGGTGAACGGAAGCAGCACCCTGGCGGAGCGAAGTGCCAACGCAGTCGCTGCCGGTATCGCCGCCGCCGATAACGATAACTTTTTTGCCTTTGGCTGAGATTTCTTTTGCAGGAATCTCAGAGTCGCCGGCAACGCGGCGGTTCTGCTGGGGCAGAAATTCCATGGCGTAGTGGACACCGTCAAGCTCGCGACCGGGAACGGGAAGATCGCGGGGTTTGGTGCTGCCGCCGCAAAGTACGATGGCATCGTAGCCCTGTCGAAGTTCATCCACAGTAATATTTTCGCCAACGTTGGCATTGGTGCGGAACTCTACGCCTTCTTCACGCATCTGGTCGAGGCGACGGTTTACCACCCATTTTTCCAGCTTGAAGTCGGGGATGCCGTAGGTGAGGAGCCCACCGATGCGGTCAGCCCGCTCAAACACAGTTACCTGGTGACCGGCGCGGTTCAACTGCTGAGCAGTGGCAAGGCCGGCGGGTCCGCTGCCGACAACAGCAACTTTTTTGCCGGTGCGCTGGCCGGGAGGCATGGGCTTGATCCAGCCTTCCTTCCAGGCATGCTCAACAATAGCCAATTCGATCTGCTTGATCGTGACAGGGTCATCATTGATACCCAATACGCAGCTGGCTTCGCACGGGGCGGGGCATACCCAGCCAGTAAACTCAGGGAAATTGTTGGTGGCGTGAAGCTCGTCAATGGCTTCTTTCCAACGGTTGCGGTAGACGAGATCATTCCAGTCGGGGATGATGTTCCCCACAGGGCAGCCAGTGTGGCAAAAGGGAATGCCGCAATCCATGCAGCGGGCGCCCTGTTTCTGTACCAGTTCTTCCGGAGCCTGATGATAAACCTGGTTATAATCCTCCAGTCGCTCCAGCGGGTCGCGCCGCTGTGCCAGCTCCCGGTTGATCTCCAGAAAACCTGTCGCCTTTCCCATTATACACTATCTCCAACAATCAAAGCATTAGGCACGTATGGCCATCCGCGCAGGCATGACATTATACGGCACGGTTTTGTACCAGCAGCAACCTGTGTTGTTTGCTGCCAGCATTATTTTATTTACAACAAAACTCGATTATTTGGTCAGGTCGGCCAGGTGGCGCTCAGCGCGGTCGATATGTTTCTCGTCATTGCGCTGGCGGCTCAGGTCCAGCACCCGCTTCCAGTTCTCAACGGCGAGGTGCTGCCAGGAGGGCTGTTTTTCATACACGATAGCCAGGTTGTTCAAGGCCGGCAGGTAGTCAGGGTCGAGATTGAGAGCTTCTTTATAGCACTCAATGGAGCTCTCATAGTTGCCCTGGCGCATGAACTCCACGGCTTTGCGGCACTGCTCTTCCACGGCCTCCCGATGCTGTGCTTCGCCGTCGTCAATGGCAATGGAACCATCAGCATTGATTTGCGGCATAGGCGCTGAGCCAAGGGCGGCGCTGGATGACGCATCGCCGGAAACAAAGTTGGCAGGGGTGGCAAGACGATCCCTTACAGCCTGGGCATCGCGGCCATTGAGGAACTCAAAGATTCCATCAATCTTCGAGATGTTCAATACATCAGAAACCGTTTTGTTCGGGTCCATCAGGGAGATGCCGGCACCCTGCATTTTCGAGGTCATTTTAAACCCGATAAGCAAGCCAAGGCCAGCGCTGTCTACGTATTCCACGCTCTTGAGGTCAACATAGACATGATCAATATCACGGGTGATGCGAGGCAAGACAGACTGCTTAACAGCGTCCAGTTCTTCCAGGACGACACGTCCCTTGAGAACTACGCACAGTTCCTTACCGGCTTTATAGACTTCGTGGCTGCGCGTTGTCGTACCTAAACTCATGGGTTGCCCCCCTCATCAAAAGGCCTGGCATCTTCTATAATCAAGTTGGGAATTTCATCCACAATCATATACCTTAAGCGACAGGCATGGCAGTCCAACTCGCCATTTTTGCCGTCTTCAGAAGGCTTGTACTCCAGATCACCCTTACACTTCGGGCAAGCAAGGATGTCAAGTAGCGCTTTATCTATCATGGAACAGGTGCTCCTTCAACTGGTGCTGCTGCGGCGCCACCTGTGAGGTTAACGTCAGTGATGACTTCAATGGTGGCGGTGGTCAAGAGGCCACCGGGCTGGCCATCGTTATAGATGTACAGATCATCAAGACCATAAGTGCGGGTAATGTGGCTCAATTCATAAAAGAACCGGGTCAGGCTGGCATTGTCACCGCGCAGGAAGAGTTCGAGGCCTGCGGCTTTGCCTACTGCCTGGTCATCCGGAACAGGGGTAATCGTAGCCTGGGCCGTGATTCCGCCGCCGCCCATACCCATGTCCATGCCTTCAAGCATCATCATGTCCATGCCCATCATGCCAGCGTACGGGTCCGGTGTTCCAGCGGGCGTAGGCGAAGGCGCCGGCGTGGCTCCGGGTTCATACAAGGTCGCTTTGGCTACGTTAGTGGGTCGCATCATCCTTACAGTGCTGATTTCCTGGATTCCTGTCCGACCTGCAATCTCAATGATATCGAGCAGAGCTTGCAACTGTTTATTAATGCTGTTCAGCGGCTCGTCCTGCTTAATGGGGATGCCAACATCCAGCGCTTCGCCAAAGTAGTGCAGCGAATTCGCGTCCAGACGGGTCATGCTGGGGTCTTCTACGGCCAACTGCTGGCGAATCAGGTTATACATCCAGATTTTGTGTAAGGCTGGTACAGCCTGGCCAAAGCGCAGGAGACCGTAGTAAATGTTATAATACTGCGATAGATCGCCCTGCTGGCTCATGTTACCCTGGCGCAATACCTGTTCAAGCCATGTCTGGTTGTTGAAGAACAGCTGGTATTGCGGGAAATAGAAGAGCGAAACGGCCTGGGGGTTTATGCCCAGGGCAGACAGGCCGGCGTTATAGCGACTGATAGCCTGGTACTGGGCAGTCACATCGGGAGAGAACCTAAGCTGCTGGTGGAGCTGGTTGAGCTGACTCACTCGGTCAGCCAGGGCGCCCGAGCCGCCAACGGCGGGAAGCGTCGGGCTAAGGTTCCAGCCGTTCTGATCGAGGAAGGTAAGCCGCACGCGGCCGTTACGCTGGGCGTTCAGCTGGTTCAGCAGTGCTATCGTGCTGGAAGCCCATTGATCCACAGCACCCGTAGTAAGCGACTCATCGAGGTGTAGCTTCTCTAGATTCAATTCTTCCACCACACTGGTGACAAGCCCAGTGTACTGGGTGGTTCGATTCTTATATTCGGCGAAGGCGGCTTCGTCAGTTATAAACTCGGCGTTGCCAAGCTCCTGTACCGCCGCCGTATATTCCTGGCTTGTCTGCTCGTAGGTCTGTGCTTTTTTCTGAAATACGAGGAAGTGAATGGCTGCTGCCAGACCGGCAATCAGCACAATCACCGCTACCATACGCTCTTTTTTTCCAAAAGTCATGTAATAAAAATGTCGCTCCCGGAGATGTGAACAGCGCCGTTAACCCTTGTTTGATTATCCGCCGCAAGGAATTTTTCATGTAGATGTAAGAGTTTGCCGTCTGACACGAAAAAAACAATGATTGTTTACGGGATGGACTATGATTTTTGCCTCGTTTATCAACGGAATTGCCGCACTTTGTCTTACAGGCGGAATGGCGCCAGATTCCATAACCAGCGCCAGCCAGTGGTGCCAGGTGCAGCAACAGCAGCATTTTCCCGGTTATTCTTACTCCAGCCTGGAGAAGGCCATAGTTAAGAATCACACGGAAAATACTGCGAAGTCAGCCTCTGCGCCAAGCCGATGGTACAGCACCTGGGAATCTGCCTGGAATGTTGCTAGGGACCAGGGGCGTCCACTGGTTTGCGTATTTGTTCACCGCGGCTGCCCTGAGTGCGATAAGCTGAACGCGACGCTGAAAAAGCCTGCCGCGGCAAAGAGCCTTAGCAGTGCCGTAAAGCTGAAGCTGGAGTTTTCTCGCAACCCCAGCCTGGTGCGGCGGTGGAAAATCAAGTACACGCCGACGTTCCTGGTTTTTTCGCCAGCGCATAACGGTGAGGTTTACCGGGAGGTGGGGGCGCTTAGCCTCGACCGCCTTCGTACACTGAAGCCGAGCATCGACGGGCTGGTTACGCAGCCGAAAAAGAGCGGCAAGAGCGACCGCGAAAGTTCTTCTGCCGCACCGGAAACGAAAACTGGCAATGAACAGGCGGCGCAGCGGAAGGTTGCATCGCTTTAGAGATTAGCAGGACAACGCACCAGGACACACTGCCCGGTGCCCACAAATATACTAATACAGCACAGGAGATAAAATGGCCAAGAAAACAGTCCGTGACCTGGGTGACATTGCAGGGAAGCGGGTTTTTGTCCGCGTAGACTTCAACGTTCCCATGGAAGAAGGCAAGATTACCGACGACACACGCATTAAGGAATCGCTGCCAACCATCAAGTACCTTGTCGAAAAAGGCGCGAAGGTTATCCTTGCATCGCACATGGGTCGCCCCAAGGGCACGGTAAAGCCTGAGTTCAGCCTGAAGCCTGCTGCTGAGCGCCTGAGTGAGCTGCTGGGCAAGCCGGTGAAGTTTGCCAGCGACTGCATTGGCACCGAGGCAGAAACGGCTGTGGCCGGCCTGCAGAACGGTGACATCGTGCTGCTGGAGAATGTACGGTTCCACGCGGAAGAAGAGAAGAACGAAAGCGGCTTTGCGCAGAAACTGGCCGGACTGGCTGATCTGTTTGTTCAGGATGCGTTTGGTTCGGTTCACCGCGCCCACGCCAGCACAGAAGGCATCACGAAGCACCTGGATACCAACGTTAGCGGTTTTCTCGTAGAAAAAGAACTCAAATACCTGGGAGATGCGTTAGCGAACCCGGAGCGTCCGTTTGTCGGTATTCTTGGCGGCTCGAAGGTTTCTACCAAGATCAATGTGATCTCGAGCCTGCTGAAGCAGGTCGACGTACTGATGCTTGGCGGCGGAATGACCTACACGTTCGTTAAAGCGCAGGGCGGTACTATTGGCAATTCGCTGTTTGAAGAAGCCACTTTGGAAGACGCCAAAAAGGCGCTGGAAGAGGCGAAGGCACTGGGCAAGAAGCTTCTGCTGCCGGTTGATTGCGTAGCCTGCAAGGGCGATGATCGCCCGGATCCGAACGCGCCGACACAGATTGTTCCAGCCAACGCGATTCCAGATGGATGGATGGGCGTAGACATCGGTCCGGAGTCGGTGAAGTTGTTTCAGGAGGAAATTAAGAAGGCCAAAACGGTTGTCTGGAACGGCCCGGTGGGCGTGTTTGAGCTTGAGCCTTTCGCCAACGGCACCCGCAAGGTGGCCGAGGCCATGGCTGAAAGCGATGCGACGACGGTAATCGGCGGTGGCGACAGCGCCGCGGCGGCTGTGAAGTTTGGCATGAGCGACAAGATGACCCATATCAGCACGGGCGGCGGCGCCAGCCTGGAGTTCCTGGAAGGCAAGCCCCTGCCGGGCATCGAGGCTCTTAACGAAGCATGATTCCACCGCGGCTGGTCGAGGCTTGGAACGACATCATTGATTTCGTGCTGCCCCGGCTTTGCTGCGGATGTGGTGAACGCGTATTTGAGAGCCAGTGGCTCGTATGCGGGAACTGCCTGGATGAGATTCCGACCTTGCATGAACCGCTCTGCGTGACTTGCGGGTGTCCGGATGCGCGCGTGAAAGGTCCTCATAAATGCGACGATTGCCCCCCGGGAAAGACCTGGTTTACCAGGGCCCGGGGGGTAACTGCGTATGCGGGGGTTGCGCAGACGCTGATTGAGAAACTGAAGTACCAGGGCCGGATTGAGTATGCGCATCTGCTGGCGCTGGGCATGGCGCGGGTGCGGACGGAAATGACTGCTCCCCTGCCGGACCTGCTGATCCCGGTTCCGCTGCATTCCACGCGGCGACGCGAGCGCGGCTTTAACCAGTCGCAGCTTCTGGCAAAGCAGCTGGAAAAACTGACGAAGGTGCCTTTGGCCTCCAACGGCCTGAAGCGGATCAAACCAACGCCGTCACAAACGCGGCTTAAGAAACGTCAGCGACGGCAAAACATTGCAGGAGCATTTGCGTGTCCGGATGCGGAGCTGGTTCGCGGCAAGCGGGTGATGCTGGTAGATGACGTGTACACCACCGGCAGCACGCTGAACGAATGTGCGCGGGTTTTGATGGAAGCAGGAGCGGAGTCTGTGGAATGCCTGGCTTATGCGCGGGCGGTATTAAGCTAAGCTGGGTTTGCCGCGCTGGGTCTTAGCTTTACCACATGGCATCTACGGCGCCCTGCAGGAGTTCCTGTTTAGTCACAAAATAATGTGTAAAGTCCGACTTCCCAAATAATACTTTCTCAATCCCGTCCACGCCAATTATGTAAATAACGGGAGCAGCAAGTAGATCGGTGTTATGCCCACCGGTTCGCTCAGCCATGTTGAGATTCTGCGCCTCATTCTCTCCAAGAGTTTCATCTACACGTCTAGCTACCCCGAAGGCACTAGCTGCAGCAGCGGAACTATCTGAGAGTGCGAGCATAGCCGTTTTAAGGTTAGCCGTGCTTTCATGCAGAAACTCTGGTGCGTCTGTGGATATTACCAACAACTGATACCCCATACTGGTCAGTTCATCTTCTGAACGGGCCAGTTCAGCGAGTTGTGTTTTACATTGCTGGCACCAGCCACCGTGATAGAATGTAAGTACTGTGGGTGCCGAACTGTAAGCGTCACCCAAGTTTAGAGTATTCCTGTCAGACCTCATGACGTCTACTGTTGGAGCCTTCTGCAGAACAGTCACCTGTCTGCCGCTCAACTGTGAAAGAAGCGACGACACCACAGCAGCTAATAGGAAAACTCGTGCTAAGTTCTTTGTGAACACACCTTCCTCCTGCGCTTGGCTAAGAGATAGCAGATCGATGGATTACTGCTACTTGCCCAATTAAAGCAAGCTCTTATCAGCGGAGTGCCTGGCTTACGCGCGAACCGTACTTGGTTCGCAATAGCAACAGGCATAAGCTGCTAAAGCTTGTGAAATCCGAGAAAAGCATTTGCAATATATCTAGTGACTCCCAGAGATGCACCTAGTCTTTACCTTTTGCCGCATCTCAGCCTGACACCAGATTTTTACCTACGAAGAGTTATGATCAGAAAAACCTGGAACTCCGACAAGTGGCTGCTTACTCCCCAGCCTGAACATGCCCGCCTTTCGGCAATCATTGCTGCTGCCTGGAATTTTCCGGGTGAGAAACCGTCTGACGAAGTGTTTAAAGCCATCTTCAGCCATGATGACGGCTGGAAAGAGGCAGAGGCTGCGCCTGCCGTGGATGGTAATGGAGACCCGGTGAGTTTCCACGAAATACGCCTGACAGCGGCTACGCCTATCTATGAGCGGTCTATCGAGGGACGCCGGGAGGCCAGCCAACTCTATGCGGCAGTGCTTGTTGCCGGGCACTTTCTGTACCTGGTGGAGACGGCAGAGCTTGGCCGGGCCTCGACAGCGGATGCCATTGCCGCCGGGCAGTTCCTGGCGAAACAGCGAAAGAACCTGGAAAACCTGAAAAAGGAACTTTCCCAGGATGAAGCGGGCGCGAAGAAGCTGGAAAGTTATGAGAAAGACCTTCGGTTTCTGCAGGTCTGCGATTTCCTGTCGCTGCTGTTGTGCACGGATTTTTATAACGAGGAGACTCTCACCAATGTGCCGTATCTCCAGCAGGGCGATACGCTGAAGGTTACGCGGAAGGGCAATAACCTGGCGCTGACGCTGGACCCGCTGCCGTTTAAGAAAAACCTGCGTGACCATCTGACTTCGTATATCGTTCCGTATATTCCCTATGATTCGCCCGAGGAACTGCGGGCGGCCATGGATGAGGTAAAGACGGTGACGAACGAAGTGCATTTCGGAGCGGCTTGACGGCTGATTGGCGGCAGCGCCTCAAAAGCCGCAGTTGCATTTGATACTTGATTATCCTGATTGGGCGGCCTCAACGTTGGCTCTTAGAAATTTGCCGAGGATTTTTCGCTCATGAAACGCTCGTTCAATCGTATCCCCTTTGTGCCGGCTGTGGTACTTGCCATCGCCGCCCTTTCGCTGATGTTTACAGCTGCTACAGCCGTGAGCCGTCCCGCTGCCAGTGATCCCAGTCTGTGCCATTTTGGTATCGACGTGCCGATGAACTACCGCGGCCGCGAGATGATCTGTCTGTATAACCTGGAGCGTCTGCTGGATGCGAAACAGGAGTGGGCGATGGATAACCGCGCCACGCGCGGGAGCCTGGTGCCGAGCCCGGAATCGCTGGCGCATGAGTATTTCCGGAAGTATAAGTTTGGCCGGCGCCAGCCTTGTGATGACGAGACACAGAAGCTGGATGCCTACCGCCCGATCTGTCCCGCGGCTGGCCAGTACATTATCGGCACCGTAGGGCAGCGACCGAAGTGCTCTTATCACGGTGACCTGCTCCGTGATTATGACCAGCACATTCGTGTACCTCACACTCACTGATCCCGGGAGTACTGGCAGCCTTGCCGGCTCCTATTTACCGGCTGGATAGATGACTGATAACAAACCTGCCGCGTTCGGCGTTTTAGCGTCTGGACGCGGCTCTAATTTTGCCGCCCTGTTGAAAAAGCAGCAGGAGGGCTATTTTCAAAATGCCGAGCTGAAATGCCTGATCTCAAATCGGCCGGCCGCTCCGGCGCTGGATACCGCGCGGGAGGGTGGCATGGCGGTTCATGCTGTGAAGCCGAAGGATTTTACAACCGCCGAGGAATATGAGCAGGAGATCGTGCGGCTGTTTGATGAACATGGCGTAAACTGGCTGATCCTGGCGGGCTACATGAAGATCGTGGGGCCGACGATCCTGGATCGGTACGAGGGACGGATCATCAACATCCATCCTTCGCTGCTGCCGTCTTTCCCCGGGCTGCACGCGCAGCAGCAGGCGTTTGAGCATGGCGTAAGATTTTCGGGGTGCACGGTGCACTTTGTGGATGCGGGCCTGGATTCGGGCCCGATCATCGGTCAGCGGTGTGTGCCGGTGATGCCGGGTGATACAGAAGAGACGCTGAGTGAGCGAATTCTCGTGCAGGAGCATGAACTTTTCGCGCGGTGTGTAAAGGCGATTACTGAGCGCCCGTGGCGCATTGAGGGGCGGCGGGTGGTTTTTGAAGATGGAAGCACTGAGCCGCTTTGAGTTTAATTACTAATTACTAATTACGAATTACTAGTTGTGGTCGGCTTCGCCGGAAAGATTAGTATGTTTGCTGTTTTCCGTATTTAAGCGAAACTACAAAACTGACTTCGTAATGATGAGATGGATGAGAGATGATTGATCGTTATTCGACGCCGGAAATGAAAGAGCTTTGGAGTGAGCAGGCAAAATTTCAGGCTTGGTTGGATGTGGAGCTGGCTGCCTGCGAAGCGTGGACGGCTATTGGCAAGATCCCGGCGGCTGACATGGCTACGATTCGGGAGAAAGCTGCTTTCACAGTGGAGCGCATCGAGGAACTTGATCAACAGCTTCATCATGACGTGATTGCATTCACGACGAACCTGGCGGAGAACATTGGACCGTCTTCGCGCTTTGTGCACCTCGGGCTTACTTCCACCGACGTGGTGGATACGGCGCAGAGCCTGCGGCTTCGCCAGGCGGGTAAGCTGATCCTGGCTGAACTGGACCAGCTGATCGAAACGCTGAGGACTCTGGCGCAGGATCATCGTAACACGGTAATGCAGGGTCGCACCCATGGGGTTCATGCGGAGCCGATCACGCTGGGGCTGAAGTTCCTGGTGAGCTACCAGGAGATGCGGCGCAATAAGGCGCGGGTAGAGCAGGCGCTTGCCGAGGTGATGGTAGGCAAAATCAGCGGAGCAGTTGGCACCCACGCCCACACAGGGCCGCAGTTTGAAGAAAAGATTTGTGAAAACCTGGACCTGAAGCCTGCCGAGGTGGCGACGCAGGTGCTGCAGCGTGATCGGCATGCAGCTTTTGTGTCAGCACTGGCGATACTGGGTGGAACCATTGAAAAGATTGCGGTTGAGATCCGGCACCTGCAGCGGACGGAAGTGCGGGAACTGGAAGAGCCTTTTGCCAAGGGGCAGAAGGGCAGCAGCGCCATGCCTCACAAGCGGAACCCGGTGAAGTGTGAACAGCTGACGGGACTCAGCCGCCTTGTTCGCGGATATGCGCTGGCAGCCATGGAGAACCAGCCGCTGTGGCACGAGCGTGACATCAGCCATTCCAGTGCAGAACGGGTTCTCCTGTCGGACAGCACGACGCTGATCCACTATATGGTGCGGCTGCTGAACAAGGTGCTGTCGGGTCTCCACATCTACCCGGATACGATGCTGGCCAACATGGAAAAGACTCGCGGGCTACTTTTTTCACAGAAAATACTGCTCGCTATTGTGGAAAAAGGACTTACGCGGGAAGAAGCCTACGATATCGTGCAGACGGCTGCCATGAACACGTGGGCTGATCCGGAAAAAAACCTGAAGACGGAACTGTTGGATGACCCCCGCAATCCATTGTCAAAGCAGGAGTTAACGGATATAATGGATTATGCTCATTACCTGCAATACATCGATGATATCTACGCCCGAACAGGGCTGTAAGGATGCGCCTGTCGATGGCAACGAAGTATTGACGCCGTTTTGCGGGTAATGTTATAAACTAAGCAGAGATTTTGGAAAAGGGGCGCTTACGTGTTTCGGATTATCCCTGCACTACTGGTGGCATCGCTGACGGCTGTTAGTGTTGCTGATGTTACTGTAATTGAAGGATTTGAGAACAGCGGAGACCCGGGTAACTGGGGCCCCAGCGCTACGGCCAACCATACGCTGAATGCAACGGTGACGGATTCGATTCCGGTGTATGTGGCCACAGACGTAACCGAGGGCGTGCAGGCGGGAAAGTTTACCGCAACCTGGGCGACTTCCGGGACGGCGGCTACGGAGAATGTTTATGACTCCGCAGGCCCTCTTACCTACTGGGCGGTGCGATACAATATTAACGCCCCGACATCTCTTAACAATAATGCCATTCCAACTGCCGACGGCATTTTGGAAGCTGACGTAAAGAACAACAGCACGTATCCGGTGCAGGTTGCGCTGGTTGTGGATAGTTCGGCCAGTTCGCAGTTGGAGCGCGGTCCGCTGGTGGAAGTGGCTGCGGGTGCTTCGATTACTTACACGTGGAACTTTGCGACCACTCCCCCGGTGGGATTTGATACGGGTGATAATGCATTCAGCGGGACAAGCCAGCGGGTAAAATCGCTGCTGGTGTATAGCGCGGTTCAGCCGACGGCAACGGCGCTGGATGTGACTGTCGATAATATCCGCAGTTCGAACAGCCCGGATCTTACCGCCCCGGCGGCCCCGCGTTTACAGTCTGTGCTGCAAGGCGCGGCAGCGGGCGAAGTAATTGTGCGCTGGGCGGCATCACCCGATGCGGATGTAGCATCGTACAAAGTTTATGTGAGCAACGACAGCCAGTTTGGAACACCCATCGCCAACCGGCTTGCATTCCCGTCGACCCCGGTGGCGACACTGGGTGCGGCCCAACTGACGGCGACCATTACCGGGCAGCCTGCCGGGCAGAACATTTATGTAGCCGTGACTGCCGTGGATAATGCGGCTGCTGCTAATGAATCGGATCTTAGCCAGGCCTTTGGAGTGAATCTTGAAGCTGACGGCTCTGCGCCTCTTGACAGAATCGTGATGGACCAGGACCGGTATGCCGCTGGCAGTGCGCAGTTTGAGACGGCCGGATATTTCCATGCTGTCGTATATACGGCACAAACGCTGGACAGCCTGAACCGGACCTTCGATACGGTATCTGACGAAGCCATTGCTTCGAGCATCGCCACGCTTGCTGCCAGTCCAGATGGCATTGTTATCTGGAGCAATCTGCAGGATGGCGAGGGTGCACCGGGTGAAGCCTTAAGTGCGGGTGCTCTGACAGCAATCTCCAACTTTATAACTGCTGACGGAAACCTGGTAGTATCGGGTTCAGGGGTGGCGGAAAGTCTGGCGGCGAGTGGTGGCAGTGCTCAGCTGTCTGCGGTTCTTCGGGCGACGGCGGTTCAGCCGAGCATTGGCGTATCGGCGGTAGTGCCTGTCGGTACACTGGCGGAAGCCTCTCCGATTTCAACGGGACAGAACCCGACCATCAATACCGTTGCCTACGCAACTACCGCGAATGACGGAATCAGGCCAACTGCCGGGAGCGGGGTGGCTGCGGAATACGTGGGTGTTCCACCGGCAACTGCAGTTGCCGGCGTGGCGGCTGATGAGGCGCTGGTGTTCCTGGGCTTTGCGTTTGAGTCTGCAGGTGAGGCTTCGGGCCCGGCGGGAAGCGCTGCCGTGCGGCAGTCGCTGATGAGCGAGATGATCGAGTACCTGACAGGTGAAACGGCCGCGCAGGACTGGCAGCTGTTCGACTGACATAATACTTGCCATTCGCCAGTAAAAAGCTCTGATCGCTGGCATGTCAACTCAACGCACCTGTCTTGCAATTCGTGTTCAGACTGATCGCTTCGCGCCATGCGTGAAGTATCTCTTTGACCTGTTTGGCAGAGTGCACAATTACGATTGCCTGCATGTGTCTCCTTCGGATCCTGCACCGGATGCCGAGATTGTTGTCTCGTACTCCGCGGCGCCGCCGGGTGAAATGCCGCAGACGGATCACCCGCACATGATGATCAGCCGGGGCGCCTTCTTTGGAGAATCATTTGGTAAGGATGTGTCGCCACCGGATGACCTGACGGACCTGGCAAAGCTGGCAAAAAACCATGGTCTGAGCCCACTTGCCATAAGGACGGGCGCCGTGGCGCGCGTGGAAGCAGACATAGTGGCTTCGGCGTTTTATCTTTTATCCGGGTACCATGACTGGGTATCCCGGGAGCGGGATCAGTTCGGGCGGGTGTTGTCTACACATGTGCCGCTACCGCCTGAGATTTGGGACCTGCCGCTGGTGAATCATTGGTTTCGGCAGATGGATGAACTGTTGCGGGCGCTACTGACGAACCAACCGGAAACGACTGCCCCGGAGCGCCGCGGGGTGCCGGCGACGCAGACGATTTGCCTGACCCATGATGTGGACCTGATACGGAAATACCGGTATGGAAATGTGCACAAGCACGTAGTTCGCGGGCTGAAGGCGGGTTCAGGCAAGGGAGGCGAAGAGTGGAAACGCGCGCGGCAGGTGCTTTCGGGTAAGTTAAAAGATCCGTACGATAGCTTTGACCAGCTCTATACAGTGAAGGAGCGGGTGTCGGCGCCGTCGACATATTTTATCATGGGCGCGGAGCCGGGCGGACATAACGGGGATTATAAGCTGGATTCCCGTGAGATGAAAGACTTGCTGGTTCGGGCGCGCACCGCAGGCGATGAATTAGCGTTGCACGGGAGCTGGGAATCTGGCGAGGAGCCGGGACGGCTGGAGGCTGAACGCAAGTCATTGGCGGAAGCGGCGAGGACGGATATCCGCGGTGCGCGGCAACATTACCTGCGCTACTCAACGCCGGAAACGTTTCGCGCTTTATCCAAGCAGGGCGTCCGTTACGATTCTACCGGTGGTTTTCCAGACCGCGGCGGGTTTAAGTTTGGATGGTCGGGGTGCTTTTATCCATTCGATCTGGATAAAATGGAACCACATTCAGTGCTGGAGATTCCGCTGGTTTGTATGGATGTGACGCTGGCCGTCTATGAGAAGATTCCAGCGGAACTGGCACTGGAGCGGCTGACGAACCTGCTGGATGCGGCTTGTGATGACGTACCAGGGGGCGCATTTGTATTTCTCTGGCATAATACTATGGGTGACAAGGTGACGTATCCGGGTTACTGGGACACGTTTGAGTATTTCTTCTCCGTGGCTTCGGGGGCTGCAAGGTTTGTAACGCTGTCGCAGCTTTGTGACGAATTTGATGGGCGGGCTCATCAGGGAGAGGGTTGCCGAAACGACGAGGCCGCGACTCCATGAACGGCCTTGAGCCGAAGCTTCGCTTACATCGGGTAGAGGTACTAGGGCTGATTTTCCTGGCCCTTGCCTACGCCGTGCCGGTGGTGGCCACCTGGAACCTGGGTTACCTGGATTTTGGCGATGGCAACTACATGTATATCTCGTGGAGGCTGAGCCAGGGGGCGGTGCTATATCGCGATATTTTGGCGCCGCAGCCACCGCTGCACCTTTACCTGGGAGCGGCCGTGGCGTGGCTGGGAGATAAACTACTCCCGCACCCGATCTGGGCATTCCGGGTGTTCAGCCTGGTGCTTCACCTGGGAACCATGCTGCTTGTATGGTCGACGGCGAGGCTGGTTTGGCGGCGGGAAACCGTGCGGTATCGCGGCATGCTTCCCCTGGCGGCCGCGACAATCTATTTGTTTCTGCCGATCGGGTTCTGGTGGACGCTGGGCTACCAGTCGCAGCCGCTGCTGATTTTTCTGCTACTGATGATGTTTCACGGGGTGCTTAGATATCGGCCCAGGTGGACGGCGCTGGCGGGGTTGGGGGCCGGGCTGGCGCTGCTGACGAACATGACCACGGCGCCTTACGTACTTTTTACTGCGGGCTGGCTGCTGCTGCGGCGCTGGCGGCACGGGCTGATTTTTTTAGTTATAGCGGCGGCGTTGCCGGCGGTGGTTATCCCGCTGATGGAGGTCTATACCGGCGCTTACATTTCGAACGTGGTGCAGAATCAGGTAGGGGCTTTCCCGCGAGCGGATGTTCTGGCGCAACAGGGGCAGACGGTGGCGGGCTATGTTCTGGATAAACTTCAGACAGAAGGCGGGGATGTGCTGCGGCTTGAGGGAACGTGGGTGGCGCTCGGGCTAATGGGGATGCTGTTTTATGGGCTGAAGCGGCGGATTGAGGGCCGGGAGTATGTACTCTTTTTCTCTTTTTTCAGCCTGTGCAGCATCATCTACGTGGCTAAAGGAGGCACGGTGGATTATGTTTTTTCTCTCGCGGAGCCGTATGTGGCAATCTTTGCTGCGCTTCCTTTGGTGCTGGCTTTTCAGTTTGCGGGTAGGATCTGGAAAAATAAGCCTGTAAGCCGAGATGGCGACGGCGGGAAAAGGGGTCTGGCTGGAGATTTTACGCCAATCCTGGGGCCGATCTTGCTCGTCGCATTCCTCCTGGCGGCATGCTGGCCGGGTCTGGTACATAACATTCTGACCCTGCAGCAGCGGACATACGAGCTGAACGAGGCGGAAACCTTGCGAATTGTGACGCAGATCCGGCAGCGCACGAAGCCGGATGACCTGGTAATCGCGCCGCCGCACCTGGCTTTCCTGGCGGAAAGGCGCATTGTTGAGGATTACAGCGAGCACTTTTTGTGGCGGCTGAAGTACATGAATGAGCGATTGGACGGTGAACAGGGCCGGGCGGTGAGTACGGTTCAAAAGATGGCGGCCAGGTTAAACAAGAAAGAACTGCCGTTTCTTGTGCTGGATATGAACCAGACAGGTACACTTCCGGAGATTGCGACGGCAGTTGAGGCCAATTATCGCCCGCTCCTGAAGGAGCCGATGCGGACGCTTAATACTCCGCTGCAGTTTTATGTGCCGGAGTAGATGTTAGTGGTTAGTGGCTGGTGGTTAGTGGCTGGTGGTTAGTGGCTGGTGGTTAGTGGCTGGTGGTTAGTGGTTAGTGATGTGCTGGTAAGGGACCAGGAGATCAGTGCGGCGTTATGGATTTAAATTCTGTGAAGCCTTATGATTGCGTTTTGCATCGCGGCGGCGGAAGTAGACCACTATGATTAGCGAGAGCAAGAGGAGCGCTCCTCCGGAACCGCCGAGGATTAGCGCTATTTGCTGGTTTGGATGCCCTGCTAAATAAAGAACACGCCATACTACAAAAAACGCCACCATGAGTACGACGCCCAGAGCTGTCTGCTGAAAGTAAGTCTTTGCGCTCATACCTTTGTGCTGAGCGGGGTCTGGCTTCCATCTCTTATAGAGCCAGGTGCCGCAGAATGCGAGCGACAATCCGATAAAGGTTGGCATGGTGCTACTGCGGAAGTGGGAGCGGTGCTCAGGTGGCACCTGGAAGGATAATATGAAAAACAGGCCCAGCATTCCTAAGCTGAAGATACTTAAGTAGCCGATCTGCCTGCGGGACATATCCAGTATGCGCGGGCGGGCGGTGTAGCATTTTGCTTTTGGTTTTTGTTTAGGTTCCATTCCCAATATTTGTCCTCAAAATTTTCGTTTGTTACGCCAGACCCAGATCGCCAATAGAAAACCGGCAAGTATTGCGGCGGGTTTTAGAAAACTAAGCACCGTTGGATGATCAAGCAGCCAGGGGCCAAGGGTTGAGTTGAACGCGCGGCTTGTGGGGATTACGAGTAGCATACCTAGGATGAGTAGCACAGCCAGTAAGCACATGGGTGTTTCCCTGGCGTTGATTGCACGGCTGGAGCTCAGCGGAATCTGGCAGCGATTTGGCATTTGAGGCAGATGGTGGGGGCGTGGGGATTGGGCGTCAAAGGTAAAATTGAGCAACGCAGAGCGGATAAATAGGACCTCTATAATCAATTATAGGTGTATTTGCCATAGTCTGTGAACAGTTAATAACTGATCGTAGTTTTGGCGTCTCACTTTACGGAATAAATTCCGCGGTACCCCGCGCGGCTTGGGTCCCATGGAAATCACGTACGCCATGATTCGCGTGCTCAATTTAATAAGCTCGAAAGCAAAGGCAGAGGGCGCTCGGCGATGTGCTGCTTTGGTTTTTGCTCGTGTTCCGACTGCGACTTAGAAAGTCGGACCAATAACAAGAAAGCCCTTTATCCGAAGATAAAGGGCTTTCGAACTGAGGAACCGGTGTTGGGGTTCCCAACACGCTCGCTTAGGGCGGGTTCTCATGATTTAGGGGAAGTTGTTCCCTGGAAACTAGACAGAAGAGCAGAGTTTATAACCTAAGGCGACCAAGACTTGGTTCGACCTTGGGATAGAGATTAACACTCGTTGATGAGTGACTGAATCAGATTGTGAATCAAGCGATCCCACTCGCAAGATTCGACCGAGACATCTCAGGTCTCCCTAGAAAGGAGGTGATCCAGCCGCACCTTCCGATACGGCTACCTTGTTACGACTTCACCCCAATTACCGGCCATACCTTCGGCACCTTCCTCCCTTACGGGTTGGTTCAGCGACTTCTGGTACAACTGACTTTCGTGGTGTGACGGGCGGTGTGTACAAGGCCCGGGAACGTATTCACCGCGGCATGCTGATCCGCGATTACTAGCGATTCCAACTTCATGGAGTCGAATTGCAGACTCCAATCCGAACTGGGACCGGTTTTGAAGATTTGCTCCACCTCGCGGTCTTGCTTCTCTCTGTACCGGCCATTGTAGCACGTGTGTAGCCCCGGACGTAAGGGCCATGATGACTTGACGTCGTCCCCACCTTCCTCCCGTTTGTCACGGGCAGTCTCGCTAGAGTCCCCGGCTTTAACCGCTGGTAACTAACGACAAGGGTTGCGCTCGTTGCGGGACTTAACCCAACATCTCACGACACGAGCTGACGACAGCCATGCAGCACCTATACTAGGACCATCCCGAAGGATGGAGGCCCTGTTTCCAGGGTTGTCCCTAACATTTCGAGCCCGGGTAAGGTTCTTCGCGTTGCGTCGAATTAAACCACATGCTCCACCGCTTGTGCGGGCCCCCGTCAATTCCTTTGAGTTTCAACCTTGCGGCCGTACTTCCCAGGCGGGATACTTAATGTGTTGACTACGGCACGGGAGGGGTCGAATACCCCCCACACCTAGTATCCACCGTTTACAGCTAGGACTACCGGGGTATCTAATCCCGTTTGCTCCCCTAGCTTTCGCTCCTCAGCGTCAGTTCAGGCCCAGGTCGCCGCCTTCGCCACCGGTGTTCTTTCGGATATCTACGCATTCCACCGCTACACCCGAAATTCCACGACCCTCTACCGAACTCAAGACTAGTAGTATCCAGCGACCTCTCCCCGGTGAGCGGTGGAGATTTCACGCCAGACTTGCTAGTCCGCCTACGAGCCCTTTACGCCCAATGATTCCGAACAACGCTTGCCCCCTCCGTCTTACCGCGGCTGCTGGCACGGAGTTAGCCGGGGCTTATTCGTTTGGTACCGTCAATCCCGTATTCACGATACAGGCCTTCTTCCCAAACAAAAGCGGTTTACAATCCGAAGACCTTCATCCCGCACGCGGCGTCGCTCGATCAACCTTTCGGTCATTGTCGAAGCCTCTAGACTGCTGCCCCCCGTAGGAGTCTGGGCCGTATCTCAGTCCCAGTGTGGCTGGCCAACCTCTCAGTCCAGCTACCCATCGCAGCCTTGGTAGGCCGTTACCCTACCAACAAGCTAATGGGGGGTGACCCCATCCTCGAGCGCATTACTGCTTTATTCTCAATCCCGAGAGATCAAGAAACCATGCGGTATTAGCTTCGGTTTCCCGAAGTTATCCCCCACTCAAGGGCAGGTTAGTCACCTTGTACTCACCAGTTCGCCACTCTACTCATCCCCCGAAGGAGATTTTCGCGTACGACTTGCATGCCTAATCCACGCCGCCAGCGTTCGTTCTGAGCCAGGATCAAACTCTCCATAGCTTAAACTTGTTAAAGTCCAAACTGATTAGTTTGAGCTCAAAAATTTACTGTTCGGAAACCATTATGTTTCGACTCAGCTTTCGCTGAACAAAGACATTGGTTTCCTGCATCACTTTAGGATGCTAATTTACAAAAACCATATCTTGTGTCTCATTTAAGAGACTGTCGCAAAGGTTATAAACTCATTAATCAACGTGGGTGTTGATTAACTGCTTTCTGTCTAGTTTTCAAAGAACAACTTGCTTTTCCGTGTTGCCGTTTCTACTACCGCGTCGGCTTTGAGTTTCTTCAGAGCTTTCGCTTTTTTGTTTCTTTTACTGCGTTTGTTTCGTTTGCTTTCTACACTTCGTTACTTCAGTGTATTCAGCGTTTTGTATCTTTTTTTGCTTTCGGCTTTTTCGCCGGCAGCGTTTGTTACCTACCGAGGCGGCGAGAGCTTTATTTCTTATCCGGCGATTTTTTTTAATTTTCTTCGCCGTTGCTCTCTGCCCTTCCAGCGGCAGCGGGCTCTATTATGAAAGCCGGGCACCCTTTATTCAGAAACTCTATTTTCCCTCGTGATTTTTTGAGGAAAAACCTCTCCCCTTGCCCAACCCAAAACTAAAGACTATGCGCGCCAGCAGCCCGCCGGCTACTCCAGCTGCGACTGCACAGGCGGTAATAATCGATGGGGCTCCCCCACGGCTTTCGTCACCTAAAGTCTGATACATCAACGCACCACCATATACCAGCAGCGCCGCCAAACCGACCGTCTGGGCCGCCCTGCCCACGGTTTTGGTCAGTGTATCAGTAGGAATTACGGTCACCAGGGCAAAAACGGCCGGGAAGTAAAAGATCCAGGCGGCGCGAAATGGCAGGAGGTTCCAAAAGACAGATTCATTACCTGTTAAAAGGAAGTAGATAACGTATCCCAGGTAGCCAATGACCGCAATATGGAGGAACAAAAGGATGGCCGCGGGGCCTGATCCTTTGGCGATTTCCTTATGTTCGTGGGGCAGCGGCTTCCTTGCCTTGTCTGTACTCATTCTTTTTCGTCCTCAGCGGCATCACTTAATTCGTACTGTTTCAGCTTCTCATAAAGAGTGGTTCGGCTGATTCCCAGCAGTCCGGCTGCTTTCAGTTTATTTCCTCTTACGAACCCGAGAACGTATTGAATGTGGCGTTTCTCCATCTCGGCTAATGATACCAGTTCTGAGGCCGGGGCTCCCCCGGGCGCTGCGCCTGCGGTTGATGCTCCTGCTACCGGCGACAGTGCGGGCGTAAAGGTGGAAGTTCCGCCACCATTGAACTCCGGCGGGAGATGCTCAGCCAGGAGTTCGTCACCAAAGGCAAAAACAAGACCGCGCTCTATAACATTACGCAGTTCGCGCACGTTCCCGGGCCACGGGTATGACGTCAGGGCCTGCATGGCGCTGGCGCCTATGCGCTTTACAGGGGTGTTAATACGCTGACGCAGCTGTTTGAAGAAGAATTCGGCAAGGGCGGGGATGTCGTCTGCACGCTCCCGCAGGGGCGGGATGTTCAGCTCTATCACGCGCAGGCGATAATACAGATCATTTCTGAAGGTGCCCTTTTGCACTTCTTCTGCCAGGTTCTTGTTGGTCGCCGCTACGAGGCGCACGTCTACTTTAATATTCTTGTTACCGCCAACGCGCTGTAGCTCGCCCTCCTGCAGCACGCGAAGAAGCTTGGCTTGTGCGCCGGCGCTGATGTCGCCGATCTCATCAAGAAACAGCGTTCCGCCATCGGCGAGCTCGAATTTACCGATTCGCCGCTCGTGGGCACCGGTGAAGGCGCCCTTTTCATGGCCGAACAGTTCGCTTTCGAGCAGGGTTTCAGGCAGGGCGGCGCAGTTTACGGCTACAAGGGGCTTGCCGCCGCGCGTGGAAAACCGGTGGATCGTGCGTGCTATTAACTCTTTACCCGTACCGCTTTCACCGGTGATGAGGGCGGTGCTGTCGGTAGAGGCGACCCGCTCGGCCACGCTCATCAGGCGTTTCATGCTTTCGTTCTGCACCACCACCGCGAAATCCTCATCGATGGCGCGGCGCAATTCCCGGTTTTCCTGGGCAAGCTGCTGAACCTGTTCAAACTGGTTAAGGCGAACGGCTACCTGCAGGGCCAGGGTGGTAATAAAATCCACATCTTCGCGCGAGATCGGCTGGTTGCTGCCCGGATTGTCAGCATAGAAGACGGCAGTGACCTTGCCCGCCTTGATCAGGGGCACAATGAGCACATTGGAATCAGGCGCCCCGACAATACAGCGGCCGTCGGCGGTGATATTGGCTATCACGGCTTTGCGAGAGCCGGCCGCCTGCTCAATCAGGGGCTTGAATTCCGCGGAATTCTGTTCTTCATCGGAAAGGCGGACGCTGCTGTGAACGAAATAGCGTTCCCAGCCGTTGCCGGTCTTTTCGGCGTTTAGAAAAAAGACAATGCGCTCAACGGGAGTGCTGAGGGTAACGCCGCGGCCCACGGCCTCAAACATTTCCTTCAGGCTTGCGGCCTGGGCCACTTCCACAAAAATACGGTAGAGAGATTTCAACTTCAGGTAAATGTCCTTCAGAACATCCACCTTTACGTCATCGCCTACAGGGTTAAAAAGCTTGGTATGGGAAAGCGGGTCAGGGCTTACCTCGCCCGTTATACTACTGTCGTCATCGCCAGTGGCAGAAAAGCTGTGGGTTCGCGCGGCGGCAATGGCATCGGGCCTTACGCTGCCAACCTCAGCGCTGAGTTCGCGATCTTCAACGAAGCGCAGCACGGTGCCGCCCAGGGTAACTTCGTCGCCGTCCATGAGAAATATGCGGGAGATAGGAATACCGTTTACCAGGGTACCGTTTGAGCTGCCAAGGTCTACGACAGCCACCATGCCATTGAGGATTACCGCGTGGGCATGGCGCCTGGATACATTGGGATCTGGCAGCACCACGTCACATTCATCCGCCCGGCCAAACACGACCATACTGCCATTTATCGGGATCTCGCGGCCGGGGTCGGCGCCCTGGCTGATTACAAACTTTGGCATAAAACGCGCATACGTCCTTCAGATTATTTGCTTACCCGCCGGATGGCAGTGGCAGGATTATCCATCAAGCTATGTCAACAACGGCAAAAATTCCGTTTACGTCCAGCATGATCAAACATATTGGCGAGAAGGTTTTATTATCAAAAGTCGGGGGACGTAAGAGGTTGTGATGCACCAAGACTATATCACAGGGCACTTTATGGAGAGTTGGCATTGAGTGTGGTTGCCAGCGAGGCAAAGGCCGGTGCACTGCCTGGCAGAACGAAGAAAGCGGCGATAACGTATCGTTTCAAAATCACGCTGGAAGGCTTGATGCTGCTGGTTGTCATTATTTTGGTCGGGTTTGCGGCCTGGCATTCGGGGACTAACCTGCTTTACCTGATTTTCTCGATCCTGATAGCGTTTTACCTGCTACACGGCGCCTTGCTCTGGCAAAACCTGCGGGCACTGAAGGTGGAGGAGATTTTTCCGGAGACGGTTATTGTTGAGCAGCCTTTTGACGTTGTTATCAATGTGGCAAACCGCAAAAAATATATGGCCACCTATGCCGTGAGCGTCACGCATGAAGCGGTGGAATCGCGCGCCGTCAAAATGGGTAGCGCGTATTTTTCGGTGGTGCCCGGGGCAGGCCTGCATGAGAATTTCTATACAGCAGTCTTGAAGCGGCGGGGTTACCATACCGTAAAGCGCTCGGCAATGTCTACGCGGTACCCCTTTGGTTTCGAAGAGCGCACCATTGTGCATCCGCTGGACTCACGCATCCTGGCTCTGCCGCGCACTTACGCGGTGGGGAAACTGGCAGCGAACATTCCATTTGGTTTCGGCGACCAGGAAAGTGCGATCCGCGGGACGGGAACTGAACTGTACGGTCTGCGCGAGTATGTACCGGGTGAGCACGCGCGGCACGTGCACTGGAAAACCTCGGCACGCGTGCAGAAGCTGATGCTGGCCGAATACTCGCGTGATGAGCGCCGGCAGGTAGTTCTGCTGCTCAACAACAGCAAATCTGAGCAATCTGCCCAAACCGTGGCAGATGATTTTGAAAATGCAATTACGCTCACGGCTTCGCTGGCCAGGCATTTTTTAACGATGGGATATGAAGTCGGGCTGATCACTCATGATGGCGAGGTGCCGGTGGAACAGGGGCCGACACAGCTGCTTTCGATGCTGCGCCACCTGGCCGTGCTTGAACTGGTGCCTCATCGGGCGCTTTCGTCGCGGCACGACCGTGTGCTCCAGGTCAGCTTTGACGATGAACCGACAGCGAAATCGGCCTGGCATGTGCTGGACAGCCGCAAATGGAAGCCGCCAACAGAGAAACTCCAACAGGGAGAAAAGCGTACGTGAACCTGCTTGCTGCCCTGGAGGTGAGTCTGCTCTTTGTCTGTGTGTGGGGCCTGATTGCGGTGCTGCTGACGGGTCAGTTTAACACGGCAGTGATCCTTATTTGTATTGGCGCGCTCATTTTCGGCTACCTTCAGCGGAAAAAGGGATGGCGGCCTACTCCGCTTATTGCCAACGTCGCGGCACTGCTGGTTTTCCTGTCCGCCGGGGTAATTTTTCTAAGGTCTTTGAACCTGCTGATCGCCACGGTTTACCTGTTTTTGTTTCTCCAGGTCACCAAGTATATTACCCGGCAAAGCCTGGCCGAAATCCGTTGGTGTTACCTCATCAGTCTGTTCCACGTGATCGGTGCGTCCGTAATTACAACGGCTATTACGTTCGGGTTTATGCTGGTCGTTTACGTGTTTTTTGTTCTCATATCGCTGCGCCTGTATGTGATGGCCCGGGAATGGGAAAACTCGGCTGCCCCGGCTACACTTCCCGATAAGCCCAAACGCCGCTGGGGCAGGGGCTGGCTGGCGTGGGCTACAGAAGAAACAAAGTCTGTTCCGGCCGTAATGCCGGCGACCCCGCGTGGGCTGTTGCGATCAGCTATTATTTTAACATTTATAGTGTCGCTAATGGCTGGTGCATTGTTCAGTGCTATTCCCCGCCTGGCGACGCAGAACCTGTTCCAGGCTTACGGGCCCGCGCCAGACGAACCCGCTGTCAGTGCCTTTTCCGAAAACGTGGAATTTGGGGCGTTCACCGAAATTCAGCAGGATGATGCGGTGGCGCTGTTTGTGCAGCCGCTGGGAAATCAGAAGCCTGCCCATGTGCGGATGCGCGGTGTGGCGCTGGATACCTTTGATGGCCGGGCCTGGCGGAGAACTAACAGCTTTATTATCACGGGGAACCGCTACTATGAATTCCAGCCGATTTTTACAACGCGACTTTATCCCAAAGAGTACACCTACCGAGTCATTCAGCCGCCTGGCGTAACCAATTTCCTCTTCGGCGACACCTTTCCCGTATCCATCAAAGTGCCCGGACCGTTCCAGTTCTCGGTCGATCGCATGGCGCAGGCTATCTACCTGGACGATATGCCGCCGAAGGAGTTTCAGTACGAAGTTACCAGCATGCACGAAGACCTGGCTGCGCGGCGAGACCCTGCCAAAGCAAACCTCGTCAGCCGGCCAACGGACAACCTGCGCTTTGGTACTGAGTCGGATTGGGGACGTGGCGGCGGTGGCTTTGGAGGAGGATTTGACGGCGTAATAGAAAACTGGGGTAGCTCGTTTGACGAAGCGACTTCGGGTGTATGGCCCATTTTTATCGACGGGCGCCCGGACAGTGACCGAACAACGGAAACGGAGACAACAGAGACGGCAACTGGCGAAGCGCATCGGGACCTGGAACATCCCCCGACGCTGCTTAGTGAGGAGGAACGTGACCGTTATCGAGAGTACAGACGTATGCGCTACTGGCGCCGGTATATGGATAGTCAAACCTCCGGCCCGGAACTTACGACGTCTACCCAGGCAGGATTATCTGAGCGGGAAGAATACTGGCTTCGCCGACGGGAAGATTTCCGGCCGCGTACACCTGAGGAGCGACTTCACCGCTACCTCACCAAATGCCTTGAACTGCCGGAGATCCTGGCCACAGGCCGTGTGCCCGAGCTTGCCGTTGAATGGACGGAAAACGAGGAAACGACGTTCAGCAAGGCCATCGAAGTTGAAAGGCGCCTGCGGACGGAATTCGGTTACACGCTGACTCCAACGGCTAAGGGCAATTTCATCGAGGACTTCCTGTTTGAAGTGCAGGAAGGCCACTGCGAGTATTTTGCTACGAGCATGGCCGTGCTTCTTCGTAACGCAGGCATACCGGCGCGGGTGGTTAACGGCTTCTATTCTACGGAGTGGAATGCGATCAGCGGGAACTTTACGGTGCGGCAGCGGGATGCTCATTCGTGGGTGGAAGCGTGGATGGGTGACGACTACGGCTGGATGACATTTGATCCAACTCCCCCGGCAGGGGTCAGTCGCCGCGCTGATCAGCCATTTCTGCAGCACATTTCGCGCGTGATGGATGCGGTACGGGTGCGCTGGTACAGGTATGTGGTGGATTACAGTATCCAGGACCAGGTGAGCGTAGTGCAGCAGGTTATGCGCTGGCGTCGCAACCTGATGCGCAAGCTTCAGCAGGCGGAAATACTTGGGATCAGTGCTGACGAACGGACGAAAATTGAGCTGGGAGATTTTTCGGGTGAGATTGACTGGCGGCCGGTGGCGATAGCGGCGCTGGTGATCCTGATACTCATTGCCTGGCAGGGGGCGCGGTGGATCATGCGCCGCCGCAGGCGAGCCTATTCCGACGTCAGGTTTTATGATGAACTGCTGAAACTGCTGTCGCGGCGGGGCGTGATGATTCTTCCGGGACAGACGCCGATGGAG